>JAGWTB010000089.1 GCA_028869175.1 Sphingomonadales bacterium
CGATTTTGGCCCGTGGGAGCGTTGCTCGTCGATCACGATGCTACGGCATCGCTCACTCCTCGCGCCTCCCCACAAACCAAAATCGGCTCCGTCAGGGCGGGTCAATGTCGTGTCATCAGGCTCTAAGCGCCGGGGCGAACTGTCGTCCCGATCACAAATAGAGGTTTCCTCCCCACCGGGGCTGTGGTTTGACGCAAGCCATGGCCCCGGCGGTACTCATAACAGGCGGCGCGAAGCGCATCGGTGCGATACTGGCCCGTGCTTTTGCCGGGGCAGGCTGGCACGTTGTCATCCACTACGGCACGTCGCGGCGCGAAGCCGAACACCTTGCCGCATCGTTGCCTTCGGCTGAAACAGTGTGCTGCGATCTGGCCGATGGGAACGCCGCCGTCGCCATGATCGGCACGCTGGCAGCGCGGCTGGATGACTGGCGGATGCTGGTCAACTGCGCCGCCGTGTTCGAATGGGACGGCCCGGATGGCATCGAACCCGCCGTCTTCGCGAAGGCGATAGCCGTCAATGCCGAGAGCCCGGCGCGCATGGCGCAGACCTTCCTGAACAGTGCCCGGGCGCAGGGCGGACGGCGCGTCGTGCAGCTTACCGATCAGAAGCTGGCCAACCCGAACCCCGATTTCTTTTCCTATACCATGGCCAAGCACGCTTTTGCCGCCACGGTGAAGATGCTGGCCATGGCTGCTTCCGATCCCGCCGACCGGGTCTACGGCCTCGCGCCCGGTGCCATGCTGCCCAGCTTCGATCAGGTGGACCACGAACACGAGGTCAGCGGCAGGATGAACCTGCTCCAACGCCTGACCGATCCGCAGGAACTGGCCGAGGCAGCGCTGTTTCTCAGCCAGGGCTGGCTGGCGAGTGGTGAAACCCTGTTTGTCGATTCGGGCCAGCACCTACTTTCGCAGCCGCGCGATGTCCTCTATCTGGCGCGGCGATGATGATTCCCGATGCCCTGAGCGTGTTCACCGCTTCTACCGCCGTCGTCGCCCTCGCCGAGATCGGCGACAAGACGATGCTGCTCGCCATTGTCCTTGCCGCGCGGCTGCGTGCGCATTGGCAAATTCTCGCAGGCATCCTCTGCGCCACCATCGCCAACCATGCTTTGGCAGCCTTTGTCGGGCAGGAAGTGGCGGGACTGATCGATGCCCCGTGGTTCCGCACCGCCGTTGCCATTGGCTTCATCGCCATGGCCGCCTGGACGCTGGTGCCCGACAAGCTGGATGATGACGAGGAAGGCTTCAAGCATCGCGGCGGGCCATTCCTGACCACACTGGTCGCCTTCTTCCTCGTCGAGATGGGTGACAAGACACAGGTCGCCACCATCGCGCTGGGCGCGCAGTATCACAACGTGGCGATTGTCGCCGCTGGCACCACGTTCGGCATGATGCTGGCCAACACCCCGGCGGTGTTCCTGGGCGAGGAACTGGTCAAGCGCGTATCGCTCACGGCCACCCGGACCGCAGCGGCGCTGCTGTTCCTGGTGCTGGGTCTGTGGCAGCTGGCGCAAATCCTGGGCTGGCTGGGGTAGAGCTAACTACACGAAGGCCGACCCAATCCCCGTCCATGCCGAGCCTGTCGGGCCGAAGGCGACCGTAGGTCAACCACCGTCCTTTGCTTCAGGCAACAGTTCACAAACGCAAGCAGTGCTTCGACAGGCTCAGCACGGACGGGATAAGGTCAAAACGCCTGATTCGGGCAGCCTCCGCCGCTCATCGCGACCGCTTCCCGTTCAGCTCTGCCAGCAATGCCGGCGAGGGATAGATCGTCCGCAGTGCCTCGTTGACCGCAGCGGTGCTGACCACGACGGTGCGATTGACGTCGGCCTGATAGCCGTAGTTGCCGCCAAGCGAGTTGATGTTGCCGTCAAACGCCGCGCCGATCACCGTCCCCGCCTTGTCGAGCACCGGCGATCCTGAATTGCCGCCAATGATGTCGTTGGTGGTGACGAAGTTGTAGGTTACCGCCCGGTCCACTTTGGCGGCATTCGCGGCAAAGGCCGGGGCAAGATCAAACGGTTCGGCCCCGGTCGAGCGGTCATAGGTGCCGCCCAGCGTGGTGACTGGCGGAACGGGCTTGCCCCGCTCCATCCACCCATCGACCTTGCCGTAGCTGATCCGCAGGGTGAAGGTCGCGTCGGGATAGACGCTTGCTCCGTAGGCAGCAAAGCGCGCGTCCGAAAGCCTGGCTGCGGCGGCGGTGAGCGGGCCGCTGACCTGCTGGTTGGTCAGCCTGGTCAGTTCGCGATCGCGCGCGTCCAGCTTCTTCGCAAAGAGGATCATCGGATCGGTAGAGGCATCGATTGCCGCCTGCCCGCCGTCCCACAGCGCCTTGCGCACCGCCGGATCGCCCAGCTTGCTCCCGCCGACCAGTCGCGCCGCCATAGCCTCGGGCGATTCGCTGCCGAGCAGCAGCTTGCTGTCCGGATCATCGACGCCGAGGTATTCGCGCGCCTTGGACAAGCTCCACTCCAGCGACTGCCGATCGATCCATGTGATGACCGGCTTGTTGTCCAGCACCACCTTCTCGGTCAGCGGCAGGGCGGAATCAGTGTATCCGGGCAAGCGCTCACCATTGGGTTTCGCCCGCTCTGCCGCCGCGCGCACCAAGGTACGGGCATAGTCATACAGGCTGCTTGACGGGCGCATGTAGCGGTTTGCCAGATAGAGCGCGCGCGACGCATCGACCGCGCGCGCAACGTCCGCCCAGGGATCGCCGATGGCCGCATTACCGGCGGACTTGCTCCGCAGGTCTGCCTCGGCCTGCGCCAGCCGCGCGGCGAAGGCCGGGTCGTTCAGCGCCTTCATCCGGCCGATGTAGACCTTGAGGCTGTTTTCGATCCCGTTGAGCTCTTCCTGTCCTTCCCGGTACTTCTCGGGGCTTTCCTCCATCGACCGGATCAACCGCCCGCGCAACTCGGACAGCGTCGTCACCGTCACCGGCAGGCGCAGTTCGCGGTCCATGGCCAGCTGTGCAGTGGTGTAGAGCCGCGAGGTGGAACCGGGGTTGCCGACGACGAAAGTCGCCTCGCCGGGCTGCGGTCCGCGCGGGTTCCATTTGAGGAAGGCGGCGGGCTTCACCGGCTTGCCGTCCTCATAGGCCCGCAGGAACGAGGCATCGAGCGAATAGCGCGGGAAGTTGAAATTGTCCGGATCGCCGCCGAATGTCGCGGCGCGGTCTTCCGGTGCCCAGGCGATGCGCACATCGGAATATTTGCGGTAGGTATAGAGCTTGTACTGCCCTCCGCCATAGAGCGGCACCACCTGACAGCGTGTCTTGACCATGTCGGGGCAACCGGCCTTTTCGATCTCCGCCATGCGGGCATCGCGGGCCTTGACCAGATCGGCCCCGGCAAGGCTGCCGATGGCGCGCTTCACGTCGGCGGTGACATCGCCGATCGCCGTGACCACTTCGGCCTGCTGGCCGGGGCACTTGCGTTCCTCGGCCCGGCTGGCAGGGCGAAAGCCCTTGCCCAACAGATCGTTGTCGGCAGTCGACAGGTCCGCCAGGCAATCGGCAACACAGTGGTGATTGGTGAGGATCAGCCCGGCATCGGACACGAAACTGGCCGAGCAGCCGCCGGTCAGCCGCACCGCGGCGGCGCGCGTGCGGTCAAGCCATGGCTGGTCAGGTGCCCAGCCATATTGCGCGCGCATCTGGGCGGCGGGAAAACCGTCGAACGTCCACATGCCTTCTTCGGCATGGGCAGCGACGGGGAACAGGGCGGGAGCCGCGATCATGGCGGCGGCGAGCAAGTGGTGGCGCTGGATCATGGGCGCAGTCATGGCACCATGCGGTTTCGATTGAAACCGGAAAATTGCGCTTGCCTCACCCTGCCATCCGCATAGTGTCAAAGCCATGTGGTTACTCGACAAGATGCTCAAGGCGATGATCCGCAAGGGCCGGCTCACCGTTACCGACCATGACGGCAAGGTCTACCTCTATGGGCCGGGCGGCGGCGATGGAGCCGAAATCGCGATCCGTTTCACCGATCCGGGCGCGGCAATGCATGTTGCGAAGGACCCGCGCGTCGGCGCGGGTGAGGCTTACATGGACGGGCGGATGCTGATCGATCCGCCCGCCGACGTGCGTGATTTCGTCCTGTTCGTGATGGGACAGGCCAGGGAACAGTCGGTAGAGATGCATGCGCCCTCGGCCTTCCGGCGCGGTATGGACTGGATTGTCGCCAAGGCGGACCAGATCAACCTGCGCACCAAGGCCAGCAGCAACGTCACCCACCACTATGACCTGACCCGCGAATTCTACGAGCTGTTCCTGGATGAGGACCGGCAATATACCATGGCCTATTTCCGCGATCCGGCGAATACGCTGGAACGTGCGCAGGTGGACAAGAAGGCGCTGATCGCGGCCAAGCTGCACCTTGATCCATCAAAGAGCGCCGGCATGCGCCTGCTGGACATCGGTTGCGGCTGGGGCGGCCTCGGGCTCTATCTCAATCGCCATTTCGGCATAGAGGTGCTGGGCGTCAGCCTCGCCCCCGATCAGGTCAAGTTCGCCAACGAGCGCGCCGAGGCTGCCGGCGTGGCCGACAAGGTGAAGTTCCAGCTGATCGACTACCGCGACGTCCAGGGCCAGTTTGACCGGATCACATCGGTCGGCATGATCGAACACGTCGGGGCACCACACTTCGGCGAATACTTCGCCAAGACGCGCAACCTGCTGGCCGAAGACGGGGTGATGCTCACCCATACCATCGGACGCACCGGCCCGCCGGGCACGACCGACAAATGGACTCGCAAGTACATCTTCCCCGGCGGCTACATCCCGGCGATGAGCGAACTGGTCGCCGCGCTGGAACGCACCCGCTGGGAAGTGGCCGACATCGAGGTGCTGCGCTACCACTATGGCCACACCATCGCCGAATGGTATCGCCGCACCTGCCTGCACGAAAAGGAAATCACCGCGCTCTATGACGCAAGGCTGTTCCGCATGTGGCAGTTCTATCTCGCGGGGGCCGAGCAGAGCTTCTACCACGGCAGCATGGTCAACTTCCACATCCTGTCGGTGAAGCAGCGCGGCACCCTGCCGATGACCCGCGCCTGGATCGAGCCCGAGGCGGCGCGACTGTCTGCGCTGGATGAGGCACCGAAGTGGCATCTGGACGCGGCAGCGGGAACCGGCTGACCAAGCGGCGCTGATCCGGCTGCCGCTCCCCCTCCTCTCCCACCTTGCCGTCCCCGCCCCCATGCCCTAGGGGCGCGGCTGTATCGTAACGTCTGTCCAGCGGAAACCTGCCATGTCCGACATCAAGAAAGTCGTCCTCGCCTATTCGGGCGGCCTTGACACCTCCGTCATCCTCAAGTGGCTGCAGGTCACCTACAATTGCGAGGTGGTGACCTTCACCGCCGACCTCGGCCAGGGCGAGGAGCTGGAACCGGCGCGGGCCAAGGCCAAGCTGATGGGCCTGCCCGACAGCAACATCTACATCGAAGACCTGCGCGAGGAATTCGTGCGCGATTTCGTTTTTCCGATGATGCGCGCCAATGCCCGTTATGAGGGCGACTATCTGCTCGGCACGTCGATCGCCCGCCCGCTGATCTCCAAGCGGCTGATCGAGATCGCGCGTGAAACCGGGGCCGATGCCGTCGCCCACGGGGCTACCGGCAAGGGCAACGATCAGGTGCGCTTCGAACTTTCCGCCTATGCGCTGGAACCGTCGATCAAGGTCATCGCCCCCTGGCGCGAATGGGACCTGACAAGCCGTACCGCGCTGATCGCCTGGGCTGAACAGCACCAGATCCCCGTGCCCAAGGACAAGCGCGGCGAAAGCCCCTTCTCCACCGATGCCAACCTGCTGCACACCTCCAGCGAGGGCAAGGTGCTGGAAGACCCGTGGGAAGAGACCCCGGACTATGTCTACAGTCGCACGGTCAACCCCGAAGACGCGCCAGACGCGCCGGAATACATCACCATCGACTTCGAGAAGGGCGACGGCATCGCACTGAATGGCGCGGCGATGAGCCCCGCCACCCTGCTCACCGCGCTTAATGAACTTGGCCGCAAGCACGGCATCGGCCGGCTCGATCTGGTCGAGAACCGCTTCGTCGGCATGAAGAGCCGTGGCATGTACGAGACGCCGGGCGGCGAGATCTATGCCCGGGCGCATCGGGGCATCGAACAGATCACGCTGGATCGCGGCGCGGCACACCTCAAGGACGAGCTGATGCCGAAATATGCCGAGCTCATCTACAACGGCTTCTGGTTCGCCCCCGAGCGCGAGATGCTGCAGGCCGCCATCGACCACAGCCAGGAAAAGGTGTCGGGCACTGTCCGGCTCAAACTCTACAAGGGCAGCGCCAGTGTCGTCGGTCGCAAGTCGCCCAATTCGCTCTATTCAGAGCGCCATGTCACCTTCGAGGATGACGCCGGAGCCTATGACCAGAAGGATGCGGCGGGCTTCATCAAGCTCAACGCTCTCCGGTTGCGCCTCTTGGCGCAGAGGGATCGTTAAGCGCGGCTGCGTCTGCTCGCCCAGCGCGACCGGTAGGAAGCTTTGTGTCCGCCCGGTAGCGGGATGCGGCACAAAACCGTGCCGCTTGACGGGGGCTTCTGATTCTGTCCACTGCGATGGCCGACTTATCCACCACCAAGATGGTGAATTGTGGATAACTCGGCCCTGGCCGGCTTGTTCGACTCACCATCAGGGCGCAGCTTCAAGTCATCGAGAGGGCGAAAGCCACCGGGTTCTGAAGGGGTAACACTCTGAAGGATAACGGGAACTTGAACCTGATCGGGTCGGCGGCGATGCCCGCGGCAGTATCGGAAAACCAGCAGCAAAGGATTCTTCGGGAACCAGAGCAGCGAACCGAAGATGCAGCGAGCGGCATGCCACCGACAGGACCGGAACCACGCGGTCGCGAACAGGCACGGCAAAAGACCTGCTTCGGCAGGAGGTATGCTCGCCGGGACGCAAGGCGGACGTCCGATCCTTCGGGACCGCCAGGCCAGAGGGCAACACCCGCAAGGGTCTAGCTCCGGCCTGACGGAACCAGAAACGCCGGCGGTCGACAGGCCGAATGCCGGGGTGGAAGTCCAAGCCTTTGGGCAAGGGCCATGCCACGGCGCGAGGAGATCGGCGCAGGCGGGAATGGGGCTGGCAGCAATGCCGGCCCCATTTGCCGTTCGGCCTTGTTCACGGCCTTTTCTCCACCTCACGCAGTCACCCAACCGCCGCTTGCCAAAGCGGCCACCTCGCAGCATGACGCCGGCTGCACCGCCGGGCGGAGACACGGGTTTGGACAGCGGCTTCGAATATTATCAGGTCGATCCGCGCCTTTCCCGCCGCGACCGGTCGGGTCGCTATCCGGCCAACTTCGTCCGCTTCCCCTGGTACCTGCGGCTGATCGGCCCGGCGAGCCGCTTGCCCGCGCTGGCGAGCCACCGCCTGCTGTGCCTGTCCGAACACCTGCCGCCGTTGTTCGACCGGGTCCAGCCCGGCGCGGACTGGGGTACGGCGGAACAGATCGCCCGCCTGCGCGACCTGCTGCTCCACTACTGCCGGGGGATTGACGACAACCCGCACATCTCCGCCGTGGGCCGGCTGATGATCGGCCAGATGGCGCGCGGCTATCTGATCGCGCGGGCGCGCACCGTGCGGTTCTTTGACGAGCATCGCGATTTCATTCTCAGCCATGGCCGCTTCAAGGCCCCGCTGATCGTCACTGGCTTTCCGCGCACCGGCACCACCCTGCTGCAACGCCTGCTGAGCGAAGACCCGGCCACCCGCGCGCCCTTCACCTTCGAGCTGGAACGCCCGGTGCCGCCGATGCGATCAGGCGATGACCCGCTGGCCGATCCGCGCATTGCCCTCAGCGAGGACAACGTCGCCAGGCTGCGCCGCTTCGCCCCCGGCCTGATCGAGCGCTTCGCCCAGTCGCACCCCTATTCGCCGACCGCGAAGGAGGAATCGCTGCTCTACGTGCAGTTGCACCACGGCCTGCAGTTCCTCTCGGCCGCCAGCGCCGGGCGCAGCTACTTCCATGCGATCAACCGGCCCGAGGTGGCGGATGGCCTGTTCGCCTACGAGCGCAACCTGTTCACCCTGATGGATGCCTTCCGCCCCGCCGCCTCGCACTGGACGCTCAAGGCTCCGGCCTATGCGCCCTATTTCGGCAAGCTGTTCGAGCATTACCCCGATGCGCGGGTGGTGGTGACGCACCGCCATCCGGGCCGCAACTTCGCCTCGGTCTGCCGCCTGCTCGAAACCTCGGTGCTGCCGTTCGACCGGCCCGGTGCCTTCGACAAGCACCGCTTCGCCGCGCTGCTGCAGGACACCATGCGCCCCTTCCTCTCCGCCCCGCTCGACTGGCGCGCGGCTCATCCCGAGCGCGAGGGGCAGATCATCGACTGCCACTACACCGACCTGATGCGCGATCCGGTCGCCACGGTGCGGCGGATCTACGCGCACTTCGGGCTGGCGTTCAGCGCCGGGTTCGAGGCCCGGATGCGCGCCTGGCTCAGCGCCAACCCGCAGGGACGGCAGGGGCGGCACAGCTATTCCAACGCCGAATACGGCATCGACCCGCAGGCGCTCTACCAGGCCAACCGCGCCTACTATGCGCGGCACGGCTTCCAGGCGGAGCCCGGCGCGGCGGACTGAGCCCTGGCCCTACAGGCCCCGCAGCGCCGCCTCCATCAGCGGCCGCGCCTCGCGCACCGGGTCCTGCCCGTCCCAGCCCGCGCATTCCGCCTTCATCGCATCAAACCAGGGATCGAACAGGCCGGGGCGGAGCAGCTGGTAGAGCACCGGGTTGTCGACGCCCACTGGCTCGCAGTAGATCTCGATCAGGTGCTCGCCCGAGGCATCGGTGAATTCCTGCACGGGGACCAGTTCCAGTCCCTCGGCCTGCATGGCGGACAGGGTGGCGGCGAAGTCGGTGGAGTAATAGGCGATGTGGTGGAGGCCGCCTTCGGGGTTGCGGCGGAGGAATTCGTCATAGGCGCTCTGCTGGCCGGGCGCGCCGTTGGGGGTCATGATCTCGAGGCAGGTTTCGCCGGTATAGGTGAAGGCGACCATCACCTGCAGCGGATGGCTTTCCCCCCGGTATCGCCCGACGCCGCCGGTCTGCATCGTGTAGAACGGACCGATGCCGCCGGCGGCGAAGCGGGCGAGCGCCTTGTCGAAGTCCGGATAGACATAGGCCTGGTGGACCGGCTGGCCGAGGATCCTGCTCATGACACGTGCTCTCCCTTGGTCGGCAGGGTGCCCGCCGAGCAGCAGCCCGGCAAGCCCCGGCGCGCGGCGGGGCGCGGTCTCCGCCGGGGCGAAGTTCAGCAACTTCGCGCGGCGCGGGAAAATTCACCAACTTCGCGCGAGTGAAACAGGCAGAAGTTTTCGCGGCGGGGCGATGGGCGGGGGCGGACGATGCGAAAGAGCGGGGGGACCGGAGCGCGGGCAACGGAGCGGCGATCATGCCATGCCCGCGCCCTGTAGGAAAGCCGCCCCCGCGCGCCGCCCGGCGCTCAGCCCCCTGCCCCGCTCACCACGAGCCGCCGGCGTCCTTGATCGCTTTCAGCAAGGCGCGCTTGGCGGGGGTGCGGCGGGTGCCGGGGTTGCGGGGGAGTTCGGGCAGACCGAGTTCCGCCTTCCGCCGCGCCACGCGCGCGCCGACATCGGCCATGCGGATCACCGTTTCAGCGGAATCAGCATCGGGGGCAGCTTCGGCAGGATCAGGATAAATCTTCGACGCCATAGTCGCCCATGCATTCTTCGCGGATGCGGCTAGATTTTAGCGCACTTCAACCGTAATCATAAATTACTAGTCGCCCCATCTAACAACAGCACCCATTTTCTTTAATTTATCCCTTATGTCATTCTTAGATTTATTATTCATTTCACCCCAATTTCTTG
This sequence comes from Sphingomonadales bacterium, assembly GCA_028869175.1. Lineage (GTDB taxonomy): Bacteria > Pseudomonadota > Alphaproteobacteria > Sphingomonadales > Sphingomonadaceae > Novosphingobium. The sequence continues at coordinate 9,881 of JAGWTB010000089.1, forward strand.
ATAATTCCGTTCTATTGTCTATTACAACTCCATTTATTTCACACTTTATTAAATCTTCGATATTTAGTTTTGCTCCTTCCAAATTAGCAAACCTAAAATCTGAAGATCGAACATCCGCATCCAGAAGATCAGCATTTTTTAATTCCGCCCTCATAAAACTGCATGCCAACGGTTTCTTTGAGGAGAACTTAGATCCATTCAATCTTGCTTTGAAAAAATTTACTTTGCGGAGATCGCACTTCTCGAAATATGATTGCCTGAGATCCGATGAATAAAAGTCCATACCCCTCATATCACAGTCATAAAATCTACTAAGCCGAAAGTCCGAATTTCTGCCATCTGAATATCTCAAATCCGAATTTTTGAAATCTATATCCAAAAATACCCCACTCCTCATATCAGCAGAATGCATTTTACAATCAACAAATATGCTAGAAAATACTTCTGCGTCGAAAAAATTAGAAAACTCCATATTGCTT
>JAGWTB010000090.1 GCA_028869175.1 Sphingomonadales bacterium
GGATACCCCTCCGCCCCTGCGGGGCACCTCCCCTTCCAGGGGAGGAACAGGTCGGTACAGCCGTGACGCATCCACCATCGCCGCCGCGATTGCCGCCCGTAACCTCGCCGGTTGACGCTGGCGCGCCGGGCCGTCCATGTTCGCAGCGGAGAACAGGATGCAAGAGGACCAGCCATGACCCAGCTCGCCGGGCGCTATGACGCCGGAAATGCCACTCTGGCCGAGGGCTGGAGCGTCAGCCGCCTGACCCCGCCGAGCCGCCTCAACGGTGCCAACGGCCTGCGCACCGGCAGCGATGGGCGCATCTACGTGGCACAGGTGGCAGGCAGCAAGGTCTCCGCCATCGACCCGGACAGCGGCGCGATAGAAACGATCAGCGCGATGGGCGCGGGCATCGTCGCGCCGGACGATCTGGTCTTCGACGAGGCGGGCAACCTCTATTGCACCGAGATTACCGAGGGCCGGGTGGTGATGCGCGCGCCCGATGGCACGGTGAAGGTGATCCACGGCGATATGCCGGTCGCCAACCCGATCACCTATCATCAGGGCCACCTCATCGCCGGCGAATGCCGCGTCGGCGCGCGGATCATGGAACTGGACCGCAATGGCGGCGCGCCGCGCGTGATCCTGGACAACGTGCCGATGGTCAATGCCTTCGAAGTCGGGCCGGACGGCAAGCTCTATTTCCCGGTGATGGGGATGAACGAGATCTGGCGCATCGATCTGGCCGGCGGCGAACCCGAAGTTGTCGCGCGTGATCTGGGCTTGCCGGATTCAGTGAAGTTCGGTCCGGACGGCATGATCGTCTCCACCCAGGTCGCCAGCGGGCAGGTCCTTAAGATCGATCCGCGCACCGGCGAGAAGACGGTGCTGGCCGACATCGGACCCGGATTGGATAACGTCACTTTCGTGGGCAACCGCACCTTCGTTTCGCACATCACCGGTTCGATCCATGAGATCCTCGAACCGGGCAAGGTTCGCGCGCTGGTGGAAAAGGGGCTGCAATGGCCGCTCGGGCTGGCGCTGGGGGCGGAAGGCGAACTGTTCGTCGCCGATGGCGGCTTCACCTACACCCTGCGCGCGGGCGGCAGTCTGGAACTGGCCGGGCTGCTGTTCACCCCCGGCTTCCCCGGCTGGACACGCGGCGTGGCGGCAGACGGAGCGGGGCAGTGGGTCGTTACCACCGCCAACGGCGATGTCGCGCGCTGGCGTCCGGCGGCGATGGAACATGACGTGCTGTTCAGCGGCTATGACCGCCTGATGGGCGTGGCGCTGGACGGCAAGGACGGCACGGTGTTCGCCGAGGCAGGCACCGGGCGCGTGCTCAAGGGAGACGGCGGCGGCGTCAGCGAACTCGCCTCGGGCCTTGCCATGCCGATGGGCGTTGCGCTGGCCGATGACGGCACCGTCTATGTGGCAGAGGCCGATGGCGGGCGCGTGGTCAAGCTGGTGGGGGGCAAGCCCGAAACCGTTATCGATGGCCTGTCGCGCCCCGAAGGCATCGTGATCGCCGGTGGCAAACTCTACACCGTCGATACGGTCGCCAAGCAAGTGATCGAATGCGACCTGTCCGGCGGCGGTCGCCGCACCATCGCCGCGGGCCTGCCGGTCGGTGCGCCGCAGGGCGTGCTCGGGCGCTTCACCGGCGGCGTGGGTGACATGTGCGGACCGATGTGGTCCTTCACCGGCATTGCCGCCGGTGCGGACGGCACTCTTTACGTTTCGGGCGATGCCGAAGGCTCCGTACTCGCGCTTCGCCGCGTCTGATTTACGAGGAAAAATCCATGGCCCGCTTTACCCCCGAACAGGTTCACAGCATCGTCGAGATCAACCAGCTCATCAGCGACTGGGCGGTGGAGATGGACATCGCCAATGGCACCGGCATGGCCGATCTGCTGACCGATGACGTCAACTACACCGTTCGCGGCATCGCCCGGATCGGCAAGGCCGAGGTGGTGAAATTCTACGAGGGCCGGCTGGCCGAACTGGGCGCGACCCCGGCGGGCGTTCCCGTCCACCGCCATGCCCTGTGCAACCTGCGCGTCGCCTTCCGCAGCGCCGGCGATGCCGGCATCACGTTCAGCCTGATCTATTTTACCGAGATGGTAAAAGGCCTTGGTGCAGACTGCGCAGATCCGTTCTCATATGCCGATGTCGTCATGGATGTGCGGCGCGAGGGAGACGGCCACTGGCGGATATCGCGGTTCGACAGCGTCCCCACCTTCGTGCGGCAGCCGAAGGGGTGACGGCTAGGGTAGACTGCTCGAAACCTGATCCTTTCCCCGTCCGTGCTGAGCTTGTCGAAGCACAGCACTTTTTTCATGCCTCTTACGTAACGGCTTGAAAGAAAAAGCAGTCCTTCGACAAGCTCAGGACGGACGGGGTCTTGGGCCTGTGATTCAGTTTGTCCAAACTCCGCCTAAACCGCTACCGCTGCGCCCGTTGTCAGCCCCAGATGCGGCACGCTGATCGAGCGGCGGCCGCTGAAATCGGTGCGCACGACGATCAGGCCGATCTTCTCCAAGTGATCGAGCAGGCGGCGGATGCGGCCTGAGGAACTGGTGCCATAGGCGCGCGCCAGCACCTCATCGTCGGGGCAGGGGGCCTCATCCTGCGCGGCGACGGCGATGACCAGAAACGGGGCAAGCAGATCGTCCGGCACGTTCGCGGCCAGCCCCAGCACTTCGGCGCGGCGTTCGTCCGCCTCGTCGGTAATCCCGGCCAGCGCCATCGAGAAACGGCGGCGGAACTGGGTCATGTCGAGCGACTGCGCTGGCAATCCCTTGATCCGGCAACGCACGGTGAAATCCTGGAACAGCGCGGCGGCCTGCTGGAAGGTGCTGCCTTCCTCCTGCGCCATGGCCAGCAGGATTTCGCGCACCCGTATCTCGGCTTCACCGGCTTCGACCGGCTCCAGCTCGGGCACTTGCGGCGGCATCGGTGCGTCGAAAGCGGTGATGCGGCGCTCCAGTTCGTCCGGCTCGACCGCGCGGGGTTGCGGCGGCGGCGGGGCCGGGCGTTCGCGCGCTTCGGCGGCGAGGTCGGTGGTGAGCAGCGCCTCCATGTCGCGCGGACCTGCCTCGGGCAGCGGCATCAGCCCCATGATCACCGAGCGCGTCCGCGTCCGGGCCGGGCCGACCTTCACCGCCACCGGGCGGCGGCTGATCGCCGGGCCAAGGCCGAGGAACCGCCCGCGCTCCAGATCGCGGATCTGCTCGGCCTGTCGCCGCTCCATGCCGAGCAGGTCGGCGGCGCGGACCATGTCGATGTCAAGGAAGGTACGCCCCATCAGGAAGTTCGACGCCTCTGCGGCGACGTTCTTGGCCAGCTTGGCCAGCCGCTGGGTGGCGATCACCCCGGCCAGCCCGCGCTTGCGCCCCCGGCACATCAGGTTGGTCATCGCGGCGAGCGAGGCACGGCGCACCTCTTCGCTCACTTCGCCGCCAGCCGCCGGCGCGAACATCTGCGCTTCGTCCACCACCACCAGCACCGGATACCACTGTTCGCGCGGGGCATCGAACAGGGCGGAGAGGAACTGTGCGGCGCAGCGCATCTGCCCGTCGATCTCCAGTCCGTCGAGCGCCAGCACCACCGAGGCGCGATGCTGGCGGATGCGTGCGCCCAGCGCGGCGATCTCGGCATCGCCATAGGCCGCACCGTCGATCACCACGTGACCATAGGGTTCGGCGAGGGTGACGAAATCGCCCTCGGGGTCGATCACCACCTGCTGCACCAGCCCGGCGCTTTCCTCCAGCAACCGGCGAAGCAGGTGCGACTTGCCCGATCCGCTGTTGCCCTGGACGAGCAGGCGGGTGGCCAGCAGCTCCTCTATGTCGATGCGCACGGGTGCGCCGGATGCATCCGCGCCGATGATGATGGAATCGCTCACCGCGCCCTCTTATCCGCGCGAGCCCCTGGGCCGAAGGCGGCGAACAGGCTTTTCCAGAGCTTTGCGCGGTGGCCGCAGTGGCGATGCGCGGTTGATCCAGATCAACGAACCCATGCGGACGACTCGATAGCTTAATCAACAACACTGTTGATTAAATATCACGCCCGGAGGATGCCCGATGTCGATGTACAGCCTGCACGAATGCCCGCCCGTCACCCCCGAACGGATGGAAGAGCTTCACGCCAAGTACCTCCGCGAACGCGACCGGCGCATCAAGAAGGATTTCAACGACCAGTACGTTCCGGCGGACGGCAAGTGGAAAGACATCTACGAAGTCGATCCCTACACCCCGGTCGCCCCGCGCGAGCCGATTACCGGTGAGACCGACGTGGTCATCCTGGGCGCAGGCTACTGCGGCATGATGGTGGCGATCCAGCTCAAGAAGGCGGGGATCAGCAATTTCTACAACGTCGATCACGGCGGCAACTTCGGCGGCACCTGGTACTGGAACCGCTATCCTGGCATCCAGTGCGACAACGATTCGCTGGTCTACATGCCGCTGCTGGAAGAGACGGACTACATGCCGTCGAAGAAGTTCGCCGACGGCTATGAAATTCACGACCACTGCCAGAAGATCGCCGACACCTTTGAACTGCGCGACAATGCGCTGTTCCACACCCTGATCAACTCGCTGGTCTGGGACGAGAAGCTGAGCCGCTGGCACGTCGGCACGAACCGGGGTGATGACATCAAGGCGCGCTTCGTGGTGCTGGCCATGGGCCCGCTCAACAAGCCCAAGCTGCCCGGCATTCCCGGCATCAACGATTTCAAGGGCAAAATCTTCCACACCGCCCGCTGGGACTATGACTATACCGGCGGCGAATGGCGCAATCCCGCGCTGACCAAGCTGGCGGACAAGAAGGTGGCGATCATCGGCACCGGTGCCACGGCGGTGCAGGTGGTGCCCTATCTCGCCAAGCACGCCGGCCAGACCTACGTGATCCAGCGCACGCCTTCGACGATTGACCTGCGCAACAACCAGCCGATCGACCCCGATTGGTACAAGAGCCAGAAGCCCGGCTGGCAGCAGGAACGCATTGCCAATTTCCACCACGCGGCGATGGAGCGGCTCGCACCGAAGGAGCCGGATCTCGTCGTCGATATCTGGACCGAAATCAGCCGCAACGTGAACGCAGAGCTTGAGGCCGAAGGGTGGCCGGACATTTCGCCGGAGGAATTCGTCAAGCGGCGTACGCTGTGGGATTACCGCGTGATGGAGCGGCTGCGTGATCGCTGCAACGTGGTCAAGGACCCGGCCACCGCCGAAGCGCTCAAGCCCTATTACCGCTATCTGTGCAAGCGCCCGGCCTCGAACGACGATTTCTACCCGGCCTTCAACCAGGACAACGTCACCCTGATCGACGTGGCCGAGACGCAGGGCGTCGAGCGGCTGACCGAGAAGGGCTTCGTCCACAATGGCGTCGAGTACGAGATCGACTGCCTGATCCTCGCCTCCGGCTATGAAGTCACCAACGATCTGGACCGGCGCTGGGGGATCGACACGATCCAGGGCGCGAACGGCCTGTCGATCTACGATTACTGGCGCGACGGTTACCAGACCTTCCAGGGCATGACGGCGAACAACTTCCCCAACATGTTCTTCACCGGCTTCACCCAGGCGGCTGCGAACGCGAGCAATTCGAAGACCTTCGTCGATCAGGGCTTCCACATCGGCTACATCGCCAGCGAGGCGCTGAAGCGGGGGGCAGTGCGGGTCGAACCCAGTGCCGGGGCGCAAGACGCCTACATCAAGCACTTGCGCTCGATCGCGGTGGACAATTCCGAATACACGAACGAGTGCACGCCGTCCTATTTCAACAACGAGGGCGACACGAAGAAGAAGCGCTCGATCTTCGGCGAACCCTGGGGCGAAGGTTACTACGCCTTCGAGGCCATGCTGAAGAAATGGCGCGACGAAGGCGAGCTCAAGGGCCTGACCCTGACCACCGCACAGGAAGTCGAACCCGCCGAATAAGCGGAGCGTGAGCGCAGGGCGGGCGAGCCAGGGGTTCGCCCGCCAACCTCGGGAGTCTTGTCATGAACAAGCCTGAAAAGATTGCTTCGGAAGAACTTTCCGAGGCGCTGACCTATCCTGTCGATGCCTTCATCAGCCGCGAATATGCCGAAGCCGAGCCCGAGAAGCTCTGGTCCAAGGTGTGGCAACAGGCGGGCCGGGTGGAAGAGCTGAAGGCCGTTGGCGATTTCATCACCTACAACATCTGCCACGATTCGATCCTGATCCTGCGCGACAGCCCGACCACGCTGAAGGCGTTCCACAACGTCTGCCCGCATCGTGGGCGGCGGCTGGTGGGCAACAACACCGGGGGCGGTCCGAAGACCATGGCGCAGGACCGGGGCGCTCATTCGGCGCGCGGATCGCAGATGAAGTTTGGTTGCAATTACCACGCCTGGACCTTCGGGCTGGACGGCGCGGCGGCCTATATCCCCGACGAAGAAGACTGGCAGGGCGCGCTGCACGCCGGCTGCACCAGTCTGACCCCGGTGCAGGTCGATACCTGGGGCGGCTGGATCTGGATCAACATGGACATGGACGCCGGCCCGCTGCGCGAATGGCTGGAGCCGGTCGCCTCGCTGATCGATCCGTTCGAGTTCGACAAGATGCGCTACCGCTTCCGCTTCTGGGGCATCTTCGATTGCAACTGGAAGGTGGCGCTGGAAGCCTTCCTTGAGCCCTACCACGTCCAGGGCACTCACCCGCAGCTCATCAAGTATGGCGATTTCTATTCGTTCTCCAGGGTCTTCGGCATGCACAGCCAGACCGGGTTCGATTCGAAGGCGCACCGTGATACCGGCTCGGCGGTCGAAACCAGCGTCCACCGCGCGGCGGGCGACGGCGATCCGCGCACCACGATCGCGCAGATGCAGGCCGAGTATTGGGAAACCATCGGTGCTTCGACCAGCGAGACGCTGGTGAAGACCGCCCAGCGCCTGCCGCAGGAACTGCCGGAGGGCACTCCGGCGGCGGAGGTGCACCAGCACTGGATGGCCAGCGCCAAGGCCGAAGACGCCGCGCGCGGGGTGATCTGGCCCGAGCTTACCGACGCGCAACTGGCGGCAGCGGGGCTGGCCTTGGCGATCTTCCCCAACGTCAACTTCATCCCGGGGCCGACCTTCAGCCTGGCCTACCGGGTGCGGCCATGGGGCACCGATCCCGACAAGTGCCTGTTCGAAGCCGTCGCACTGGACCGCTTCCCCGAAGGCGAGGAGCCGGAGACCGAGTGGACCTATGTCGAGCAGGACCTGGAAAAGTGGCCCTATGTGATCAGCCAGGACATCTCGAACATGGTCGAGGTTCATCGCGGCTACAAATCGCGCGGGTTCAAGGGCAACTTGCCCAACCCCTGGCAGGAGCGCAAGGTGACCAACCTCCACCGGGGGCTGGCCAAATACATGGGCGTCGGTGCGCCGGTGCCGCTCGACTGAGGGATGCTACTCCGGCTCGCCGCCCATCTGGGCGGTGAGCGCGCGGGCGGCGGTTAGCAGGGCGGGCTCCAGTTCCGCCTGCTTGGCTTTCAGCGCCGCGCCGACGCCGATGGCGACCAGCGCATGGCTGGGCTTGCCGCGCGCTTTCCACACCGGCGCGGCGAGCACGGTGACACCGGAGATGTAGTTGCCTTCATCCACGCCGAAGCCCTGGGCGCGGGTCTGTTCGACCTGCGCCTGCCAGTCGGCGAAGGTGGGCGGGTCTTCCCAGCGCAGTTTGGCGAAACGAGCGGCGAGTTCGGCCTCGGGGTATTGGCCGAAGGCGGCAATGCAGCGCCCCGTGGCGCTGATCAGCGCGGGGAAACGGGTGCCGACCTGGACCGAGAGCTGGAAGCCGCCCGCCTGGGCCACCGCGACGGCGACGATATGGTCCAGCCCCATGATCTGCACCCCCAGCACGGTGACGCCGAACTGGTGGGCCAGCCGGTCGATCGCCGGCTGGGCAAGGTCGGCGAAGCGGTTGCGCCGCAGCCATTGCCGGGCGAGCGTCAGTACCCCGGCCTCCAGCGCATAGCGCTTGGTCTCGGCATCGAAGCTCACCAGTTCCTCTGCCACCAGCGCGCGCAGCACGTAAAGGCAGGTGCTGGGGACAAGGCCCAGCTCCCTGGCGATGGCCTGCAAGGGCAGGGGGCTCTCGCTCTTGCCGAGCAGCCGCAGGACCGCAGCGGCACGCGAGATCGCGGGGGCCTTGCTGTCTTTCACCGCGCGGGCGAGTGTGTCGGGGGCATTGTTTGTCATTCAATATATAGAATATCATTCACTATTTACAAAATCAAGCGGATCATGCCATACACTCCGCAAGCAAGGCGGTGGGGCGAGTCCCCGGCTGCCGCATGACACGGACCTGCACCCACGATGACCAGGCTGACCGATTATACCCGTTACGCCGATGCCCAGGCGCATGCCTCTTCCGCCGCGCTGTGGGAGCTGTTCGACGGCGACCGTGAACACCTCAACATCGCGCACGAATGCATCACTCGCCATGCCGACGGTTCTGGCCGCCCTGCGGTGCGCATTGCCCACGCCGATGGCCATGACGAAGTGCTCAGCTTCGATACCATCGCGGCGGGTGCGGCGCAGTTCGCCCACTGGCTCGATGCCGAAGGTGTCCAGCCGGGTGAGCGGATCGCCTTCATGCTCGAGCCCTCGCTGCCGTTCTACGTCTGCCTGTTCGGCGCGATGCAGACCGGGGCGATCTCGGTGCCGCTGTTCACCCTGTTCGGCCCCGATGCGCTGAAGCTGCGGGTGGGGGACTGCAACCCCGCCGTGCTCATCACCAATGCCGAAAAAGCCGATCTGGCGCGCAGCGTCGAAGGACCGCGCGTGATCGTGGCGGACGAGGCTTTCCTCGCTTCGCTCTCTGGCCTGCCGACCACCTACACGCCGAAGACCAGGGCCAATGACATGGCCGTGTTCCAGTACACCAGCGGCACCACGCGCGAGCTGCCCGAAGCGGTGAAACATTCGCACCGCACGCTGGTGACGCTGATGTTCGCCGCGCTCTATGGCACCGGTATCCGTCCGGGGGACGAGTTCTTCTGCCCGTCCAGCCCGGCCTGGGGCCACGGCCTGTGGCACGGTACGCTGGCGCCGCTGGCCATGGGGGTCACCACCGGCACTTTCGCCGGGCGCTTCGATCCGGTGCGGCTGATGCAGGCGCTGGACCAGTTCGGCATCACCAACATGTCGGCGGCGGCGACGCACTACCGCATGATGAAGAACAGCGGGAAGGGCGGCGACTATCGCTTCCATTTCAAGAAGCTGTCCTACACCGGCGAGCCGATCGATCCGGCGACGCTGGAATGGATCGACGCGTTTTTCAAGGTTCCCGCCTGCTCGATGTACGGCACCACCGAGATCGGCGTGGTGCTGGTGAACTACCCCGGCGCGGATGATTTCACCGTCAAGCCCGGCTCGCTCGGCAAGGCGGTTCCGGGTCAGCGGCTCGAAGTCCAGCGGCCTGACGGCAGCCCCTGCGATCCGGGTGAGATCGGCGAACTGATGCTGTTTCGCGGCGGCGGGTGGATGACCACCAAGGACCGTGCCCGGATCGATGAGGACGGCTATTTCTACCACTGCGGGCGTGCGGATGACGTGATCATTTCCGCCGGCTGGACGATGTCTGCCGTCGAGATCGAAAACACCATGCTGCGCCACGACGCGGTGCTGGAATGCGGCGTGATCGGCGTGCCGGACGAGAAGCGCGGGCAAGTGGTCAAGGCCTTCGTCGTCGCCAATTGTCCCGGTTCGGACGCGCTGGTGAAGGAACTGCAGGACTTCACCCGCGAAAAGCTGGCCCAGCACGAGTTTCCGCGTATCGTCGAGTTTGTTGACGAACTGCCGAAGAACCCGGCGGGCAAAGTCCACCGCAAGATGCTGCGCGACCGCGAGGCGGCGAAGGCGAACGCTATCTCCTCTCCCCTTTAGGGGAGGGGCCGGGGGTGGGGCATGTGCGATTTGTCACAGCCCCCACCCCAACCCCTCCCCTGAAGGGGAGGGGCTTTGATCGAAGTTCAGGAGGAAACGAACATGTCAGCCAAATTCCCCAAGATCACCGAGGAGGGCCTCAACGACCTCCGCGCCCGTATCGGCGTCAAGATCACCAACACCATCGAGCCGTGGAACTACGAAGCCACCCGCGATGCCATCCGCCACTATGCCCACGGCATCGGCGACGACAATCCGCTGTGGTGCGATCCGGA
>JAGWTB010000091.1 GCA_028869175.1 Sphingomonadales bacterium
GACAAGCAGGAAACCGCTCCGGGTTCGCTGCAGGAGTTCAGGGGCACCACCAACCCGTGGGAACCGGGCGTTCGCCTGCCTTCCTATGGCCTGCTCTCGGTCTCGCTGGACTGGAAGGGCTTGCTGGGCACCGGGGTCGACGCCTCGGTCTTCGCGACCAACCTTACCAACAAGCAATACGTCATCTCCAACACCGGCGTGTTCAACTCGGTTGGCGCACAAGGCAACATCCTGGGCGAACCGCGCATGTTCGGCCTTCGCCTGAAGTACAGCTTCGGCAACTGAACGATCACCCATCGCGCAACGGAGGGCCGGCTCGAAAGAGTCGGCCCTTTGTGCATGCATCCGGCGCAGGCCGGATTTTGCCGCGAACGCGGCCAATTGCAGCGGCCTGGGCGCCAAACGCTGAGGGCTAACCAGCGAGGACCGGGCTTACATGGGCAAGCGTGGTGGCAAGGTAGCAATCGTGCCTGGTGGCGCGCTGGGAATGGGGGTGCCGCGATGGAGCTGGGGCACAAGGGCGTGCAGGTGAATTCGGTCCATCCCGGCGGGGTGGGCACCAGCATCGTAAATCACAACAATCGCGCTCGTAGCGAGTTGGACAAGGCCGTATGACAACGTGCCGATGCAGCGCATGGGCGGGTTCGAGGAAGTCGCGGCTGCCAGCCTGTTCCTGGTCAGCGACGATGCCTCCTACGTGAACGGCTTGGAGACCTTGGTGGGCGGGTGCAGGATTGTCGGCGCCTATTCGCAGGCTACCCGGGCGTCAGACAGCGGACAGAACAGCCGCCGCCTGCCGCCGCTGACGGGCCAGGCAGGTTGGTATTAGAACGACTTGATCTGCCCGCCGTCCACCATCAGCGTCTGGCCGGTGATATAGCCAGCCGCCTCGCTGGCAAGGAAAACCGCGGCGGCGCCGATGTCGGTCTCGCAGTCACCGATCCGGCGCAGCGGCACCTTGCCGATCTGCGCGGCATAGGCATCTGGGAAGTTCTGACGCCAGATTCCCACGCCCGGCGAATTGGCGAAGGGACAGATCACGTTGATCCGAACTCCCTGCGGGCCCCATTCGATCGCGGCGGTCTTCGACAGCGAGCGGATCGCTTCCTTGGCCGCGCCGTAGGAGGCCTGAGTCGGCATGCCTTCGATCCCTGCGCCGCTGCCGAAGTTGATGACGCTACCCTTGCTGGCGACCAGGTGCGGATAGGCCGCCTGCATCAGCAGGAACGTCGCCCACAAGCCGGTCCCCAACGACAGGTCCATGGCTTCCACTGTCGTGTCCATCAGCATCAATTGCTGCGAGGCCTGGGCCGCGTTGACCAGCGTGTCGAGCTGCCCGAAGCGGCGCACGGCCTCGTCTACCACGCCGGGCAGGGCGGCACGGTCCATCAGATCGACCGGCATGAAGGCGATCTCGCCGAAGGCGCCGAGTTCGGTCGCCGTGGCTTCGCCCAGTTCAGCCTCGCGGTCAACGATCAGCACTTTCGCCCCGGCCTTGACGAAGGCCGCGGCGACCCCCTTGGCGACGCCCCGCGCGCCGCCGGTGACAATGGCGACCTTGCCTTCAAGCTGGTTCATGATCCGTTTCCTTTGATCTTCACAAATGCGTTGTAGAATTGCTTATCGGCTATCATATTCGGCGACCAAAGGTCTATAGTGAACCGGGATTTGCGCAGTGAACGGCTGCGAAGTTAGACGATGATGAAGGGATTACCGCGATGACCAACCTTGACCCCCGGCTTGGCATGCCCGGAACCGGCGTGGTGATCACCGGCGGTGCTTCGGGCATCGGCCTGGCCGCGGCGCGCGCTCTGGCCGCAGTCGGTCGCCCGGTTGCGTTGTGGGACATCAACGAGGCCGGCGCGAGGGCGGAAGCGGAGGCCATCGCTGCGCGCTACGGGGTGAAGGCCAGTGGTCTTGCGGTGGACCTTGGCAATCCTCAGGCCATATCGCCGGCTGCGCAGGCAACCCGCGCCGCGCTTGGCAGCATCGGCGGCTTCGTCCATTGCGCCGGGACTGCTCCCACGACCGGGATCGACGGGGTGACGCCCGATGTCTTCGACGCCGGCATGGCGCTGCACGTGCGGGCGATCATTCTGCTTGCCCAGGCCTTCCGCGAAGACATGCGGGGCAACCCCGGCAGCGCGATCGTTGCCACGGCCTCGATCAATGCCTGGTTCGGCAACGCGGGAATCCCGGTCTATACCGCAGCCAAGGGTGCGGTGATCTCGCTGGTCCGCTCGATGGCCGATGAGCTTGCCGGCGACGGCATCCGCATCAACACAGTCAGCCCCGGGATGATCGACACCGCCATCATGGATCCGGCCACGAAGGATTACATGCACGGGGTCTATGACCGGCGCATCCTCCTTGGCCGATTCGGCGAGCCGGAGGAAGTGGGCCGGATGATTCGTTTCCTCATGTCGAACGAGGCCAGCTACATCACCGCCAGCGAATTCCTGGTGGACGGGGGCATGCGCCATTCGCAGCGGTCCTGATGCTGACTTGCGCTGTTCCCTCATGAGTCGGGATCACAACAGGTCGGTATGAGAAGCGCCGCAATCAGGCCGGCGGCAGACCATAATGTCGGCGGCCCTTTCCGTAACCATGGCCGCGTGGATTGCGGCGTCGCTCACCCGCTGGCTGCGGCACCTGTCCCGGACCGACCCCGCCGCTCTTCCGGCTGGGGAGGTGTTGCATAAATGCGTAGTCAAAATGCTAATGATGCAGCGCAACGTTAATATCGATTGTCAAAGTGATGCCAAAAACCTATCGGCTATCTTCTGTTAAGTTACGCACTTGAGGCGCGTGGCGGCTAGAAGGAGAGCTAGAGATGAGGAACCTTTTCACCGCGACCGCGCTGACCACGCTGGCCGCATTCGCCGTCCCGGCCTTTGCTCAGGAAGCACCGCAGGCCGCCCAGCAGGAAGACCAGCAGACCGCCGCCGATGACGGCCTCGGCGACATCGTCGTCACCGCCCAGAAGCGTTCGGAGAACGTCCAGTCCGTTCCCATCGCCATCTCTGCCGTGGGTAGCGCCTTCCTTGAAAGCCGCGGCGTCGATTCGATCGACAAGCTGGGCGCCATCGCTCCCAACGTGAAGATCGAACGCGCGCCCTCGTCGAAGACCATCTCGCAGATATCGATCCGCGGTTCGGTTACCATCAACCCGGCGATCACCTGGGAACCGGCGGTCGGTCTCTATCTCGACGGTGTCTACATCGCCAAGGCGCAGGGTTCGATCTTCGACGTCGCCGATCTCGAACGCGTCGAAGTGCTGCGCGGCCCGCAGGGCACGCTTTATGGCCGCAACGCGCTGGCCGGTGCGGTCAACCTCGTCACCAAGAAGCCTTCCGGCGAACTCGGCGGTCTGGCAGAAGTCACCTATGGCAGCTTTAACGAGTGGAAGTTCCGCGGCGTGCTTGATCTGCCGCAGATGGGCATTCTTTCCGCCAAGATCTCGGGCCAGTATCGCCGCCGCGACGGGTTGATCAACGTGGTGCCCAACCCGGTGGCCGGTGTTCCTGCCGCGCGCGCCAGCTCGATGACCGAAGCCGATACCATCCGCAATGGCAGCCTCATGGTTCAGCTGCGCGCCGAATTTTCCGACGCGATCACAGCCGACTACACCTATGACTACACGAAGTCGGACCAGACCCCGCCGTTCTCGCAGCTGCTTGCGGTCAACCGCAATCGCGATCCGCGCGATATCTTCGATCCGGCCGGGCCGGGCTATGCTTACGGCGGGGCCTTCTTCCCGCTCGACAAGTACACCAACGCCACGCGGGTCACCACCGCCTCGATCGACGCCCCGGCTTATGAAATGTCGCGCAGCTACGGCCACGCGTTGACCCTGACCGCCGATCTCGGCGCTGCCACGCTGAAGTCGATCACCGCCTATCGCAACCTCAAGTGGTCCGATGGTCTGGATCTCGACGGTTCGCCGCTGCCGGTCGCCTTCACCCAGCGCATCACCACCTACGATGCCTGGAGCCAGGAACTGCAGTTGACCGGCACGGCCTTCTCGGACCGCCTGTCCTATGTGCTGGGCGCGTTCTACTTTAACGAAAACGCGGCGACCGACAATCCGCAGACCTACTTCGGCGGCGGCACCGATCTCGATTCGCGCTATGGTGCCAAGACCCAGGCCTTCGCGCTCTACGCCCAGACCGATTACAAGATCACCGATGCCCTCAAGCTGACCCTTGGCGCCCGCTACACCCATGAGAAGAAGGACGTCACCCGCTTCTTCAAGGTGAACGTGGACGCTGCCAGCAACATCTTCTCGCCTGTGGTGGTCGCCAACATTCCCTATGGTGTGGTGCCCGCCGCCAAATACAACGATTTCTCCCCGGCGGCGACGCTCAGCTACGAGTTCACGCCTGACATCAATGGCTACGTGCGCTTCGCCAAGGGCTTCAAGTCGGGCGGGTTCAACGGCGAAACCAACGTCTTCGTCGCGCCCACCGCGGCTTGCCCGACCGGTGCGACCGAGCTGTGCGATCCCTATAAGCCAGAGAAGGTGGATAGCTACGAGATTGGCCTGAAGACCCGCCTGCTCGACAACCATGTGATCCTCAATGTCGCGGCCTTCCGCGACGAGCACAAGGATATCCAGCTCTCGATCTTCACCGCCAGCACCGGCGCGGCCTCGGTCGTGCGCAATGCCGCTGCCGCGCGCATCCAGGGCCTTGAGTTCGAAACCGTCCTGCGCCCGACCGACACGATCACCATCAACGGCTCGCTCGCGATCCTCGACGCCATGTACAAAAGCTACATCGATGGCGGCCTCGACGTGTCGAAGAACCGTGCTTTCCCGCATGCCCCGAAGATCACGGCCTCGGCGGGGATCGACTGGAAGGTGCTCGCGGGTGACTGGGGCAAGCTGAACCTCTACGCAGACGTCAGCCACGTTTCGAATTACTATTCCTTCCCATACGCGCTGACCGCGTCGGCCGCTTCCGACCAGGTGGCCCGCACGACCCAGTCGCCGGGGCGGACTATCGTCAACCTGCGCGCTACCATCAGCCAGATCCCGGTTGGCGCGGCCACGCTTGACGTGTCTGCCTTCGTGCGCAACCTGACGAAGGAAAGCGCGCCCAGCAACTTCATCGACTTCGGCCCTGGCTTCGGTGGCCTGCTGCTGGGCTATTTCCCGGATCCGCGCACTTTCGGGATCACCGCCGGGATCAAGTTCTGATAGGCTGAACCACGATTGGCCCGGCACCCGCGAGCACGGGGCCGGGCCTTTTCCGTGATGGGAGAGAGAACCATGGAATTCGAAGGAAAGCGCGTCCTCGTCACCGGCGCCGCCTCTGGCATCGGCCGGGCTACCGCCATCCGTTTCGCCGCCGAAGGCGCGAAGGTGACCATCGGTGACCGCAACGCCGTCGGGCTGGAAGAAACCGCCGCAATGATGGCCTCGGCCCCGGTTGTCCAGCCGTTCGATGCGGTTGACCCGGCTTCCTGCCGTCAACTGGTCGCCGCCGCCGCGACGGACGGCCTCGACGTGCTGTGCAACATTGCCGGTATCCTCAAGTGGGGCCCGTCCGAGACCTTCGCGGTCGAGGATTTCGATCTGGTCCTGAAGATCAATACGACCGCTGTCTTCGCGGTCAGCCAGGCGGCCCTGCCGTACCTTGTCCGAAGCAAGGGAGTGATCGTCAACACTGCCTCGGCGGCCGGACTTAGCGGGATTGCCTATAATGCCGCCTACTCAGCCTCCAAGCATGCCGTGGTGGGCCTGACCAAGAGCCTTGCGGTAGAATATGCCGCGAAGGGCGTCAGGGTGAACGCGATATGCCCCGGCCATGTCGAGACGCCGATGACAGCAGAGGCCCCGCCGATCGAAGGGGATATGGACTGGGCGCTGGTCATGCGAAACGCGCCCAAGCTGCTCAACGGCTCGTGTGCGCCGGAAGACATCGCCGATCTGTTTGCCTTCCTCGCCAGCGGCAAGGCACGCAAGATCACCGGTGCGACTTTCACCATCGACGGCGGTCAACTGGCGGGCTGAAATTCAGGAGGCGGCCAGCAGGACCCGTGCTGCCGCCGCCCCGTCCAGCAGGGCATTGCTGCGCCGACGCGCGCGCCAGCCTTGCTCAGTCCGCACCAGCTCCCAGCGGTTGGCCGCTACCCGGTGGGCGGCAAAGCCTTCAGGGCTGTGGCGAAATACCACCGAATGGCCCCGCGCCAGCGCCGTATCCCCGCTGACCTCCACCGCCACCGGTCCAAGCAGATGGGCACAGCCATCGGCCATCAGGGCGCGGTGGTAGTCTGCTTCGATCAAAGCGGCGATCTCGGCCTGGCCATAGGCCGTGGCAAAGCCCACCACCTCATATTCCCCGTCCTCGGTCCACAGCCGGGCCAGCGCAGCGCTGTCACCGCAGTCCGCCAGCGGCCCATAGGTGGCGATCAGGTCGCGGATCGCCTCCCGGTCTTCCAGCAGCGCGAGCCGGGCCGACAGCGCGCGCAATTCTCCGGTCTGGCCCGCCTCGCTCACAGTTCCACCTGCGAGGCATCGAGCGGGGCGGAGGCCACGACGTCTCCCGCTGCGCCATGATGCAGGGCGAGGCGGCCCATCACCAGGGCGCCATCAGCAACCGGAGACAGGGCTGGGGCTACGGGCATCGGGGTGGCAGACAGGGGCAGGATCCTTTCGCGCAGTGTTGGCACCGTTGGGGAAAGACTAGCACCCGTGCCCGTCACGACAAGTGTGTGCAAGTGCTCACCGATCGTGGGCGGGGCCCCTGTCTACTGCCGCAGGCACCCTCCGGTGCCGCTGCGGCAAGGGCGCGGGAAGCGTGACGGACCACCCACCGCAGGCTATGAATTGCGGCATGACCTGCCCTCTTGCTCTTGATCACATCACCGTCGTTGATGCCGCGCCCGTCGCGCTTGTTGAACTGGCCGCGGCCACCGGCTGTGACGGGATCGGACTGTTCATGCAGCCGATGGACGTCCTACCGCTGATGCCGCATTTCGAGCTTTGCGGCAGCGCTCCGGCGCGGCGCGAACTGCTTGCCGCCCTGCGGACCAACGGCGTGACGATTGATGTCGCCTATCCCTTCACCCTTGCGGGGCGGGCCGATGTTGCCGCCTTCGCCCTGGCGATGGACTGTGCGGCGCAGCTTGGGGCGGGGCTACTCAACGTGCTGGTCTATGACCGGGAGCCGCTGCGCCGGGCTGATAATTTCTCCAGATTCTGCGACATGGCGCGGCAGCGCGGCCTGAAGGTCGGCGTGGAATTTTACCCCACCAGTCAGGTGCGGACCCTCGATGCCGCGCTTGACCTTGTTGCCGGTGTGGCACGGCCGGGCGAAGTCGGGGCAAATGCCGATCTGCTTCACCTGATGCGCAGCGGCCGCACGCTGGCCGAACTTGCTGCCGCCCCGGCTGGCACAATCCTATACGGTCAGTTGCACCGCGCCTGCCGACGCGGAATACGAAGCCTCTAGCGCTCGCCGACTGATCGGGGAGGGCGATTTCGACGTTGTCGGCTTCGTCGCCGCGCTGCCGACGCATTGTCCGCTCAGCGTGGAGATCCCGCGCCACGCAGCGCACAAATCCGGAACTCAGCTCGAACGTGCGCGGTCTGCAGTGGACAGCGCCCGGTCCGTGCTCAGGCCTGCCAGGTCACGAGGTGACTGATGTCGGTGCGCGCTTCCGGCTTGCGGCCGGTGGCGGCAAGGCGCTGGACCGTGAGCCTTGCGCCGGTCTCGCTGAACTTGGAGACGACTTCGATTACCCGGTCGTAACTGGTTGTCTCGATCTTCCAGGTGCCGCCAACGCAGCGATAGCTATCGGTATAGATCGCGGTGCCGAAAGTATGCTCGTCCGTCTCGGTGTTGATGAACACGTCCTCGAGATACCAGATGCCACTGGCTGTCGTGTCACCGGTGATACTGATTTCCGGCATGTGTCCGTGGTGCATGGCCGCCGCGCCCGAATGGAACGAGTTGGCGAGGAATTCGAGCATCGCCGCGCGCCCCTTGAACGACACCTTATAGGTTCCGCCGTTGTAGTTGCAGGCTACGTCCTCGGTGAACAGGCCGGAGAGCAGTTCCATATCCGCGGTATCGATCGCGCGAAAATAGCGATGCTTGAGGATCTTGATCTCCTCGATGTCGGACAGTTGCTGGAGGGTGAAGGGCATGGCCTCAGGCTTTCTGTTCGGCGGCAAGGAAGGTTTCGGCGCGGGTCTTGAGGGCGCGGGCAGAGTCGTCGAAGGCGCGCTTGATCCAGGGCCCGGCAAAGCGGAACACGTGGATCCCGTTCCTGCCGAGGAAGGCGTCAGTCGAGAAATAGCGGCATGAATTGTCGCCGGTCGGCTCGATCACCTGGTCGCGGCGCGCGGGGTAAGGCCAGAATTCGCTGTGCGGGAGGGCCCACGACAGGCGGCGTTCGTGCTCGAATGCGCAGATATATTCGCAATTGGGCACGAGCGTGCCGGGATCGACATAGTTCACCAGCGTCATCTCCACCGGCGAGCCCATCTCCAGCGTGGAGACAGCCCGGATACAGAACGGGTTCCATTCGGCATAGCGCGGCAGGTCGGTCAGGATCGCCCAGACAATCCGCGCCGGGGCGGCGATGGCGATGGTGTCGCTGACCGTGACCGCTTCGGGATCGAAGCCCGAGACGGGGTCATCGGTCAGGGTCGGGGCGCTTTTCATCCAATCCAGCAGCATGAACTTCTCCTCAGCCCGCGACCCAGTCGCCGCCGTTGACGTCGAGCATGGCCCCAGTGATCTCGGAGGCATAGTCGGAAAGCAGGAAATAGATGGCCTTGGCGCAATCGGCATCGGTCGGGATGTGCCCCACCGGCACCTCGCTGGCGCGCTGGGTGCGAAAAGCCTCGGCCCCATCGCCGAGCGACTGGAAGAAGGCTTCCAGCGGCGCGCCCATCATCCAGCCCATCAGCGCCGTGTTGACCCGCAGGCCCGTGCCGGCGAACTCGATCGCGAGGTGACGGGTAAGGTGGTTCAGTGCGGCCTTGGCCATACCGTAACCGCCTTCGCTGGGCATCGGCTTGCGGGTGCACAGTGTCGAGACGTTGACGATCGAACCCGAGCCCTGCGCCTTCATCGCGGGATACACCGCCATGGCCATGCGCAGCGCGCCGGCTGCGCCTACGTCGAAGGCGCGCAGGACCTGGTCGATGTCGTGTTCGATCAGCGGGGTCCAGTCGGGGTGGTAATAGGCCGAGTTGACCAGACCGTCGATCCGGCCCCATTTAGCGATCGCCGCCTTCGCTGCGGCGTGGCACTGGTCCATGCTGGTCACGTCCAGCGGCACGGCGATGGCTTCGCCGCCAGCGGCGCTGATGTCGTGCGCGATCTCCTCGATCGCCTCGACCGAGCGGGCCGTGACGACGACCTTGGCGCCTTCGCTGGCGGCACCCCGGCAGGCGGCCTGACCCATGCCCGGCCCGGCACCGGTGATGATGACGACCTTGTCTTTCAGGATCATGGAAATTCTCTCCCGTTTGCGGCCCGCCCGCCAACACTGTGGCTTCGCTTGACCCGATTGCTGTCAGGCAGCTGCCTTCTTCCCGGCCTGGCGCCCGAAGAAGGTGCAGTCAGCCAGGCTCATCCCCGAGGAATAGCCATGGCCCCAGGCCGGCAGGCCCGAGGTGCAGCGGCCCGCGGCGTAGAGCCCTGGCACTGGTGCTCCGTCGCGGCGCAGGACTTCGCCGTCGGTGCTGGTCTTCAGCCCGCCCAGGGTAAAGAAGCTGAAGT
This sequence comes from Sphingomonadales bacterium, assembly GCA_028869175.1. Classification (GTDB taxonomy): domain Bacteria; phylum Pseudomonadota; class Alphaproteobacteria; order Sphingomonadales; family Sphingomonadaceae; genus Novosphingobium. The sequence continues at coordinate 9,741 of JAGWTB010000091.1, forward strand.
AGCCAGTCTGGAAATTGAGCTCCAGCGCCACGAATGGTCCCTGGTCGAGCGGGGTCAGCATCGGCACCTGCTTGTCGAACAGCGGATCACGGCCTTCATGGGCGTGGCGATTGTAGAAGGCCATCGTCGCGCTCAGCGTGCTGGGCTGCATCTCCAGTTCGGCCTCGACCTCTTCCCAGCTGTCGCCGGTGCCGGCGATGACCATGTTGGCCAGGCCCAGAGGCTGGACGAAGTGCGCGTTGTCGAGCAGGAGGTAGACCTTGCCGCCCGGCTGATCCAGCGCGCAGCGGCTGACGCGGCCGTGGTAGCAATCCTCGTTGATGAAGCGCTG
>JAGWTB010000092.1 GCA_028869175.1 Sphingomonadales bacterium
CAGGTGACCGGCTACGCCGAATTCATGGCCAACCTGCCGGAAGAAGCCGTCAGCGAATACCGAAGGAAGGTGCGCGAAAGCGGGTTCGATCAGGTGCTTGGCGTCGACCTGCGGCTTTCCGGTCGGTTCGAGACGCGCTTCCGGGTCAGCCGGCACAATTCGATGCCGGCCTTCACCCGGGCAGAGCGCGCCCGGTTGCAGGCGCTGGTGCCGCACTTGCGGATCGCGCTGGAACTTTACGAGCGGCTGGAATTCGCGGGTGCCGAGCACGGGGTCTTCCATAGCGCGGCGCAGGGTCTGGGGCTGGCCGTGGTAGTCGTGGACAACACGATGCGGATCGTCTCGACCAACCTGCTTGCCGATCACATCCTGACTGCGGGCGAGGGAATCCTGTGCCGCGCCGGCCACCTGGTATTCCGCGCGGCGGCACATCAGCAAACAATCGCCGCGCTGCTTGGCGCGGAGGGACGTCCGGTCGCCGATGACCAGCGCCAGCCTACCCGGTTTCGCGTGGAGCGGCCAGATCACGGCGACCTGATGGTGACGGCGCGACCGCTCGCTATCCAATCGCTTCATGCCGGGGCGGGGGCGATCGCGCTGTTCCTCGCCCGACCGGGCAGCGACCATGGGATGGATCCGCAGGCGCTGCGCGATCTGCTGGGGTTGACCCCGGCCGAGGCGCGTCTTGCCGCGGCATTGGCCGAAGGCGGCACGCTGGTTGGAACGGCACGGCGGCTGGGCATTGCCCACAATACCGCCAAGGTGCAGCTGCGGGCCATCTTCGCCAAGACCGGCGTCAACCGTCAGGCGCAGCTTGTCGCCCTGCTTGCATCCCTGGCGGGATGAAACCGCCCGCCCCGCCAACCGATCCGGCATCCACCACTTCCTATCGGTTTCGCTTGATTATCGTAGAATGATCCAGCATTGATTACGCAATAGCAAGCCAAAATGGCACAGGTAGGGAGTAAATGCGCTTCACCTGCGCCTGGCGCGCGATCGTTGCCATATCCGCGCGCAGGACCGTGCTGCGCGCTCCTTTGAAGGACCACGACCAGCCATGGCCTCCAATCTCTATCCGCACCTCCTGTCACCCGGCCGGATCGGCACGCTTGAACTGAAGAACCGCATCGCGGTGACGGCGATGGGTGTGAGCCTGTCCGAAGATGACGGCACCGTTGGCGAACAGTTGATCGCCTATCACGAAGAGCAGGCCAGGGGCGGCTCCGGCCTGATCATTTCGGGCGTGGCGGGCGTGGCCTGGCCGGTTGGCGCGGTCGCGGTCGGGCAGACGGCGATTTCCGATGACAAGTTCATTCCGGGTCTTCGCCAGTTGACCGACCGGGTCCACACCGCTGGCGCGAAGATCGCGACGCAGCTTCACCACGGTGGTTTCGTGGCGGGTTATTCCCACGCACGCTGGGGCCATCCCCTGTGGGGGCCGGCCATTCCGCCGGTTCCCAAGGGCAGTGCCGCCGAATTTTTCCTGATGGAGGAGTTGAGCCGCCTTGCCGGGATGAAGGTGCCCGAGATCAAGGTGCTGGAGCAGGACGACATCGATCTTGCGGTGCGCCAGTTCGCCGAGGGCGCTCGCCGCGCCAAGGAAGCCGGGTTCGATGCCATCGAGATCCATGGCGGCCATGGTTACCTGCTGTCTTCGTTCACCTCGCCATACACCAACACCCGCACCGATCAGTATGGCGGCAACCTTGAAAACCGTCTGCGCCTGACGCTGGAAGTGATCGCCGCCATCCGCGCCGAGGTGGGCCGGGACTATCCGCTGTGGATCAAGCTCGATTCGCGCGAGGTAGGCAAGCCGGGCGGGATTACCCTCGATATGGCCAAGGAGAACGCCCGCCTGGTCGAGGCGGCCGGGGTCGATGCGATAGCCGTCACCGCATATCACGATACCAGCGTGGGCAAGCTCCATTCGGAATCCAATATCCCGCATATCGAGGACACCAATCTTCCCGCTACCGCTGAAATTCGCAAAGTCGTGTCGATCCCGGTCATCGGGTCGGGCCGGATCGAAGCGCCCACCGCAGACGAGACCATCGGCAGCGGCGGGGCGGATTTCATCGCCATGGGCCGCAAGTTGCTCGCCGATCCGCATCTTCCCCGCAAGCTTCTGGCTGGCGAACCGGAGAAGGTCAGGCCCTGCATCTATTGTTATACCTGCGTCAGCGCGATCTACACGGGTGAGCCGGCGCGTTGTGCGGTCAATTCCTCGCTCAGCTTCGAATTCCGCGACAAGCCGGAACGGGCACCGACGGGCGCGCCGGCGGTGGCAGTCATCGGCGGCGGGCCTGGCGGGATGGAAGCGGCGCGCAAGCTGGCGGGACTTGGCTACAAGGTCACACTGATCGAGAAGTCCGACCGGCTTGGCGGCACGCTGCGCTTCGCCAGCCTCGCCTATGAACCGAACGAGCGCATTCTCGAATGGCTGCGGCGCGAGGTGAAGGATGCCGGTGTCGACGTGCGCTTGTCCACTGCTGCCACGCCCGAGGTTCTCCGCGCGATCGGCGCGCGGCACGTCATCGTTGCAACGGGCGCCATCCGCGGAATGCCGCCGATCCCCGGAAACGAACAGGATCACGTCTTTTCGGGCGATGACATGCGCCGCATGATCATGGGCGAAAGCTCTGACGAACTGAAGCGCAAGACAGGGCTGTTCACCCGCTTGGCGACCAAGGTCGGCGCGGCGACCGGGGCCACCGCCAACCTCGCGCTGGTGCGCAAGGCAACCCACGCCTGGATGCCGCTGGCAGATACGATCGCGATTGTGGGCGGCGAACTGGTCGGGCTTGAACTTGCCGAATTCCTGACCGAGCGCGGGCGCAAGGTCCACGTGATCGAGGAAGGCCCGCGGATGGGCAAGGGCTTGACCCTGGTGCGCCGGATGCGGCTATTGACCGAGCTTGCCGAGCACGGTGTCGGCCTGCATCCCGGCGCCAGTGCCGTGACCATCGGCAAGGAGAGCGTATTGTTCGTCGATGAGACGGGTTCGCCGCAGACCGTATCGGCCGCGAACGTAATCGTTGCTCGCGGTGCGGAAGGTGACCTGTCGCTGGCCAAGGCCCTGGAAGCAGAGGGTTTTGTCGTCCACAGCGTCGGTGATGCCAATGGCGTCGGCTATATCGAAGGCGCGATCCGTGGCGCTGGCGAAGCGGTCCGCGCCGTGGCCGCGGGCGGCGGCGCGTAACCGGGGATGACAAGGCGGGTTTACGTACTATTCGGTTGACTGCACAGGGGTCCTCGCGCAAGGCCGGAATTCGCGCCCTTGCGGGGGATGAAACAGGGGTGGGATCGGCCCGAATTATGACGCAACCTTTCGCTTTTGATGCGACGGATACCAACATCGTCGAGCAGTTGCGCAAGAATGGCCGCGCCAACAACCAGCAGATTGCCGAAAAGCTGGGGCTGACCGCCACTACCGTGTCCACCCGAATCAAGCGGTTGGAAGACGCCAACCAGCTGCGCGTGGTTGCGGTGTCCGATTTCGCCGCCCACGGCTTCAACGTGCTGCTGCGCATTTCGGTGACGGTCGATGGTCGGCCTGCGTCCGAAGTGGCCCAGGAGCTGGCCGAACTGGACGAAGTCTTCGCCGTCCACCTGGTCACGGGGCGCTATGATATCGACATGCTGGTTGCCCTGCGCGATTTCGATGATCTTTCGCACTTCCTCCTCGATGAGCTGTCGGGCATCCGCGGCATCCGCACGCTGACCCCGGCCATCGTGGTGGACATAATCAAGTACGCCTTCGACGTGGCCCCGATCGAGAGCAGAGACTGAACGATGGCCACCAACCCGAATCTTGACCAGCTCGACATACAGCTCATCGACCTGCTTGCGCGCGACGCCCGCGTCTCCAACCGCAAGATCGCGGTCGAACTTGGCGTCACCGAAGGGACAGTGCGCGGCCGGATCAAGCGGCTCCAGCAGGATGGTCTGATTGCCTTCACCGCGATCACCGGTTTCGAAATGGGAACCCGGGCGCGCCTCGCCTTCATCAATGTCCAGGCCAATGCCGACAAGGTGCGTGAAGTTGCCGCCCAAATCGCCGATCTGCCCAGCATCAATGCCGTGCTCATCACCATGGGCCAATTCAACATCACCGCGATGTGCCTGATCGACGAACTGGACACGCTGGTCGAAATAGCCTCCGACCGGATACTCTCGCTTAGCGGCGTCCATCACGTCGAGACCTCGATCGCAGTCAAGACCGCGAAGTACAACTCGCGCATGGCCAAGATCACCCCGCGCACCGATCCGATCGACGAGGACTGATCGCGGGCGGAGGAGCCTGCGCTGCTCCGGATTTTCCATTTGCGTAACAGATGTGTTGTGCGGTAACGCAAAACTCGAAGAGCATGGCGCATTCACCCTCGAATCGTCATGTATTGGGGTAATGCGTGACAGAGATATCCTGCCAGCCGATCGATCAGCGCCTGAAGCGGGTGCTGCGTTTCATGCCGGCCCCCGTCGGCATCGTCACCACCCTTGATCCTGCTGGACATCCGGTCGGCCTGGCCATGTCGGCACTAATGCCCGTCTCGCTTGAACCGCCCGCCATGGCGATTTGTGTCAATCGTTCCGCCGGCGCGCATCAGGCGCTGGTCGGGGCCGGACTGTTCTGCATCAACCTGCTGCATTCAGCGCTCGACGGACATATCCTGCCGTTCGCCGATCCGGCTGCGCGGGAACTCCGGTTTACCCAGGCCGACTGGCAGCAGCACGGCGAAAGCGGCATCTGGTACATTGCCGGAGCGGCTGCCAACCTGTTCTGCGAAACCGCCGAACTGCTGGCCCATGGCACCCATGATCTCATAGTCGGCAACGTGGTTGATCTGCTGTCGGGCGGCGGCGAAGACATCATCGGCTGGGGCAACGGCGCGCCTGGGCGCCTCCAGCCCCTGCCCGGAAAATCCTCTGCCTGACCTTACAGGAACCCTCCGCATGAACGAATCGTCCGAATTGCTCGCTCGCATTGATCGCCTGGAATCACTCGACGCGATCCGCCAGCTTCCCGCCAAGTATTCGCTGGCGCTTGATATGCGGGACGGGGACGCCTGGGTGAACCTGTTCCCCGAGGATGTCCGCGTTGGCGGCGGCAAGAGCGGACGCAAGGCCCTGCGGGACTGGTTCGACGAAACCCATTCGATGCAATTTGATGGCACCAGCCACCACATCGGCGGCCACATTATCGACTTCGATGATCCCGACCATGCACAGGGCGTCGTCTATTCCAAGAACGAGCATGAGTGCGGCCCCGAATGGGTCATCATGCAGATGATGTATTTCGATCAGTACGAACGGATCGACGGCCGCTGGTATTTCCGCCGCCGCCTGCCGCTGTACTGGTACGCCAGCGACCTGAACCAGCCGCCGGTGGGTGACCGCAAGATGCGCTGGCCGGGCGTGCCACCCTATCACGGCAGTTTCCACGACCTGTTCCCCAGCTGGAAGACCTACTGGACGCGCAACGGTCAGCCGCATGAAGGCCCGGTCGAACCGGCCGCGCCGCTGGAGAAGTTCATCGAAACCATGCGGCGCGGCGCACCGCTGCCTCGCCCACGTGTTCGGAGCTGATCATCATGAACGACGTCTTCTCGCCCGTCCGCCTTGGGGCGCTTGCCTTGCGCAACCGGATCGTCATGGCGCCGATGACCCGCGACCGGGCGGGCCCGCACGATGAACCGACCGACCTGATGGTCGAATACTACCGGCAGCGCGCCTCGGCAGGGCTGATCGTCACCGAGGGCACCCAGCCTTCGCCTGCCGGAAAGGGCTATTGGCGCACGCCGGGCATCCATTCGGCAGAGCAGGTGGCGGGCTGGCGCAAGGTTGCCGAGGCGGTGCATGCCGAGGGCGGCTTGCTTTCGATGCAGCTGATGCACGTCGGCCGGGCCAGCGTGCGCGCCAACAAGGCGCCGGATGCCGATACCGTGGCCCCCAGCGCGATCCCGTGCCCCGATCCGATCCCCGGGCCTGACGGCGTGCCCGTGCCCACGCAAATGCCGCGCGCGCTGGCAACCGACGAAATCCCGGGCGTCATCGCCGAATATGTCGCCGCTGCGCGCAATGCCCGCGAAGCGGGAATGGACGCGGTAGAGCTGCACTGCGCCAGCGGCTATCTGCCGATGCAGTTCCTTTCCTCCAATTCCAACCAGCGGACCGATGCTTATGGCGGTTCGGTAAAAAACCGCATCCGCTTCGTGGTGGAAGCGCTGGAAGCGCTGGCCGGCGCGATCAGCGCGGACCGGGTGGGCTTGCGCATCTGCCCCGGCGTGCCGTTCAACGGCATGGCCGATGCCGATCCGGCGGAAACTTACGCCGAGCTGCTGCGCGCAGTGGACCATCTGGGTCTCGCCTACTGCCACCTGATCCACATCCCCAACAAGGGCTTCGATTCGCTGGAACTGGTGCGGGCCAACTGGTCCGGCCCGGTGATCGAGAACTGCGGGCTGACGCTGGACAAGGCGCAGGACGTGATCGCGCAAGAACAGGCAGAGGCCGTCTCATTCGGCTTCGCCTATATCGCCAACCCCGATCTGGTCGAACGCTTTCGCACCGGAGCGCCACTGGCCAAGGGCGATCGCGATACCTTCTACACCGGTCACGGTGATGATGCGCGCGGCTATACTGACTATCCGCCGGCCTGCTGAACGAGGGAAGCAGATATGCGACAGGTTCTGCAAGGCCGCACAGCGATCGTCACCGGCGGCGGGGTGGGCGTGGGGCAGGGTATCACCCGCGCCCTTGCCCAAGCTGGCTGCGATGTGCTGATCGCCCAGCGCTCGCTTGACGTGGCCGAGGCGGAAGCCGCGCACCTGCGCGACACCTTTGGCGTGCGCGCCTTCGCCCGCAAGGTCGATGTCACCTCACGCGATGCGGTGGAAGCGATGGTCGCCGCCGCCTTGGCCGAACTGGGCCGACTTGACGTCCTGGTCAACAACGCTGGCGGCAGCTTTCCCAAACGGCTGGAAAATCACACCGACGAGGACATGCAGGGCGCATTCCTGCTGAACTACTGGTCGGCATTCTGGGCTATGCGCGCTGCTTTTCCGGCGATGAAGGCGCAAGGCTATGGGCGGATCATCAACCTCGGCTCGCTAAACGGCGTGAACGCGCACATGTTCACCGTGGCCTACAATGCCAGCAAGGAAGCCTTGCGGACCCTGACCCGCACTGCCGCGGTCGAATGGGGCGGCCACGGCATCACCGCCAACGTTATCTGCCCTTCCGCGCTGAGCCCGGCGTCTCGCGACTATTTCGACAACAATCCCGAAATGGCCGAGGCGATTCTCGGCCAGGTTCCGGTTGGCCGCTTCGGCGAGGCGGCAGCCGATATAGGCCCGGCCGCCGTGTTCCTCGCCAGCGAGATGAGCGGCTATATGACCGGAAACACACTGTTCATCGATGGGGGCGGGCACATCAACGGCGTGGCCTGGCGCCCGCAAGTAGAGGATTGACGCGCAATGGGTGAACAACGACTGGCCGGCAAGCGGGCCGTGGTGACTGGCGGGGCACAGGGTATCGGCGAAGCCATCGCCCTTCGTCTGGCCGCCGAAGGCGCGGTGGTCGCCGTGCTTGATCTCGATGGGGCCAAGGCGGGTGCAGTCCTGCCCGCGCCGCATATCGGCCTGGCTTGCGACGTGGCGGAGAGCGCCTCGGTCGATGCCGCCTTCGCCGCGGTACGCGAGGCGCTGGGCGGAGTTGACATCTTGGTCAACAATGCTGGCATCGGCAGCGCCCCTGGCGACGGGATGGCCGAATACTATGCGGCGCAGGCAGCCCAGGCCCAGGATCCTTCGGTCATCGCCGACCAGACCATCCATTGCGGTGACGAGGGCTGGTCCCGCGTGCTTGCGGTCACGCTTGACGGGACGTTCCGCTGCAGCCGTGCAGCGGTGCGGATCATGGCGGAGCAGGGCGCGGGCGGCGCGATCATCAACATCGCTTCCACCGCTGCGCTCGCCGGCAACGGTCCGGTGCCCTATGTCACCGCCAAGGCCGGTGTGCTGGGCCTGACCCGGGCGATGGCGCGTGAACTTGCCCCGCGCGGCATCCGCGTCAACGCGGTGGTGCCGGGGGCGACCGAAACGCCGATCTATGCCCCGCTGCCTCAGGAAGTGAAGGATGCGGTGGCTGCGGACAGCGTGATGAAGCGCCTTGCCCAGCCCGACGAGATCGCCGGGGCAGTGGCCTTTCTGGCCGGACCCGATGCCAGCTATGCGACTGGCAGCACAGTTAGCGTCAACGGGGGCAGCTGGTTCAGCTGACACCACCTGCACGGCTGGCCCCGTTCTCCACGAAAAAAGGGCGCTTCCTTTCGGGGAAGCGCCCTTTTTTCTTGGAGAACGACCGGGGGGCGGTGCCCCCCGTATCGGCCTAGAGGAAGTAATCGGCGTTTTCGCCACCCATCAGCACATGGGCATAATTGCGCGCGAAGCCAGTCGGATTGTTGGCAACGTGGGCGCGCGCCATGCGCACGTCAAGCCACAGGTCCTGGAATTCGTTGCCGGTGAACACCGAGCGGCCACCCGCCACGTCCATCAACAGTCCCATCGCCTCGATGCAGCGATCACCGACCAGCGAGGCGTCATAACGATAGCGAACCCGGTCGATCAGCGCCGGCTTCCAGCCCGCCGCTTCCATTTCCCGGAAGTTCGCGACCATGGTGCGCGCGCAGCTTTCCGCCAGTTCGGCGGCGCGGGCGATGCGTTCGAGCACGTCAGGATCGGCGCTGCTCTTGGTCGTGTCGGTCGAGGACAGACCGACACGGGCGCGGAACAGGTTGATGGCATGGCGCACCGCCCCAATCGCGCTGGTGTTGACCACGCGGATGAACACCTGCGCCCAGGGCAGGTCATAAACCGGGTTGGTCTGGCAGTGGACGCCGTTGAAGCCGTCAAGCTGCTTGTGCGAACGATAGTCAGGCACGAATACCGGCGTATCGATCACGATATCGTTCGATCCGGTGCCGTGCAGGCCCATGGTATGCCAGGTATCCTCGATCCGGTAGTCCTTGGCCGACACCAGGAAGGTGCGGTGGCCTTCGCCTGGCACAATCCCGCCAAGCAGCACCCAGTTGCAGTGGAGGCTACCGCTCGACCAACCCCAGCGGCCCGACAGCATCACGCCGCCATCGACCACTTCGACCTTTGCGCCGACCGGGTTGTAGGAGGAAGAGACCATCGCATCAGGACCATCGGCAAAGACTTCGTCCTGCGCGCGGCGATCCATCAGGGCGATCTGGTAGCAATGGACTGAAATGATTCCCATGGCCCAGGCCGTGCTCATGTCGCGTTCGGCGATGGCGATCTGGTCGAGGAAGAAATCCTGCGGCTTGCCTTCGCGGCCACCATAGCTGGCCGGCGTGAAGTGGTGGAAAAAGCCTTCCGATTTCAGCGCGTCGACCACATCTTGCGCGATGCGCCGTTCCTTGCGTCCCTGCTCGGCGCGGGCGGAAATCAGGTCCAGGGTTGCGGCTGAAATAGCCATGGTTTCTCCTCGCTTGGCCTTGTGCGCATGGCCATGAATAAATTGATGCGCATTCGTGCTACGCATCTACATCACGTAGATGATACGCGCAATTCCAAACAAGCCAAGTGCGCACTATCCCCAGGCGCGGCAGCGGCAAAGGCCAGAACTGCGCCGCACGCAGCTCAGCGATACTCGTCCCATTCGAGCGAGGCTGCAGCCGTATCGACATTCGTTGGACCTGCGCCTTTGATCCCCAGCGCTTCGCGCGCTTCAGCTACGCCAAGGTGAAACACGTCCTCGTAACGGGCCATGAAGATCGGTCCGGACTGTTCGCCCACCCGCGCGCCTGCCTGCACCGCAGCCAGCGCCGCGGGAAAAGCCGCCTGGTAATGCAGCCCGGTCCGCGTCATCAGGCGCAGCGCGCCAAGCAGCTGCCCGGCGTTAACAATTCCGGCCAGCTCCGCACAAAGGAAGCGTGGCACATTGGCCAACCGCGCGAAGTACGGCACCAGTTCCCCGAGAATGTCGAAATTGCCGCCGGTAACGATGTGTTCGAAGTCGTGGGTCTGCCCGCTGC
>JAGWTB010000093.1 GCA_028869175.1 Sphingomonadales bacterium
GCGATGCAGGGCATCCCCGTTCCCACGCGTCCCGGGACACGGGACTAGGGGCGGGACCGGAGCCCGGCAATTCCCGGCTGGGGTATTCCCCTACCCCAGTTGCTTCTTCAGCAACGCGTTGACCACCTGGGGATTGGCCTTGCCCTGCATGGCCTTCATCGTCTGGCCGACGAAGAACCCGAACAGCGCCTCCTTGCCAGCCTTGTACTGCTCGACCTTGTCGCCGTTGTCGGCCAGCACCTTGGCCACCACGGCCTCGATCGCGCCAGTGTCGCTCTCCTGCTTGAGGCCCTCGCGCTCGACGATCGCACCGGCGCCATCCCCGGTCTCGAGCATCTTCTCGAACACCTGCTTGGCAATCGTGCCCGAGATCGTGCCATCGGCGACCAGCGCGAGCAGCTCGGCGGCCTGAGCCGGGCTGACCGGACTGTCATCCAGACTGCGGCCGAGCCGGTTGAGCGCCCCGAACAGTTCGGAGGTCAGCCAGTTGGCGGCCTGCTTGGCGACGGCCTCCTCGCCCTTGCCCTGCTTGGCCGCGGTCTCGGCGAGCAGCGCCTCGAACCAGCGCGCGGTCTCGACCTCGGCGGTGAGCACACCGGCCACGTAGGGCGTCAGCCCGAGCGCGGTCTCGTAGCGGTGACGCTTGGCGTCGGGCAGCTCGGGCAGGCTGGCGCGGCAGGCCTCGACGAAGACATCGTCGAGCTCGAGCGGCAGCAGGTCGGGATCGGGGAAGTAGCGATAGTCGTGCGCGTCTTCCTTGGAGCGCATCGAGCGGGTCGTGCCGCTGTCCGGATCGAACAGGCGGGTTTCCTGCACCACCTTGCCACCGCTCTCCAGCACGTCGACCTGGCGGTTCGCCTCGTGCTCGATCGCCTGCATCACGAAGCGCACCGAGTTGACGTTCTTGGTCTCGGTGCGGGTGCCGAATTCGTCACCGGGCTTGCGCACGCTGACGTTCACGTCGGCACGCATCGAGCCCTCTTCCATGTTGCCGTCGCACGAGCCGACATAGCGCAGGATCGCCCTGAGCTTGCGCAGGTAAGCCCCTGCTTCGGCGGGCGAACGCATGTCCGGCCGGCTGACGATCTCCATCAGGGCGACGCCCGAACGGTTGAGATCGACATAGGACATGGTCGGGTGCTGATCGTGCATCAGCTTTCCGGCATCCTGCTCGACATGGATCCGCTCGATGCCGATGCGCTTGACCTCGGCCTCGGGGTTCTTGTCGTCGAGGCTGATGTCGATGTGCCCCTCGCCCACCAGCGGGTGGTAGAGCTGGCTGATCTGGTAGCCCTGCGGCAGGTCGGCGTAGAAGTAGTTCTTGCGGTCGAAGCGGCTCCACTTGTTGATCGCCGCGTCGATCGCCATGCCGGTGCGCACCGCCTGGCGGATGCATTCGCGGTTGGGCACCGGCAGCATGCCGGGCATCGCCGCATCGACCAGGCTGACCTGCGCATTCGGCTCTGCCCCGAAAGCCGTGGCCGCGCCGGAAAAAAGCTTGGAGCCGGTGGTGATCTGCGCGTGGACTTCCAGGCCGATCACGACCTCCCATTCGCCCGTTGCGCCCTGAATGCGGTACATGTGCTTACCTAACCCCGGTCTTTGCCTGGAAAATCTGTCGCTGGAACTAGAGATGCCAGGCGCGGTGCGCAAGGCGCAGCTTTGGGTCAGGCGGTCAGTTCGGCATAAAGGGCGTGCGCTTGTGCCAGCAGGTCCTTGTCGAACTTGAATTCCACCTTGGCGTGCGCCTGCCGCTTCGCCTCGGTTGGCCGGGCAACGTACATCGACTTGCCGCCGTGCGAGGTATGGTGGCTGCGCTCGTTGATGAGGTCGATCTCGTCATAGACCGCCTTGATGTTTTCCGGCGTCGCTTCGAACCGGGCGTAGGCGGTGCCGAATTTCGCATTCACCTCATCGATCACCGTGCCGAAATCGGCGATCACGCGCGAGAATTCGGCGATCACCACCTTGTCACGCATACCGGCTATCGCGGTGTAGAACCTGATCCAGCGCTTGAGTGCGGCATCGTCACCGCGCTGCTTGAACATCACCCGCAGGCTGCGCAGCGAATCCTCCGGCTTGCGGATCAGGACAATCACGGGAATGCCCTGCCGCACGCCGCTGACAACCTGGGCAATGGCATGGAGGTGATGGGCGATCTCTACCGGGCGGTGCTGCGCCTGCTGGAAGGCGACGACCGAGAAGGTGTTGGCTGATCGCGGAAACCCCTCGATCACCAATTCGGTGTCCTTGCGGATCAGCAAACCCTGATGCGAGCGATTCGCGCCAATGCGGAAAGCTGATCTGAACAACGCGGGATAGGGAGAAAGCGCATGCTTTATTTGATTCTTGAGGCTCATTTCGATGCCCAAACACCCCTGACTTTTGCGCCCGCGCCCCTTTCGCCAACGCCCTTAACGAAAGTCAACTGACCTTATTGTATTGCGTCGCAATATGCAACGCATATCCCCGGATTCCGGGGGTTCACCACCAGCGCGATGGCTTTGCGGCGAAGCCTGCCCGCCTCTCGATGGCCAGGGCGGCGTTGAGTACGCCCTGTTCGTCGAAGGCGCGGCCGATCACCTGCAGGCCCAGCGGCAAGCCTTCGCGGCTGAGCCCGGCGGGGACTGACATCGCCGGCAGCCCGGCGAGGCTGGCGGGCACCGAGAACACGTCGTTCAGGTACATCTCCAGCGGATCGCCGCTCTTCTCGCCAAGGGCGAATGCGGCGGTCGGCGCGGTCGGGGCCAGGATCACGTCGCATTCGGTGAAGGCGTTCTTGAAATCGTGGCTGATCAGCGTGCGAACCTTCTGCGCCTGGGTGTAATAGGCATCATAGAACCCGGCGGACAGCACGTAGGTGCCGATCATGATCCGGCGCTTGACCTCGGCCCCGAAACCGGCGGCGCGGGTGGCGGCGTACATGTCCTGCAGGCCGGCTCCATCCGGAAGATCGCGCAAACCATACCGCACGCCGTCATAGCGCGCGAGGTTGGACGAGGCTTCGGCGGGGGCGATGATGTAATAGCATGGCAGCGCATACTTCGTGTGCGGCAGGCTGATATCGACCACCTTCGCACCGGCATCCTTCAGCCAGGCGACACCCTGCTCCCACGAACGGGACACTTCCTCGTCCATCCCGTCCATGCGGTATTCGCGGGGAATGCCCACGGTCTTGCCCGAAAGGTCATCCGACAGCGCGGCGCTCCAGTCGGGCACCGGCAGGTTGAGGCTGGTCGAATCCTTGGGATCGAAGCCTGCCATCGCCTCCAGCATGATCGCGCAGTCGGTCACGTCGTGCGCCATCGCACCGGCCTGATCGAGCGACGAGGCGAAGGCGACGATGCCCCAGCGCGAGCAGCGGCCATAGGTGGGCTTGATCCCCGAAATGCCGGTGAAGGCGGCGGGCTGGCGGATCGATCCGCCGGTATCGGTGCCGGTCGCCGCCGGGCAGAGCTGCGCCGCGATAGCCGCCGAACTGCCGCCGGAAGATCCGCCGGGGGCGAGCGGCGCGGTATCATTCGGGCGTCGCCACGGCGAGATGACATTGCCGAAGGCGCTGGTCTCGTTCGAGGAGCCCATGGCAAACTGATCGAGGTTGAGCTTGCCCAGCATCCCCGCGCCGGCATCCCACAGTTTCTGCGAGACGGTGCTTTCGTATTCGGGCGTGAACCCTTCCAGGATGTGGCTGGCCGCCGTAGTCTGCACGCCCTTGGTGGCGAACAGGTCCTTCATGCCGATCGGCACCCCGGCCATCTTGCCGAGAGCCTGCCCGGCGGCGCGCGCCGCATCGACCCGCCGCGCGGCATCCACCGCCAGTTCGGGCGTAGTGACGATGAAGGCGTTGAGCGCATCCTGCGCCGCCGCGACATTGGCGTTGAACGCCTCGGCCACTTCGACGGCGGTAAAGTCACCCCGGGCCACGCCCGAGCGGATGGCGGCAACGCCAAGATCGGTGAGGTTGGTCATGCTGCGTCCAGTCATTCCGTCAGCGCGCGGGCTTCGACAAGCTCAGCCTGAGCGGGGTTTGATTTGTAAAAACATCCGCTCGGCCTGAGCCTGTCGAAGGCCACGCGGCAAGCTGGCCCATTGCCACTATTCGATCACCTTGGGCACACCGAAAAAGCCGTGTTCGGGTGCGGGGGCATTGGCCAGCACCTTGTCACGGATGCCGCCACCGGTCAGCGGATCGGCGTCGATCACGTCATCGCGCAGGCGCTGGTGGTTTTCAATCACGGCGGTCATCGGCTCGATGCCGGTGACATCCACTTCGGCGAGTTGTTCGACCCAGGCGAGAATGCCATTGAGTTCGGGAACCATCGCGGCAAGCTCCGGTTCGGAAACCTTGATCCGGGCGAGCGAGGCGATCTTGGCGACTGTGGCGGTATCGACCGACATCTGCGATCCTTGAGACTGGCCTGGGGGCCGAATGACGACGGGGGCCCGCTAGCACCCCCGGCGAAAGGCTTCAAGCGAAGCGGCGGCCTTGTTGCTTACTGTGGCCTGCCGCCACCCTGCGGCGGCATGGCACCCTGCGGCACCGGAACCATCTCGGTCGAGCCTTCAGCGTGCGGACCGACAGCGCCGCCAGCACCGGGACCACCCCGACCCTGCTGTTGCTGCTGCATCTGCTGCATCATGCGCTGCTGCTGTTCGATTTCGGCCCGGTTGCGGAAATCAAGCAGCTCGATCTCGAAGTTGAGATCGCTGTTCGCCGGGATCGGGCCATTGGCCTTCGCTCCATAGGCCAGGGCCGAGGGGATATGGACCTTGTACTTGCCGCCGCGTTGCATCTGCACCAGCGCCTTGGTGAAGCCGGGGATTACCCCGCCCACCGGCATCGGTGCCTGGTTGGCCTGATCGAACACGGTGCCGTTTTCCAGCGTACCCTTGTAGTTGATCAGCACCATGTCCTCAACCGTCGGCGAGGGGCCGGTGCCGGCCTTTTCCGTCTTAACCGAAACCTGCGCCGGCAGCGTCGCCCAGGCGAGGCCGCCCGCAGCAACCACGGCGGCGGCGATGCCCAGCCACAGCTTGCCGAGTGCGCCCTTGGCGATGGGCTGGAGCGGAACGCGGGTAATCTCGGTCATCAGGCACATCCCTGTATCAAGTTTGCAGGCACCGGACGCGGGAAACACGAAGGGCGCGGAAGCAATTTCCGCGCCCTCATGGCTTAACCGGCAGACCGGTTCAAGCGGTTATGGCCTACTTGGCACCATCGCGTTCAAGCCGCTTGCGCTCCAGCTTGCGGGCGCGGCGGACAGCAGCGGCCTTTTCGCGGGCGCGCTTTTCCGAGGGCTTTTCGTAGTGACGGCGCAGCTTCATCTCGCGATAGACGCCTTCGCGCTGCAGCTTCTTCTTGAGCGCGCGAAGAGCCTGGTCGACATTGTTGTCGCGAACGAGAATCTGCATAAACCGACACACCTCACAAAGTCGAAGGCGAGAACCCCGCTGGCTTTCAGTGCGGGGGAGCACCTTACAATCAGAAACACTAAACGCGCCGAATCCCTAAAGGGTCGGCTCGAACCGGCGGGCCGCTAGCAGAGAGTCGCACCCGTGGCAAGTCACGAGCGTGCGGCAGGGGCCGGATTTTCCACTGCACCTGCTTCCATTTCGGCGGCGAAACGGATGCATCTGCGTTGGGACGCTCCTGCGCCTGCATGGTAACTACAGTCAAGCCGCAATCGTGAAATGCCCTGACCCGTGGGAGATTGCCGATGCAGACCGTGCGCAACCGCCGCGCCAGCACGCCGCCCGTTCCCAAGCCCCAAGGCGCCAGGCAAAGCCGCGTCAAGGCCGAAGCCGCGTTTCCGCCAGACGTTGCCATAGCACCGCACCGGGGCGCAGTGCCGACCGCGTCTGCGATCCCCGGTCCGTCGCCCAAGCCCAAGCCAAAGGCT
Organism: Sphingomonadales bacterium; assembly: GCA_028869175.1. GTDB lineage: Bacteria > Pseudomonadota > Alphaproteobacteria > Sphingomonadales > Sphingomonadaceae > Novosphingobium. The sequence goes on from JAGWTB010000093.1 coordinate 5,901, forward strand.
CAGCCGAAACGCAGCAAGCGCGCGGCCAAGGCAAAGTCGCCCGCAGTCACGGCGAAGGCCCAGCGCGCGACAACCGGGATCACGCCGCCGCCGGTGATCGCCCTTCCCCCGCGCGCCGAGCCGCTGGTGGCAGAAGGCCATCCCGCGCCCCTCCCGCGCAACCGCGCACCCGCGCCGCTGCGCAAGGAAGGCTTGCCCGGGCTGATCGCGCAATGGCTGGGTTCGCGCGCACGCACCTTGCAGGGCCTGCTCACGCCTGCGCCCAAGCGCGCCGCACCAGCCCGGCCGTCCGACGAGATCGCCCGCCTGCGCGCGGAGAATGCCCGCCTGCGCTCGGAAAATGCCCGCGTGCGCTCGGAAAATGAACGCCTGAAACTGCAGATCGAAGCCCTGCTGGCCTTGCAGGCCGCCTCCGCCCCGGCCCAGCCCGCCGTGCCCGGATAGCGCCTGCACCCTGGCGGCGGCACCGGTATGCCCCCTGCATCGCCCGTCCGGTGCCGCCGCCTTTTCTCACCCTTGCCCTTCTAACTGGTGCCCTTCAAACTGGCGCATTGGCCAAACCGGCGCTAAGGCGCGTCGCATGGCTCAACCTCCCGCTTTCTTTGCTGCATCGCTGTTCGTCGCCCTGGGCGGCGCGCTGGGCGCGTGGCTGCGCTTCCTTACCGGCCGCGCCTGGACCGCCGCGATCGGCCCCGTCACCGCCAGCGCCTTTCCCTGGGCAACGCTGACGGTGAACATCGCCGGCTCGATGGCCATGGGGCTGCTTGCCGGCTGGCTCGCCCGCCATGGCAGCGGCGGAGAGGGCTGGCGGCTGCTGCTTGGCGTCGGCGTGCTCGGCGGCTTCACGACTTTTTCCGCCTTCAGCCTGGAGCTGGCGCTGATGGTTGAGCGCGGGCAGTTGCTGACGGCAGCGCTCTATGCCGGCGGTTCGGTACTGGTCGGGCTGGCGGCGCTGTTCGCCGGGCTCGCCCTGATGAGGACCCCGGCATGAGCGAGACTGTCCGCCAGTTCACCGTCCAGTCCGATGATGACGGGGTGCGGCTTGATCGCTGGTTCAAGCGCCACCTGCCGCAGATCGGCTTTGCCACGATCAGCCGCTGGGCGCGCACCGGGCAGATCCGGGTGGACGGCAAGCGTGCCGACCCGGCCGACCGGCTGACCACCGGCCAGACCCTGCGCGTTCCTCCGGGCGGCGATGCGCCCGCCGTCAAGGGTGCCCGCCCGCGCCGCGAACTGACCGAGGCGCAGAAGGACCAGGCCGAGGCCATGGTCATCACCCAGGACCGCGCGGCCATCGTGCTCAACAAGCCGCCGGGGCTGGCGACGCAGGGCGGCAGCGGCACCTATGAGCATGTCGATGGCCTGCTCGATGCCTATGCGGCAGACGGCCCGCGCCCGCGTCTGGTCCATCGGCTGGACAAGGACACCTCGGGCGTGCTGCTCATCGCCCGCACGCCGGGCAGTGCCGCCTATTTTTCCAAGCGTTTCTCGGGCCGGTCGGCACGCAAGATCTACTGGGCGATCGTGGCCGGGGTGCCTTCGCTCGATGAAGGGCAGATCGACCTGCCGCTCGCCAAGCAGCCGGGCACCGGCGGCGAAAAGATGATGGTGGACGAGAGCGAGCACGGCCAGCCCGCACGCACCCGCTACCGCGTGCTTGACCGCGCCGGCAACCGCGCTTGCTGGGTGGAACTGCAACCCCTGACCGGGCGCACCCACCAGCTGCGCGTCCACATGGCCGCCATTGGCCATCCCATTGTCGGCGACGGCAAGTACGGCGGGCCGGAATGCTTCCTATCGGGCAGCATCAGCCGCAAGATGCACCTGCACGCGCGCCGCCTGATCATCGATCATCCCGATGGCGCGCCGCTCGACGTGGTGGCCGACCTGCCGGAACACTTCGCCAACACCATGGCCAGCCTCGGCTTCGATCCGGCGGACGGGGCCGAACTTCCCCCTGCCCCGCCCAAGCCCACGCGCGAGAGCGAAAAGGTCGCGGCCAAGGCCCATGCCAAGCAATACCGCAAGGAACGGCGCGGCGAACGGCGCGGCCGCAAGGCGGGTGAACGGGCCCCTGCCGGCAAGGCAGGCGAACGCGCCGCCGCAAAGCCCGGTACCCGCCCGCCCCCAACCAAGCGCGGCCCGACCAAGGGCAAGGGCTCACCCGGGACGAAGAAATGATCCTCGGCCCTGCGTCCAGCTCATCCGGAGCCTGACCCCATGCATCCCAACGCCGCCTTTCGCCATGACGACCGCGCGCTGCTGGAGGCGCTGATCGAGGAGATCGGCTTCGGCATGGTCTTTGCCGCCACTCCGGATGGCCCGCGCGTTGCCCATACGCCGCTGCTGTGGACCGGGGACGGCGCGGTGCAGTTCCACTTGTCGCGGGGCAATGCCTTGGCCAGGCATCTGGACGGCAGCACCGGGCTGGCGGTGATCAACGGCCCCGAAGGCTATGTCTCCCCCCGCTGGTATGCCGACGATCAGCAAGTGCCGACGTGGAACTATGTGGCACTGGAGATCGAGGGCCGGATCAGGCGGATGGACCAGGACGGGCTGGTGGGCATGCTCGAAGCTCTTACCGCCCGGCAAGAGGCACTGGTCGAGGGCGGCATGGCGTGGACCATGGACAAGCTGCCTGACGAGCGCCGCCGCGGCCTGCTTGCCGCCATCGTCGGCTTCGAGATGGAAGTGCAAGCCTGGCGGCCCACTTTCAAACTCAGCCAGAACAAACCAGCTGATGAACGCGAGCGGCTCGCCGCCGGGCTGGAAGCGCAGGGTTCGCCCGCCATTGCCCAGCTCATGCGGACGCTGGCCCCGTGAAGCTGGCGGTGTTCGATTGCGACGGGACGCTGATCGATGGTCAGGCGAGCATCTGCGCGGCGATGGACCAGGCCTTCGCCGCCGTTCGCCTGCCGCTGCCCGATCGCCATGCCGTGCGCCGCATCGTCGGCCTGAGCCTGCCGCAGGCGATGCGCCAGCTTGCGCCCGAGGCGGCGGATGACACCCACGGACTGATGGTCGATGCCTACAAGGACGCCTTCCGAACCGCGCGAGCGGCGGGTGAACTGCAGCAGGCCCTGTTCGATGGCATGGCCGACCTGCTGGACGCTCTGCGCGATGGCGGCTGGACGCTGGGCGTCGCCACCGGTATGAGCCAGCGCGGGCTGACCCATGTCCTGGCCAGCCACGGGCTGTCCGGCCACTTTGCCACCCTGCAGACCGCCGATTTCCACCCCTCGAAGCCGCATCCCGCCATGCTCGAAGCGGCGCTGGACGAAGCCATGGCGCAGCCCGGCGAAGCGGTAATGATCGGCGATACCGCCTATGACATGGCCATGGCGCGCGACGCCGGGGTGCGTGCCATCGGCGTCGACTGGGGCTATCACGACGCCGGGGAACTGCGCGCGGCCGGGGCCGAATGGGTCGCCCCCACTCCGCGCGCCTTGCAGGAGTATTTGCTGGCATGAGCGACAATCAGGCTGCCGATGCCGCCAAGGCGCGCTGGGCGATCATTCAGGTGGTGCGGCTGACCGGCGTGGCCATGGTGCTGTTCGGCGTGCTGATCATGGCCGGGCGGATCAACCTGCCGCAGATTGCCGGCATGGTGCTCGCACTGGTCGGCCTCGTCGAATCGCTGGCCCTGCCGCTGGTGCTGGCCAAGGCGTGGAAGACGCCCGACGCATGAAGCGGTTCTACAAGGAGGCAGGCGCGGCGCAGGCTGACGGGGGCTGGCGCGTGGAGCTGGACGGGCGACCGATCAAGACCGTCGCCGCCCGCCCGCAGATCGTGCCGTCGCGCGCGCTGGCCCAAGCGCTCGCCGCCGAATGGGCCGCGCAGGGCGAAGCCATCGATCCCGGCTCCTTCGTGCTGCGCGACATGGCAGACTATGCCATCGATGTCGTCGGCCCCGAACGAGACACTGCGATACGCAGCCTGCTGCCCTATGCCGAAACCGACACGCTCTGCTATCGCGCCGAGCCGGACGAGGCGCTTTGGGAGCGCCAGCAACAGGTCTGGGAACCGCTGCTCGTCAGTGCCGAGCGTCGCTGGGACGTGCATTTCGAGCGAATCAGCGGGGTGATCCACCGCCCGCAGCCCGCCGCCACGCTGGCCCGC
>JAGWTB010000094.1 GCA_028869175.1 Sphingomonadales bacterium
CGTAGATGTAGGGCATCCGATCGAACGGCGGGACGTTGTGGATCTTCTCGTCGCGCAGGTTGGGTGCCCAGCCGTCCACCTTCTCCATCACGTAGAACCGCCCGCCGATCACATCCGGATCGTCGCAGACGCCGTAGCAGTGCGGGTGCGGCACCTCGGTCTGGTTGAGCGCGGTGAGGATGCGCGCCTCGCGCAGCACGCCCTTTTCCGCGCCGGGCGGCGGCACGGCGGGCGGGCGGCGCAGCACCATGTCACGATTCCCCCGGTTGAGGGTGAGGACGACGTTGGACGTGCCGCCGGAAAGGATTTCGGTCCTGAGCGGCCCCTTGCCCAGTTCGGGAACATGGGCATTCAGCCATTCGGTCAGCGGGCCGATGGGGGCCAGTTCGGCGAGGTTGTGTTCGATCTTCGACATTCAGGTATCCCCTTCGCGCAACCGCGCCTCAAGCTGGCGGCGCAGGTCACGCAGGTCGCGGGTGGTGCGGCGCGCGGCATCGAGATCGAGGTGGGCAGAAAGCGCGGCGGCAAGGCTGTCAGCCTTGGCGTCGGCCTCCCGCTTCAGCGCTGTGCCGCGCACCGTGGCGCGCAGCAGCGGGGCGCGCTTGTGGTCTGGGTTGGCGACGGCTTCGATGAGGTCGCCCGCGATCAGTGCATTGGCGGCGCGCTGGATCAACTGGCGCGGATGCCCCAGCGAACGACCGATCTGCGGCACGGTGGGTGCCCGCTCCGCCTCGACCACAGCGTTGAGCACCATCATCTCGGATTCGGACAGGCCCACCGCGCGGCGCGAATCCGCGAAGGTGCTCTTGAGGCGACCGTTGAGGCGGCTGATCTCGTCAACCAGCCCGACCAGCGGGTGCCGGGAATCGAAGGGTCCATGCATGAACTGATCGTGTCATGTTGACATGATCATGTCAAATATCACTTGCCCATCATCGCTCGCGCCAAAGCCATGATCTGGTCGAGGTCGCCCTGGGCCGAAGGGATGCCCTTGCGGAAGGTGGTGTAGCCGTGGATGTTACCCGCCGCTTCGTAATAGGCGGTCGGCACCCCGGCGAGGATCAGCTTGTTGGCGAAGGCCCGCCCGCCGTCGCGCAGCGGATCGAGCGCGGCGGTGGCCAGCACCGTCGGCGGCAGGCCTTTGAGATCGGCGAGCAGCGCCGAATGGCGCGGACTGTTGACGTTGGGGGCATAGGCCTTGCCGTAGTAGGCGACGTCTTCCCTGGTCAGCCCGAACGCACCGGTGAACTGGACGGCGGACGGATAGACCTTCGAGGCATCGGCCATCGGATAGATCGGGATCATCATCTTCACCGGCACCGCCGCAGGCTTGTCGCGCAGGGCGAGCGCGGTAACGAGGGTCAAGGTGCCGCCCGCGCTGTCTCCCGACAGGATCAGGCTGTCCGCCTGCCGCCCCAGCGCGGCGGGGTTGGCCGCGACCCAGCGCGCGGCTGCCTCGGCATCGTCGGGCGCGGCGGGCCATTTGGCTTCGGGCGCGAGGCGGTACTCGACCGAGACCACCGGCACGTCGAGCTGCCGCGCCATTTCTGCCGCCAGCGCGGCATGTGTAGCGATCGAGCCGACGACGAAGCCGCCGCCGTGGTAGAACACCAGCACCGGCCCTGCCCCGCGCTCTGCTCGCGCATCGAACAGGCGAAGCTGCATCTCGCCGCCCGGTCCAGGCATCGACAACGTGCGGTCAACCGCCAGCGTGCCCAGCGGCGCATCGCCGGACGCGGCGAGTCGCGCCATCATCTCGGGCGGGATTTTGCGGATCTGGGCGATCATCGCGTCGCTCATCGCCGGGCGCGGATGCGCGGCGAGATTGTCGAGATAGGCCTTCACGTCGGGCCGGATATAGGGCGTTTCAGCGGCGGGCGCGGCGGCAGGCGTGATGGCGGGCCGGGCCGGAGCGCTGGCGGGAAGTGCCGTCATCACCCCGGCAGCAAACGTCAGGCAAAGAGCTTTCAGGCGCATGGTTGTTCTCCCAACTTCAATGTTTTTGTTCTTCCCCTCGCAGGGAGGGAGTTCACTCCCATTCTATGTCACCGCTACCGGATTGCCGTAGATTTTCCGCAACTCGTGTTTCGCCAGTTTGCCTGACGGAATGCGTGGCAAATCGCGGACAAATTCGTAGCTGCGCGGCTGGGTGACGCGCGAGATGCGAGTGGAAACCCAGGCCCGCAGTTCCGCTTCCAGCGCCGGCCCGGCGTCGGCCCAATCCTTGGGCTGGACTACCGCCTTCACTTCCTCGCCATATTCCGGGTTCGCCACGCCAATCACCGCCACGTCGAGTACCTTGGGGTGGACAATCAGGCAGTCCTCGATGGCCTGCGGGTAGATGTTAACCCCGCCGGAAATGATCATGTAGTCCTTGCGGTCGGTCAGGAACAGGTAGCCGTCCTCGTCCAGCCGCCCGACGTCGCCCACGGCGTACCAGTTGGCATGGCGCGGGTGGGTGGCCTTTTTCGTCTTTTCGGGATCGTTGAGATAATTGACGTAGCGACCCGCCGGAGCCTCGAACCAGATCGTCCCGGCTTTACCAACGGGTAGTTCCTCGCCGTCATCGTCGCAGATGTGGATCGGGCCAAGCTGGCTGCGACCAACCGAGCCGGGCTTGCGGAGCCATTCCTCCGATGTGATCGCGGTGGAGCCAACCGCCTCGGTGCTCGAATAGTATTCAAACAGGATCGGCCCCCACCAGTCGATCATTCGCCGCTTGATCTCGACCGGGCATGGCGCGGCGGCATGGATGGCAAGCTTGAGCGAGGAGTGATCGTATTTCGCCCGCACCGCGTCAGGCAAAGCGAGCAGACGGACGAACATGGTGGGCACGAACTGCGCGTGATTGACCCGATACTGCGCAATGGCGCGCAGCGTCGCTTCGGCATCGAACTTGCGCAGGGTGACGAAAGTGCCCCCCAGACGCTGGGTGATGACCATGCCGCTGAGCGGCGCGGCGTGATAGAGCGGCCCGGCGTTCCATGCCACCAGCGGCTCAAGCCCCTCGTACATCGTGGGCCGGCCTTCGGACTGGTTGAACTCATCGATAGGCCCGGCGGTGAACGGCATGGCGATGCCCTTGGGCCGCCCGGTGGTGCCGCTGGAGTAGAGCATGTGAAAACCCGAAATCTCGTCCGCCACCGGCTGTGCCGGCATGGCGGCGAGCGCATCGCCTAGCGAGGTTGCGCCGGGAATAGGATCATCATCATCGGCGAAGAATATCTCCGCAACCTCTGGAATCAGCGCTGCCCGCTGCGCCGCCAGCGCGCGCGGCGTCGCACCGACCGAGGCGGAGAGTACCAGCAGCTTCGAGCCGGAATCACCCAGGATGTAGGCGGCCTCATCCGGCTTCAGGTGAGTGGATAGCATGGTGACGAATACGCCGCAGCGCGTCGCCCCCCAGTAGACGATGGGCAGCAGCGGCGAATTGCGCATCATCAGCCCGATGCGGTCACCCGGCTGCAACCCGCGCACGCGCAGCAACTGTGCGAAGCGGTTGGAGCCTTCATCGAGCGCGCGGTAAGTCAGCACTTCACCCGTATCGGCGATGACCAGCGCCGGTTTATCAGGCTGCGAACGGGCGTGGGCGCTGGGGTGGTGTCCCGGCATGGCGAACTCCTGGCTTAGTCGCTGGCGAAAGCGGCAGTTTCCCGGGCGCAATCCATGGCAGGCGACTTGGCCCGCAGCGCCGCGACTTCTGCACGCGCAGCCTCGACATCGGTGCGGAACGCGGCTTCGGCATGGACCCTGGCGATGACGGCGGTGGCCACGACGCGGCCTTCCTCGATGTCGCTCAGCCAGTGGACGTTGCATACGCGGCGGCTGTCACCAAACGCGCGCCCGCGCGCGACGAGCTGCCCTGCCCGGTCAGGAACGATTTCGGCGAGCACCAGCCCCCAGCCATAGCCGATGGCGCTATGCCCGGATGGATAGGAACCGTCACGGCGCAGGCTGTCTTCGGATTCGGGAGTGCAAGTCGGCTGGCCATTGACCATGAAGGGGCGCTGGCGCTGGTATTTTCGCTTGGTCGGGTAGACTGCCATGGCCAGGTCCGGACCCAGCTTGCGCAACAACGCATTGAGCTTCGGCGTCTTGTCCGGACTGATCGGCACGCCAGCCGCGCAGGAGAACGAACCCGTCGCGTTGGGGGTGAACAGGTCGGCATCGATCTTCGCCTGTTCCCAGCGTGGTGAGCCCCGCTGCGCCAGCGCGAGCCGCGCGCCTTCCTCATCACGCGCCTGTGCGGCAGATCCGGCGGCAGGCGGAGCGGGATCGAGCAGCAGACTGTCCGGCGCGCTACCCTTGGGCAGATAGCCCTGCATCTGCGACAGCGACATGCGCTGGGTCGGCGCAGCCAGCGGGGCGGCAGGCGCTGATTGCTGTTCGGCGGCGGCATAGACGGCAGCGGACGCGGCCAGTCCAACGGCGAGAATGACGGCGGTACGCGCCATGACCAGTCCCTTCATGCCAGCCCCTCCACCATCAGACAGCGATAGGGCGCGGCCCGCTGCCTCAGCTTGGCGCGCTCCTGATATTCGGGGCTGAAATACCATGAACGGGCACTGTCAGCATCTGGGAACTGCAGCACGACCACCCCGTCCGCAGGTTCGCCTTCCAGGCATTCCATCTTGCCGTAGACCACCATCGGCTTCATCCCCGTCGGCACCGCACCGCTGCGGTTACCGCCCTGGTAGGCAGCCATCGCCTCGGCATCGACAACTGCGCCTTCGCGGATGAAGATCATGTACGTGGCCATGGCCGCGCTTCCTCCCATGTTGTTTCGGGCCAGGATAGCGGCTTGACGGCAAAGCGAAAGGGGCAGGCCGGCGCATGGCGGTTCATCGCCGGAGCGGAAAGCAAGCAGTGACTCAGGCCCCTCCCCCTCAGGGGGAAGACGCTATTGGAGCATTGCAGAACCGTCCCGGTTTCCGCCCGTGCTGAGCCTGTCGAAGCACCGCACTTCTCTTCGTGCCTTTGCGCACGCCATCAAGAAGGGCAGTGCTTCGACAGTCTCAGCACGGACCGGTGCATTTTGCCGTTTTGGGCTATGCCACGCCATCCTCGTTGACCATCCAGTGCACGAAACGGTGCAGCGGATACATTCCGTCCCACGGATTGCCGACGGTGGACGGCCCGGCATCGCCCAGCGGACAGACCCGCTGCGCCCCGCCCGCACCCAGCCTGTCACGGTAATCCGCCATGCGGTTTGAGGGGTAGAAGCCGATCGTCTGGGTGGCGACGTTGACGTATTTCACCGCATCGTCGAGCGAATCGACTCGCACCACGTTGCCGATCTTGTTGATCGGGTGGAAATCGACCGGCTCGTCGGAACGGATCACCAGGCCCTTGCCATCGGTGCGACCCCAGGTGCCGTATTCATCGTCCATCATCATCAGCGCCTCGACCTCTTCCTTGAGGTCCATCGCCAGCGGACGGACATCGCCGGATGCGGCGGCGCGCTCGGCGATGTTGCGCTGGAACTTGGCGCACCACTGGTCAACCTTGTCCTGCGGTCCCTCGACGAACTGGAAGCGGCTGGCGGCGCAGGCTTCCTGATTGAGCATCATCAGGTCGGCCGCCGCGCGGCTGGCGGTTTCCTCCATGACTTCATCCGATGCCAGCGCTTCCTGCCCCAGCATGGAGATTGAAGTCTTGGGGTCGAACGACACCAGCTGGAAGCCGGGGCCGAGGTATTTGACCACGTTGTTGATCGCATCGCCGCCGCCCCAGGCAACGATCTTGTCGAAATACTGCGGGCGGTAGAGCACGCTCTCCACCGCCGCATCGCCGCCGCGCCAGTAGACGGCGGACATCGACTTGACGATGGGATGCTCAGGGTCGATCTCGGCCATCGTCCGCAGGATTGCCACGGTATAGAACGGATCGGCGGACGACATCTTGAACAGGTTCACCGCCTTGACCAGCGCGCCCTGCGCGATGGATTTCACCGCAACCCCCGGCGAATTGCCCGGCAGCACATGGATCAGCCGCGGTGCATAGGCACGCACGAAGCTCTTGCGGCCATTGAAGTCGCGCTTGGGAATCCAGCCGTCCAGCGCACGCGGATCGGGGAAGTTCTGTTCCAGTTCGGCCTGAAGGATGCGTTTGTCGAGATAGGCCACCGCGTGCTTGCCGACGTTCTCGAACACCGAACGCGGCAGGATGTGGGTCGCGGCCATGCGGTCAAAGCATTCGTGGACATAGGCATTGTCCGGCGCGACCAGCCGCTGGCCGGTTTCGACGAGGAAATCGATGATTTCGCTGGTCGGCACGTTGAGCAGCGGCGGCACTTCGGTGCGTGGCGGCACGGCCTTGTCGAAGGGGATGTTGGGGGTGGCGAAGGTCACGCCCAGGTCGCGCGACTTCTGGATCACGTCGGCGCCTTCCAGCACCTCGCCGCGCAGGAAGAAGGGGGCGGAAACGACGCCTTCAGACGCCGTAATATCGATCACGCTGTTCATGCTACACCTCGCACATAGGCATCGATGGTCCCGGCGCAACCGATCTTGTCATCGCCTTCAAGGTCGGCATAGCGCGCGATGTTGTCACGCACAGAAGGCCCGGCATTGCCGCAGGCGCAGGGGCTGTAATCGAGCGAAATCCGGTCGCCCGAGATCACCCCGCCCCAGCGCCCGTCAAGCGAAAGGTCGAAGAATGCGGCACGTCCCTCGATCTCGCCCCCGGCAGGATCGTGCGGCACGAGTGCATCGCCTTCCTTGTTGAGGATGAGCGGCACGATCCATGGCGGCACGTGATAACGGTTGCCCTCGCGGCACTTGGGCATGCCGGAGTTGAGCTCCTGCATCGAATAGTTCTGGAAATCGCGCGTCGGATTGATGTTGAACGTCTCGTGGACGAATTGCTTGTAGTCGGCCGGAAGCTGCGCGCGCTTGAGCCCGCCACCGACGTAGATGCAGTTGTCCGGGTTGAAGTCCTTGGCGCTGTAGCCCCTGTCGCGCACCGCCTTGGCGACGGCATAGAGGCCGCTCCACAGACCCGAGACCATCAGCAGCTTGTCGCGATTTTCGATGATGTTTTCGGCGGTCAGAACGATGGCGTCGTCCAGCACCTTCTGCCGCTCTGCCGAGGTCGCCTCAAAATCGGCGATTTCCTGCGGGGTGGCGGTGCCGTCCGCCATTTTCTTGCGCATCACCACCATCTTGGTCAGCGAGCCGACCGTGATCGGCGGCACCGGATAGTTCCACCGGCCCCAAGCGGGGTTGGCGAAGGCTGCTGTCTGCGCTTCGCCGATGGTCTGGTTCTTTGGCACAGTGGCGACCGGCGCGCAGCCGACCATGTAGCGGTTCGCCTCGGGCTTGACCCCCGACCCCCACGAAAACACGCCGACCGTATCCAGTTTTGACCAGTCCATGTCCTTCTGGCTGGCGATCAGCATGGCCGACTTGCCGGTGGTGCCGCTGGAACAGGAGATGAAATAGCCCTTGGCGGCAAGCCGGGCGATCCACTCATCGATGTCGGCAATGCCGTCCAGATCAACGCCTTCGATCACGTAGGGCGAGACGGTGCCGAGCCACTTGGTCAGCCGGTCCCACTTCTGCTGCATCAGGAAGCTTTCGGGATAGGACTTGTAGGCGGTGTGCGGGAACAGCAGCGGCACCATGTCTTCCAGCGCGGTAATCTCGTCCACCCCGGCCTCGTCGGCACGGTGGCGCAGCAGCTTGATCCGGTCCTTGTTCTCCTGGAACCGCTCGTTCAGTGCCTGCACCTGCAATGGGCGCAATTCGGCGGCCTGGTAGGCGAAGCGGTCGTCATCGGCGACCTTGCTCATCAGTTTGTCGGCGGCAGCGCCCATGATCCATCTCCTTCGCACGATTGCCCAGGCGACTCGGCCTGAGGGCTATTGGCAACTTGTGCGTATCATTATGTTCGATTCGCGGCACGGCGCAAGCCCGAAGTGAAATTCGCCGAATTTCTGCGGAAAATACCTTGCCATACGCTCGCTATCGAGTAAATTGACGCCTTAACCGTATCGTTATTGCGCGAGTGCCATGGACGCCATCACCACCCCTGCCCGGATCAAGGCCGGCCGCCCTACCCGCGAACAGGCGGAGGCGCGGCTGGACGAATTGCTGGAGGCGGCGCTCGATCATTTTCTCGACAAGGGTTTCGAGCAGGCAACCATAGAAGCCATCGCCAGCTCGGTCAGCATGACCAAGCGCACGGTCTATGCCCGCTTTCCCGACAAGGTCGCCCTGTTCCGCGCCGCCGTGCGCCGGGCGATCGAGCAATTGGCGGTCAGTCCCGAGGAAATCCGCGCCGCACGCACGCAGGACATCGCCGAAACCCTGCGCAACCTTGCCATGTTGCGGGTGCGGCAGGCGATGACCCCGGCGGGCGTCAAGCTGCAGCGTATCGTCAACACCGAATCCTACCGCTTCCCGGACATCTTCATGACGTCCTACGAACTCGGCGCGCTGCCGGTGATGCAGTTCATCGCCGAAGTCCTGGCCGACGAAACCCGCGCCGGCAGACTCGCGGTGGAAGACCCGCACCTCGCCGCCAACCTGTTCATCACCTTCGTCGTCAGCGGCCCGGTCCGCATCGCTGTGTCAGGCAATTACCTGCCCGAAAAGGAACTCCAGCGCCGGGTGGACTACGCAATCCACCTGTTCCTGGACGGGGCCAGACCGCGATAAGCGGGGCGACAGCCTCAAACCTCAATCCCCTTCATCTCCGCGACAATCCGGAACTCATCGGTGATGTTCGCGGGGATAGCGTAGCCGCGGGTGTCGTCGCGGATTTCGTCCCAGTGGGCGGCGATGACGTCGGCGTCGATAGTGTCGTCGCCAAGATAGCCGTTGGCGGCGGCGATGAACATGCGGGCGACGCGGCCACCCAGCGCGGAATAGACGCCATGCCAGGTCTGGCAGGCGCTTGAGGCGAGGAAAGCGGCAAGACCGGCGGTGAACTGCGGTGCGAAGTATTGCGGCATCTGCGCCGACCAGGGGTTTTCCCCAAGCTCACCCGGGGCAATGTCCATGGTCATGCGGCTGGCGGCGTTGGGCATGATCGCATTGCACAGGATGCCATGCAGCGCGCCCGCTTCGGAGAGACCGTGCATCAGCCCCATCACCCCGCCCTTGGCCGCGCCATAGGCTGTGAGCTTGCCGGTGCCGAGCATCCCGCCAGACGAGGTCATGAACACCATGCGGCCATAGCCCCGAGCCTTCATGTGCGGCCAGGCCGCCTTGGCCACATTCCAGCTGCCGCCGACATGCACGGCGAGCAGTGCCTGCAGGTCATCAAAACTCAGGTCCTCGAATTCGCCGAGCCGCATGTTGCCGGCATTGGCGATCACCGCGTCGATTTGCCCGAAACTGTCCAGCGCAGCCTGGATGATGGCCTGCCCACCCTGCGGCGTGGCGACGCTGTCGTAACTGGCGACCGCCCGGCCCCCGGCAGCGCGAATTTCCTCGACCACCCGGTCGGCAAAGGCGATCGACGTTTCATCCCCGGCGCCGGTCACCGAACCGCCGAGATCGTTGACCACCACGGACCCGCCGCGCCGTGCCACTTCCAGTGCGAAGGCCCGGCCCAATCCGCCGCCTGCGCCGGTAATGGCAACGACTTGTCCGGTGAACGAGACGCTGGTCATGCCCTGTCCTCAGCGATCCGGTCCCAGACCAGCGGCAGCTTTTCCAGCCCGAAGGTCCGCCCGGTGTGGTAGGCATAGTCCTGCCCCTCGGCCAAACGGATGTTGCGGAAGCGCTTGAGAAATTCCTCCAGCACGATGCGCAGTTCACGCTTGGCCAGATGAATGCCGATGCAGTTGTGCGTGCCGGTGCCAAATGTGATGTGGCGCGGCTGACGATCAATATCCACCATGTGCGGGTTGTCGAACATCGCGGGATCGCGGTTGGCCAGGCTGATCGGCATGTGTACTTCGTCCCCCGCTTTCATCGTCACGCCGTGGAAGGTGAAGTCCTTCGCCACCTGCCGGTGCGTGACCACCACCGAGAAAG
>JAGWTB010000095.1 GCA_028869175.1 Sphingomonadales bacterium
CAGGAGTGAAGATTACGGGCGGTGTGCTGGATACCATGGCGCACCCCTGCCGCGCGGACGGGCGGCGCGCAAGGCTTGCCGGGACGGTGAGGTGCGGTACAACGGCCGCCATGGCGCTCGCCAAGGCACTTCTCCTGGTCGTCGATCTGCTGTTCCCGCCGCGCTGCCCGCTGTGCGGCGAGGGGATTTCAGCCCAGGGCGGTCTCTGCGCTTCATGCTGGAGCGAGCTTGCCATTCCGGGTGAGCCTTGCTGCGCTGCCTGTCAGCGTCCGTTTCCCGATGGCATGGTGGACGGCGCGCTCTGCGCTCCCTGTCTATCCGCACCGCCACGGCATGATGGCATCGCCGCCGGAACGCTCTACAACGATGCGTCACGGCGTCTTGTCCTGGCGTTCAAGCATGGTCACCGCATCGCGCTCGCGCCGATGATGGCGCGGCTGATTGCGGCGCGGCTGCGCCTGGCGGAAGGTGACTGGATCGTGGTGCCGGTGCCGCTGCACCGCTGGCGATTGTGGCGGCGCGGCTTCAACCAGGCCGCGCTGTTGGCGCGCGAATTGACCCGGCTGCGCGGCGGACAAGCGCTGGTCGATGGGCTGGTGCGGCGCAAGCAGACGCCGGTTCTGGGCGGGCTGGGCAAGAAGGCGAGAGCGCGCGCGCTTGCCGGTGCCATCGCAGTAAACCCCAAACGGGCGGCGCAATTAAAGGGCGCGCAGGTGGTGCTGGTAGATGACGTACTGACCAGTGGCGCGACGACCGAGGCCTGCGTTTCGGCGCTCAAGCGGGCCGGGGCGGCCAAAGTGGTTGTCGCCTGTTTTGCCCGGGTGCTGGACGAAGCTCTGCCGCACACCTGAAGTCCGAACGGGGGCCGGACAAACGAAAACGCCCGGAACCGAAGCTCCGGGCGCCCTCGTGACGAAACTCTTGGGCGCCGCCGTAAGCGGGAGGCGACCACCCCTGGTCGGTCGCCACGCCCTATCCCTCAATGCGGGCCAGCCACGCTGCCACGTGCGGCCCTGTTCCCTGAACCATGGCGCTCATTCGAGTGCGCCTTAAGTCCGGCGTGCAGCCTCCCTCAAAGCTGCGCGGCCTTGTTTGATCGAAACCGGTTGAATTGAAAGTCGCATGGTGTCTGGCGGTAGATTTTGCCGCTTATCTGTGGTTATCGTGCAACAAACCACCGGCTTTGGTGGCCATTTGCCCAAGGAAACGTGCCGAAATGACTGTTCCCGCCGCCGAGGACCGCGAACAGGGGACTGCATTCATGCCGCGGTTCGATGACAAGGGCCTGCTGACCGCCATCGCTATCGACTCGGCCAGCCGCCAGGTGCTGATGGTTGCGCACATGGATGCAGAGGCCCTGGAAAAGACGCGGGAAACCGGTTTGGCTCATTTCCATTCGCGTTCGCGCGGGCGACTATGGCTGAAGGGCGAAACGTCTGGTCATTTCCTGCGAGTCGAGGAAATCCTGACCGACTGCGATCAGGATGCGCTGGTCATGCTGGTTCGCCCGGAAGGTCCGGCATGCCACACGGGTGCGGCAAGCTGCTTTTACCGCAAGCTGGAAGGCGATTCACTGGTTCGGACCGGGGGTTGACGTTAACGTAAAGGGAAGATAGTATCGCGGCCCATGGATACCATGACCGCACCCCCATCCCCCGCCGCAGCTGGCCATGACGGCGCGCATATCAACCGCCCTGATTCGCTGCAGCGCGAACTGTTCACCATTTCAGATCTTTCTGCCGAATTCGCCTGCACTGCGCGGGCGCTGCGGTTCTATGAGGACGAAGGGCTGATCGCGCCCGCCCGGCAGGGACTCACCCGGATCTACTCGCGGCGTGACCGCGCGCGGCTCGCCTGGATCATCCGCGCCAAGAACGTCGGCTTCAGCCTGACCGAGATCAAGGAACTGATCGATCTCTACGATCTCAACGATGGCCGGGTGACGCAGAAAGTGCGGACGATCCAGCGGTGCCGCGAACAGATTGCCAAGCTGACGGTACAGCGCGACGATATAGATGCCGCGATTGCCGAGCTTTCGGGCTTTGTCGCCCATCTTGAGGCGCTTGAGCTCCCGATCAAGCGCAACTGACCCCCTGTTCAAGCCGAGAGAGGACCGATCATGCCCGTTTACAAGGCACCCACCCGTGATACCCGCTTCGTCATCAACGAAGTGCTGCGGCTTGAAGACTACGCCCATCTGCAGGGCTTCGACATGGCGACGCCCGATATGGTCGATACCGTGGTCGATGAATGTGGCAAGTTCTGCTCCGAAGTGATCGCCCCGCTCAACCGGATCGGTGATTCGCAGGGCTGCACCCGCAATGCCGATGGTTCGGTCACCACGCCCGACGGGTTCAAGCAAGGGTTTGCCCAGTTTCAGGAATCGGGTTGGGGCACGCTAAGCTCCCCAGTCGAATACGGCGGACAGGGCCTGCCGCACGTGCTGGGTTTTACCATGGAGGAATACCTCTGCTCGGCGAACCAGGCCTTCGCGATGTATCCCGGGCTGACCAACGGCGCGATTTCGGCGATCGTGTCCAAGGCAACGCCGGAACTGCAGGCGAAGTATCTGCCCAACATGGTGTCGAACAAATGGCTCGGCACGATGAACCTCACCGAACCGCATTGCGGCACCGACCTTGGCCTGCTGCGCACCCGCGCCGTGCCGCAGGCGGATGGCACCTATCTGGTCACCGGCACCAAGATCTTCATCTCGGCGGGCGACCACGATCTGACCGAGAACATCATCCATCTGGTGCTGGCCAAGACGCCGGATGCGCCTGATTCCTCCAAGGGTATCTCGCTGTTCATCGTGCCCAAGTTCCTCGTCAACGACGATGGCTCGCTGGGTGAGCGCAATGCGGTTTCGTGCGGCGCCATCGAGCACAAGATGGGTATTCACGGCAACGCCACCTGCGTGATGAACTATGACGGAGCCAGGGGCTGGCTGGTCGGCGAGGAAAACAAGGGCCTCGCCGCCATGTTCATCATGATGAACGCCGCGCGGCTCGGGGTGGGTATCCAGGGTCTCGGCCAGGCTGAGGCAGCCTACCAGAATGCGGTGATCTACGCGCAGGAGCGCCGTCAGGGGCGTGCGCTGACCGGTCCTGCGGAGCCGAATGAAAAGGCCGATCCGCTGTTCGTCCACCCGGACGTGCGGCGCATGCTGATGGATGCCAAGGCCTTTACCGAAGGCATGCGCGCCTTCGCGTTGTGGGGCGGCTTGCTGGTTGAACTGGCGCACAAGGCCGAAACCGAAGAAGCGCGCCAGCAGGCGGATGACCTGATCGGACTGATCACGCCGGTGATCAAGGGCTACGGCACCGACAAGGGCTTCGAGACGGCTGTGAACATGCAGCAGATCTGGGGTGGCCACGGCTATATCGCCGAAAATGGCATGGAGCAGTTCGTCCGCGATGCCCGCATCGCCATGATCTACGAAGGCGCGAACGGCGTGCAGGCCATGGACCTTGTCGGCCGCAAGTTGCCGGCCAACATGGGCCGCTCGGTCCAGGCCTTCTTCGCACTGGTCGATGGCGAATGCGCGGCGGCTTCGGCCGATGCGCAACTTGCTCCGGTCGCGGAAAAGCTGGCCAAGGCCAACGGCGAACTCAAGGCGGCGACGATGTGGCTGATGCAGAACGCCATGGCCAATCCGAACAACGCCGGGGCCGGCGCACACCATTACATGCACATCATGGGCATCGTTTCGCTTGGCCTGATGTGGCTGCGCATGGCCAAGGTCTCTGCAGCGGCGCTGGCTGGCGGAGCTTCGGAGAAGGCGTTCTACGAAGCCAAGATCGTCACCGCCCGCTACTTTGCGGAGCGCTTTACCCCTGACGCGGGCGCGCTGAGGCGCAAACTGGAAGCGGGCAGCGCAACGATGATGAAACTGCCTGTAGAGGCGTTTGCCACCGCCTGAACCGGCGCGGGTAGTAAAAAAACCTGCCCACCGGCGACCGCTCTTGTCATGCGTAGGCGTGGTACATCGCAACGTGTCTCGACTTCGGACCTGTCAGGTCCGAAGTTTACCCGGAGCGAAGTCGATGGGCTCGACACGACCGGAAAGTCAGTGTCGTCCTGTTTTCACGGCTGTCCGAACACCTCGTCGCACAACGCCATCAGCGCTGCCCAGCTTTGCCGGTCGGCGCTCGCGTTGTAGGCGATGGCGGGCAGGCCGCGCGCGTCGCTGCCGGGGTCGGTGAAGCCATGCCTGACTCGGGCATAGCTGTGGAAGTGCCAGTCCGCACCGGCCGCGTCCATTTCTTCCCAGAAGGCAGCGACGGCACTGCGCGGTACCATCGGATCGGCATCGCCGTGGCACACCAGCACGCGCGCGGCGATGGCACGGTCGGCGCGGCGGGCAGTGTCGAGAATGCCGTGGAAACTGGCGACCAGCGCCAGGTCGTCGCCAGCGCGGGCCACCTCCAGCGCTGCCTGGCCGCCCATGCAATAGCCGACAGCGGCGAGGGGCAGTCCGCGCGCAGCTGGATGCCCGCGCAGTGCCGCGAGGGCCGCAGACAAACGAGCGCGGTAGTGATTGACATCGGCTCGCAGCTTTTCCGCCAGCGGACGCGCGGCTTCGAAGCTTTCCACCGGCTCGCCGTAGAAATCGGCGATCATCGCGACAAAGCCGGCCTCGGCCAGCATCGCAGCGCGCCGTTCTATGGCCGGGGTGACGTTGGCGATGGTCGGGAACACCACGATGGCAGCGCGCGGCGCACCGGCGGGGCGGGCGAGCCATCCGCGAAGCGGCGTGCCGCGATCACTGTAGGCCACGGGTTCGAGGTCGCTCATGCGGCATCTGGCTCCAGACGGGGCATGCGCGCGCCTATTCCGGCAGGAAGTCGGGTACCGACAGATACCGCTCGCCGGTATCGTAGTTGAACCCGAGCACCCGGCTGCCCGCAGGCAGATCCTTGAGCTTCTGGGCAATGGCTGCCAGCGTCGCGCCAGAGCTGATGCCCACCAGCATCCCTTCCTTCGTCGCACACTGCCGCGCCCATTCCTTGGCTTCGGCGGGATCGACCTGGATGGCTCCATCGATGGACTGGGTGTGAAGGTTGGTCGGGATAAAGCCCGCCCCGATTCCCTGGATCGGGTGTGGCGCGGGCTGGCCGCCCGAAATGACCGGGGAGAGCGTCGGCTCGACGGCATAGGCTTTCATCGCAGGCCAGACCGCCTTCAGCGTTTCCGCGCAGCCGGTAAGATGCCCGCCGGTGCCTACACCGGTGATCAGCACGTCTACCGGCCCGTCGGCGAAATCGGTGAGGATTTCCTGCGCGGTGGTGCGGACGTGGACGGCGATATTGGCGGCGTTGTCAAATTGCTGCGGCATCCATGCACCGTCAGTCGCCTCGACCAGTTCTTTCGCCCGTTCGATGGCACCCTTCATGCCCTTTTCGCGCGGAGTGAGATCGAAGGTCGCGCCATAGGCCAGCATCAGCCGGCGGCGCTCAATGCTCATCGATTCGGGCATGACCAGGACCAGTTTGTAGCCCTTGACGGCGGCGGCCATGGCCAGGCCGATGCCGGTGTTGCCGCTGGTTGGCTCTATGATCGTCCCGCCGGGCTTGAGGCTGCCATCGGCTTCCGCTGCCTCGATCATGGCGAGGCCGATGCGGTCCTTGATCGAACCGCCAGGATTGGCACGCTCGCACTTCACCCACACCTCATGGTCAGGGAACAGGCGGGCCAGGCGCACGTGCGGGGTATTGCCGATGGTGGCAAGGATCGAGTCGGCCTTCATGCAAACGGCTCCTTCGCAGGTTGTTGCGGCGCGAATGTCCGGGCGTTCTTGAGCTCCGGAAACAACCACGCCCACAGGATGGTGATGACTATGGCACTCGCGCCGCCGAAGACAACCGCCCCCGTCGCCCCGATCAGTGCGGCGGCCAGGCCAGACTGCATTTCGCCCAGTTCGTTCGAGGCGGAAATGGCGAGGCCGGAAATCGATTGTACCCGTCCGCGCATCGCGTCCGGGGTGTTGAGCTGGACCAGACTGTTGCGGATGAACACCGACACCATGTCCCCCGCGCCCAGCAATGCCAGCATGGCGAGACTGAGCGGGTAATAGGTCGAGATGCCAAAGATCAGCGTTGCCGCGCCGTAAATGCCCACGCCCCACAGCATCTTGACGCCGACATTGTGCGCAAAGGGCCGGAACGAGAGCACCATGGCCACCGCCGCAGCGCCCAACGCGGGCGCTGCGCGCATCGGGCCAAGTCCTTCGGGCCCGACGTGCAGGATGTCGCGCGCATAGACCGGCAGCAGCGCCGTTGCCCCGCCCAGCAGCACCGCGAACAGGTCCAGTGTCACGCAGCCCAGCAAGAAGCGCTCGTGGCGGACATAGGCAAATCCGTCGATGATCTGGCGAACCGGGTGGATGTCGCGGTTGCCCGGTGGAGGAGGCACTGGCCGGACCAGCAGGATGGCCACGATCGAAACGGCCAGCAGCGCCGCGCCCAGCCAGTAGGGCGCGGATGGATGCGCGGCGAACAGGAAGCCGGCGGCAACCGGGCCGAATGTGGTGGCAATCTGCCATGCCAGCGAATTGAAGGCGATGGCGCGCGGCAGCATGGCGGACGGGACGATGTTGGGGGGGATCGCCGACAGTGCAGGCCCGAAAAAGACCCGCGCCGTACCGTGAAACGCGCCCAATACGAACAGCAGCGGCAAGCTGATCCATGCATGACTGGTGGCGATCGCCAGTGCCAGTGCGATGCAGAAGTCTATGGTCATGGCCAGCGCGGCCACCCGCCGCCGCTCGAAACGGTCGGCCACCAGTCCGGAAAGCGGCGTGAACAGCAGCATCGGCAGGAACTGGGCAAAGCCGAACAGGCCGAGTTGAAAAGATGCCTGACCAATAGACATGCCGTATTGGCTGCGCGCGACATCGTAGAGCTGATAGCCGATCACGACGACCATGCCCGAGGTGGCAAACGAGGCAAGGAAACGCGACAGCCAGAACCGGCGATAGTCAGGCAGTTGCAGCGGCGAAGTTGGTTCGATCACCGCCGCAGAATGGCAGTGCCCGCCTGCTTTGCCAAGCGAGCAAAGCTATGGCGGCTCAAATCGACAATTTCGCGGTCAACCTGATATCCCGCCCGGAGATCGGCACGAAGTCACGCGTTTCCGAAGTAGAGTGCCGGCCCGTCACATTCAGCAGGTTGTCTGCCGCTAGCATCAGGGTGAGGGGGCCATGGTCCCCCAGCGGTTTCCAGCTGGCATTGAGATTGACCACGGTGAAAGCGGCCGTCTGGTTTTCGTTGACCGTTACCCGGGACTGCCGGGCGTTCCATTCGACTTCACCGCGCAGGCTGAAACCTGGCGCGGCATAGTCCAGTCCGCCCCGCAGCCGCAGCGGCGGGATGTGCGGTACGGGTCCCCGGCCGGTGAGCTGGGCATGAACATAGTCCAGCCCGCCATCGAGCGTGACGGTTCCCGCGCCAAGCTGCGCGAGGCGGGCAGAACCCTCTGCTTCGACGCCGCGAAACCGGGCCGGCGCCTGAACGTACTGATAGACCGGGAAGCCGTCGATGATCTGGCCGGTGGCGACAGGCGTGATGAAGTCGTCAAAGTCGGTGGCATAGGCGGTGAGCGCCAGATTGACGCCGCCCGCCGCGTAATTCACCCCCGCTTCCACACCCTTGCTGCGTTCTATCGAGAAGGCGGAATTGCCGCGTTCATAGGACTGGGTGGCATCGTGGACACCATCGATGAACAGTTCTTCCGCTGACGGTGCCCGTTCACCGCGCGATACCGATATGCTGGCGGAGAACGCGCCATCGGGATGCCAGGCAAGGCCCGCAACACCGGCAAGCAGATCGAATCCGCGTGCCGTACCATGCGTGCGATCTCGCACCGTCGCTCGCTCATACCGGACGGCCGCTTCCACATCGAACTGCCCGATGCGCAAGGTTTGCAGCGTATAGGCGGCGAATCGATTTGACGCCGTGTTCGGCAGCAGCGGATCGCCGGAAACGTCGAGATTCGAAGCACCATACTGCAGGCCGCTGCTGCCGGACCAATTGCCCCGGTGGGCCTGCACCGCCTCAAAACGGGCCTCTATCGCCTTGCTCTGGAACAACGTGCCGGGAACGCCGCCGGCAATCTCTACATGGCGGTAGTCGCCAAAGGCAGCGCGCAGTTCCAGCCGCTTGAAGAAGCCATCGGGGTTGACCCCGGCACGCAGATCGACCCGCGTCTGGCGCAGCGAGATGGCGCTGTTCTCGGGCACCGGTTCTGGACGTGGCGGGATCTTGTAGTCGTTGGCATAGCGTTGAACCGAGATGCCGATGTCACCACCATCGTCGATGAAGGCCAGGCCTGCGCCCAGGGTCCAGCTCTCGGCACCACTGTTGGCGATGCGTCCGCGGGCTTCTGCTTGCGCGGTCAAGGCCATGGCACCAGCAATATCGTCCACAGCCAGCCGGGCGTTGGCGTCGTCAAAAGTACGCGCGCGCAATTCGGGCGACAGCACGTAACCGGCAACGCGCAAGTCGTTGCTGTGATTGTAGGCCGCGTCGAGGTGGGCGACGAGTCGCGGTGCGAGCCGAACTTGCACCGCAGCGCCGCTTTCCAGCGAATCGGCAGCCGTGCCATAGGTCGCCATGGCATCCATGCTGATCGCCTGGTCGGGAACCTTGCGCGGAATGCGCTTGTCGATGGCATTGACCACGCCGCCAGCGGGATCACTGGCATAGAGCAGCACTTGCGGCCCGTGCAGCACATCGATCCGCTCTACATTGAGCGTATCGAGCGAGCTGGCATGGTCGGCAGAAACCGATGACGCGTCCAGCGACCCCAGGCCGTCTATCAGCAGTTGCGCGCGCGGACCGTCGAAACCGCGCAGTACGGGCCGCGAAACGCCGGGTGCAAAGGCGCTGGTGGAGACGCCGGGAAGGCTCGCCAGCATCTCGCCAATCTGCGGGCGCATGTCGGCGGCCAGCTTGTCCCCCTGCAACACTACAGGTGCGGCAATCGCATCGCGGTTGCCGGAAATCAGACGCCCGACGACAACGATGGTCTCACCGGAATCCTCGGGGTGCGACTGGTCGTCCGCGCTGGCCGGGGCAACCTGGGCCATGGCGGAAACACCGTTGAGCATGGAACCGGCCAACAGGAGGGGAAGCGTGAGTCGGGCAGAGATCATCCGCGCTCCCTAGATGCAATGATATATTGTAACAAGACTCGACTTCGTGACTGCGACACTTTGTGGCAATTTCGCGCCGGACACCGGCGTACATGCGAAAAAGCCCGGCGCGATGGCCGGGCTCATTCTTGCGCGGGGATATGGACTATCGCGCCCGACGCAGGCGCGGGTTGGGCTGCATGGTATCAATCATCTGGAGGAAGTCCTCCAGCCGCAGGATGCGCTCGAACTGGAAGCCGCAGCGATCATCGAGTGCCCAGATCAGGTGGGCCTCGATCCGCCCGATGCGGGGCAGACGAATGGTTACGCGCTCGCCCTTCGTCAGGCCGATCTCCCCGCTGGTCATGAAGCCCTGGGCGGAAACGTTGACGATGTGCATGTGCAGGTCGCCGAGCCGGCGATGTTCGCCGATCACCGGAAAGTCTACCGGATGCCGCGCAGCGCGCCGCATGTCAGTGACAGAAAGTTGTGCTCCTGCAGCCATTACGGCAACGCCTCCACTAAACGCCCTTGAGCATCTCAGTGGCACAGGAGTGGCGAACATTCGGTAAACCCGGCAGGTTAATGCCGGTTAACCGGCA
>JAGWTB010000096.1 GCA_028869175.1 Sphingomonadales bacterium
AATCGGCGGTCACTGTCCGGCCGGCGACGACGCCGGTGCCGCTGAAGCGCACGAAACCGGGTTCAAGAACCCCCCGTCCTTCGCGTACATCCGAAAGGAGCGAAACCGACAGCCCCGAAAGCTGGCGCGCCAGTTCATCATTGCCGGACGGCGCGGTTTCGATAGCGGTCATGTTTCCTCCCCTGTTTTGCCGCAAATGCATGGGTCCCCGCCCGCGCGAATCGTCCGGCCAGGATTTCCATCCCGCCCGTTTCATAAACCGCTCCGTACGTCCATCAATCGGCGATGGTTTCGCGGGCCATCCAGCGTTCGACGATTCGCCGCGCGGCCACGCCCGCCGCGTCGGCCTTGACGCTGCGCTCACCTTGTGAACCGCGCCGGGGCGTACGATTGATGAGCGCTTGGACCTTGCACAGGATTTCCTCGTCCTCGCGGAAACCAGCCTCCAGTATCGCCGCGAATTGGTTCATCGCACTGTCGTCGGTGGCGTGATCGCGCGCCGCGACGAAGAAATAATGCATGTGTGTAGCATCGATCGGGGTGGTCAGGTGCGCGAACAGGTTGCTGCCTGCCGGCAGTTCCGGCGCGGCCGGGTCGAAGAACAGGGTGCCGCTCTCGTGCGCCGCGGGCGAAACGAACGTCCCGAAGCCGACCCGGTTCCACGGCGTGCCCGGTTCCAGTCCGAGCGCCATCGCATATCCGGCTGGCAGCGGGCTGCGCACGAATTCCTGCCGATATGTAACGGTATCGCCCTTCGTCGTCACCGCCGGAGGATTGACCCAGTCCATAATTCCGAAACTGGCGGCGTGGACATGGCCGAGATGGGTAAGATCGAGGACATTTTCCTTCAGAAGAAGATAATTGGCGGCGATTTCCATCGTCCCCTTGCGGATCGCGAAGCCAGGGTCGGTCATCCAGCCCATCTGCGGGGGAGGTGGCACATCGTCGAGTTGCGCACGATCACCGAGGTAGATCCAGACAAGCGGGCCGGATTCCTGCACGGGGTAGCTCTCGACCGCTATCGGCGGCGGCGACGGCAGCGACGGAACCCGCAGGCAGCGGCCGGCAGGGCCGAACTGGAACCCGTGGTAGCCGCACTCGATGGCATCGCCGCGCAGTTTGCCGCTCGACAGCGGCGCCTGGCGGTGGGGGCATCGGTCTTCCAGGGCAACGACCTCGCCCGCTTCGGTGCGATAGAGTACGACCGGCGTGTCGAGCAGCCAGCGCGCCAGCGGTTCGCGTCCGACTTCGTCGGCGAAGGCCGCGACCCACCAGCAATTGAGCGGATAGTTCCTGGCCGCCTGCGCGTCTGCCGACATTGCCCGTTCTCCCCATTCAACCCGCGCAGCCACGGGAAGGTTTACGTTGTTAGCCTTGCCTGTTACATGCCCGCCCGGTTTGCCGCAACTGGAGAATCCATGCCTGCACCCGCCCGGATCAGCCGCGATGCCGTTCTTGACGAAGCCATCGCATTGCTCGCCGAGCGCGGGCTGGAGGAAGTTACCCTGCGGGCCATCGCCACGCGCCTCGGTGTCGAAGCGCCTTCGCTTTACCGGCACGTGGGTGGCAAGCCACGCCTGCTGGCGGCAATGACCCTGCGCCTGTTCCGACGCCAGCTCGACGAGATCGGCGAGCGTGCCGATTGGCGGGACTGGCTGCACGCATTCGGCTGCAAGCTCTGGGAAACCCAGCAGATCATCCCTGATTGCGCCCGCCTGGTGCTGACCACCAACTTCACCCGGTGCGAGTTGGCGGCCATGACCGACTGGGTTGCCGCGCCGCTCGCGGCAAGCGGGATTCCGACTGACCTCGCGCTGAAGGCCCATCTCTCGGTTCAGGCGCTCGTGCTTGGACTTGGCAGCCTTGCCGACGGGCCGAATGCGGACGTGCTGCATCAATCGGTGCCGTTCGCAGCGATCTTTCGGGATTCGCTGGCAGCGTTGATCGAGGGATGGGTGGTGCAGGTGGAGGGAAAACACGGTTGACCGCGCCGCAGCAAGATTTAAATACGCATCGTATCGTATATCAAATTTCCCCTGAGGAGAATTACCATGGCCCAGCCCCGAATCCTGGTGCTTGCCGGATCGGTCCGTCCCGGTTCGTTCAACGGCTTGCTGGCAGACGCTGCCGTGCAGGAGATTGTCAGCCGTGGCGCCGCAGCCACCCGTATCGACATGGCCAACCTCGCCATCCCCATGTACGATGCCGGCATTGAGGCGCAAGGAATACCGGAGGCGGTACTGGCGCTCCATGCGCAGTTTTCCAGCCATGACGGCATCTTTATTGCGACCCCTGAATACAATTCTTTTCCCAGCCCAATCCTGCTCAATGCGCTCGACTGGTTGTCGCGGGTGCGGCACTACGAAGGCGGCATGGTGGAAGCGTTCGAGCGTCCGCTGTTCGCGATCGGAGCGGCTTCGCCAAGCCCGATCGGCGGCTACCGCGCCCTGACTGCGTTGCGCCAGAAACTGGGACTGGGTCTTGGGGCGATGGTGATCCCCGCGATGGTGACGATCGCGGCGGCCTATCAGGCTTTCGACGCTGCCGGTGCGCTCGTCTCCGAAGCCGATCGCGGGCAGCTGGGCAAGGTCGTCGGGCAGCTGCTGGCACGGTTGCCGACTGCTGGCTGATCCTGGCTCACCCGGCGCGGCATTTTGCGATCGGTGCAGCGAGGTTTTCCTCCAATCGGTCGAGGAACGCGAGCGCTGCGGGTTCATCAATACCGGCGGCGATCTCCGCGTAGTGCGGGGTTACCGATGCCCATGATCGTGTCGAAGAAATCCTGTCCGGTCAGGTGAGCGAAACCGCCATGATGTGGGAATCCTGGCCCCTTCTGGCGCGGGAGATCCCGGTTCGCTTGGCGATCTCGCGGATCGACAGGTGTTCGCGCTGATACCAGCGCCGGATAACGCTCAAAAACGCCATGTCCAACACTCCATGACCCCCCGCTCGTCAAAGCCGGGGGCGAGTTCAACATGGGTCAATTCTCAATGGAAACTTGTGCCCCTTCCGGGTCACTTCTCAGCGGCAATCAACACAACGCTGGCGTACAGCTCGCGTGTTGCCGGATCAGCCGGAAACAGCCGGTCGGGGTGCAGGTGCAGCGGGCGGGGCATCAGCGTCGCTCAGGCGGCGCGCTCAGGCAATAGCGCGCGCCGTGCGCTCGCGCTTGGCCTGCACTGCTTGCCGGGCCTCCTCGACCGCCTGTTCCTCAGTGGCAAACAACAACCCATCGAGCGCCGCTGTTATGTGCGCGCGCATCGCGGTTCGTGCCGCGTTCGGATCGCGGTTCCTCAACGCTGACAGCACTGCCGCATGTTCATCAACAACCGGACGCACGTTTGCGGCCCGCGCCTTCGCGTGAAGCAGCGCCGATTCCGGCGATTGCGCACGCATGTCCCAAAGTCGGCTCACACAGTCCTGCACTGCCGTATTCCTGGTCGCTCCGGCAATCACCTGGTGAAATTCTCGGTCGGCTTTGTCCGTCCCCGAAGGATCGCAATTTTCAAGCCCGATCGCTTCAAGCAGATTCTCTAGTTCCAGTAGTTCCGCATCACTGATCTGGATGGCGGCAAGAGCTGCAGCCTCTCCTTCGAAGAGAAGGCGCGCCTCGGCGATCTCAATTGCCGATGTCGCGAACCCGGGGTTATCTTCCTGATGCGGAAGCCGCATGATGTAAGTGCCCGAACCGATCCGGACCTCGACAAGCCCCTGCACTTCTAGAGAAATAATCGCCTCGCGCACCGTCGGCCGGGACACGCCATAGGCCAGCGCTAGTTCACGCTCGGCCGGCATCCGGGTACCCACGGCGTATTTGCCGGCCTTCAGCTCGGCGATCAGCTCACGGGCAAGGCTCTGATATAGCCGGTCTCCACCCATATTTTCGTCTTGCTGCATCTTGATTTCCACTGGCCTGACCAATAGGGTTGCCTGACAGGCAGGGCCTGCATCGTCAAGCAATCTCCACACACCCCCGGAAAAATCCAGCCCCATGAAGATCACTGCCGCCCGTGTCGTCGTCACCTGCCCTGGCCGCAACTTCGTGACCCTGAAGATCGAGACCGACCAGGGCGTCTACGGCATCGGCGACGCGACGCTGACCGGTCGCGAGCTGTCGGTGGTCGCCTACCTCGAGGAGCATGTCGCGCCGTGCCTGATCGGCATGGACCCGCGCCGGATCGAGGACATCTGGCAGTACCTCTATCGCGGCGCCTATTGGCGGCGCGGGCCGGTGACGATGCGGGCAATCGCGGCGGTGGACGTGGCGCTGTGGGACATCAAGGCGAAGATGGCGGGGATGCCGCTGTACCAGTTGCTCGGTGGGCGCAGCCGTGACGGGGTGATGGTCTATGGCCACGCCAACGGCGACGACATTGCCGAGACCGTCGACGCGGTCGGCCAGTATATCGACATGGGCTACAAGGCGATCCGCGCGCAGTCGGGCGTGCCGGGGATCAAGGACGCCTATGGCGTCGGGCGCGGCAAGCTCTATTACGAGCCGGCCGATGCGGCGCTGCCCTCTGTGACCGGCTGGGATACCCACAAGGCGCTGAACTACGTGCCGAAGCTGTTCGAGACGCTGCGCGAGACCTATGGTTTCGAGCATCACCTGCTGCATGACGGCCACCACCGCTATTCGCCGACCGAGGCGGCGCAACTGGGCAAGGCGCTGGAACCATGCCGGCTGTTCTGGCTCGAGGACTGCACCCCGGCCGAGAACCAGGAGGCGTTCAGGCTGGTGCGCCAGCACACGACGACGCCGCTGGCGGTGGGCGAGATCTTCAACACCGTCTGGGATGCCAAGGACCTGATCCAGAACCAGCTGATCGACTACATCCGCACCACCGTGGTCGGGGCAGGGGGGATCACGCACCTCAGGCGGATTGCCGACCTCGCGGCCTTGTACCAGATCCGCACCGGCAGCCACGGCGCCACCGACCTGTCGCCGGTGACGATGGGTGCGGCGCTGCATTTCGATACCTGGGTGCCGAACTTCGGTATCCAGGAATACATGCGCCATACCCCCGAGACCGATGCGGTGTTTCCGCACGACTATTGCTTCGACAAGGGCGAGCTGTTCTGCGGTGAAACCCCGGGTCACGGTGTCGATATCGACGAATCCATGGCGGCAAAGTATCCTTACAGCCGCGCCTACCTGCCGGTCGCGCGGCTTGACGATGGCACGATGTGGAACTGGTGAATGCGCGCGTGAATCCACTACGGATTGTCCCCCGAGTCGTCATCGTCGGCGAGGGCATGCTGGAACTGGCGCGGCACGGCGAGCGCTGGGACATGGGCTATGGCGGCGATACGCTAAACACTGCGATCCATCTGGCGCGGGCGGGCAACGACGTGGCCTATCTGACCGCGCTGGGGCGTGATCCGCTGAGCCGGCACTTGCACGATTCCTGGGCGGCGGAAGGCATCGATACTTCGCTGATCTGCGAGCATCCGACGCGGCAGCCCGGGCTTTATGCGATCGCCACCGATGCGAACGGTGAGCGTTCGTTTGCCTATTGGCGTGACAGCAGCGCGGCGCGCGAGCTGTTCACGCTGGCCGATGCCGGGCTGTGGCGGCGGGCGACCGACGGCGTGGCGTTGTTCTGCTTCTCGCTGATCAGCCTGGCGATCCTGCCCGAAAGTGGCCGGCGCTCGCTGTTCATGCTGGCCAACATGGTCAAGGACGGCGGCGGCAAGGTGGCGTTCGACGGCAATTACCGGGCGCGGCTGTGGGAATCGGCGGACGAGGCGCGGACCTGGCGCGATATCGCGATTGGCGAGGCCGATATCGGCCTGCCGACGCTGGAGGACGAAATCGAACTGGGCGGCCGGGATTCGGGCCCGGCGACGGCGAACGAGGTGGCCGCGCGCTGGCAGGCGCTGGGCTGCGGCGAAGTGGTGGTGAAGCTGGGCCGCGACGGCGTGCGCCTGCCCGACGGCACCGTGCAGCCTCCGCCGGCGCTGATCACCCCGGTCGATACCAGCGGCGCCGGCGATGCGTTCAACGCCGGCTACCTTGCGGCGCGGCTCGACGGCACGTCTATCGCCGAGGCCGCACGCGCCGGGCAGGCACTGGCGGCATGGACGATCATGCGCCCGGGCGCGATTCCCCCACGCGATTCCTGAGCAGCGCCCACAACAGCGCCGCTCCCAGCAGATCTAGCCCGGCCAGCGCCACGAACAGCGGATCATACCCCCACGCATCCGCGCTCTTGCCGATCGCGAAGGTGAACAGCAGCCCGCCGATCCATGCCACCGAACCCGCCATGCCGCTGGCCGTGGCCACGGTGCGGCTGTCGAACAGGTCCGCGCACAGCGTGATCAGCGCGCCGTTCAGCATCTGGTGCGCAAACCCGCCAACGCAGAACAGCGCGATTGCCATTTCCGCCGAGTGGGCCAGGCCAATGCAGGCCGGGCCCACCATGCACAGCGCTCCCGCCGTCATCGTCAGCTTGCGTGAACCGACCAGGCCGACGCCCCGGCGCATCAACGCCGGCGGCAGCAGACCGGCGGCCAAGCTGCCCAGATCGGCCGCCAGGAACGGCAGCCAAGCCCACAGCGCAATCGCCTTGAGATCAAGCTTCCACACCGCCACCAGATACAGTGGGATGAAGAAGTTGAACGTCTGCCACGCCGGTTCGGCCAAGAAGCGCGGCAAGGCAATCGCCCAGAATTGCCGCGAACGCAGCACTGCCCCGCGCGTGGCAGGGCGCGGCGCGGCAGCTTCGGATTCCGCCTCGGCGCAGCGCTCGGTGGCGATCCATTCGCGCTCCGCCGCCTGCAGGCGCGGGTGCTCAGCAGGGGTACGATAGCCCAACCACCAGCCCGCCGCCCACACCAGGCTGAACGCGCCGGTGACGATGAACGCTACTTGCCAGCCCCAGTTGAGGATGCAGAACGCCACCAGCGGCGGCGCCACCATGTTGCCCAAGCTGGTGCCCATCTGGAACACGCTGGTCGCCAGCGGGCGTTCGCGGGCGGGGAACCACTCGGAAACGACCTTGGTTCCGGCGGGGATCGCCGCAGCCTCGGTGGCACCCAGCATGCCGCGAAACAGTGCCAGGCTGGCCCAGCCGCCGGCAAAGGCATGCAGAATGTTAGCCGCTGACCAACCGATCGCAAATACGAAGAACCCCAGCCGCGTGCCCAGATGGTCGATCACCGCGCCGGCAACGGATTGCATCAACGTGTAGGCGGCCTGGAACGCCATCACCACCCAGCTGTATTGCTCGGTGTTCATGGCGAACTCGGCCTTGAGCGTCGGCGCCGCCACCGACAGCGTGGATCGCGCCAGGTAATTGAGGATCGTGCCGAGCGTCACCAGGCCGATGATCCACCATCGCAAACGGCCACGCCGGCTTACGTGCGGGATCATGACAACTCCCCTCCCCGACCGCAGACCCGCGCCGCATTTGGTATGACCAATTGCATGAGAGAGTCGGCCTGTCCATGCTGCGGTGGCTGAAAACAAGCGGGGGCCAGATTAAATACACATAGGTGGATCATAATTGTTGCTCTTTTTGGCCAAGCCGATTATTTTGAACTACCCGAGGGCTGAAGCCCATTCGGAATTCGCCTTGCGAGAAGGATATTCATGATTCGCCAGTCTCTCATCGTCAGCCTCATTGCGCTGGCTGCTCCCGCATCTATCGCCCATGCGCAAGCCACGACTGCCACCGCGAAGGCTGCTTTCAGCACTGCTGACACGGACCTCGGCACCCTGCTCGACAACCCGGCCACCAAAGCAGTGCTGTCGAAGTACATCGCCGACATGATCGCCAACCCTCAGATCGACATGGCCCGCGCACTTACCTTACGACAGCTCCAGTCCTATTCGGGCGACAAGCTGACCGACGACACGCTCGCCAAGATCGACGCAGAACTCGCCAAGATCCCAACCAAGTAAGGATTGGCTACGAAGCCGACTAGGACGGCCTCGTAGCCATTCCATTCAGAACCAGAGTGGCAATCTTCGCCGCACGCTCGGTGCGCGAAGTTGCTTCCTGAAGGAACGCCACCTCATTGCCGCTGGCGATCACCTCGCCCACCACCAGCCGGAGGATCGCCACAGCGGTCCACGCCGCATCGCCCTTGGCAAACTCCCCGTCAGCCATGCCAGTGCGGATCAGTGCCTCCAGCGGCTCCACGAACATCGTACGCGATGCCGCCATCAGTTCCCCCTTCAACTCTGCATCGCACTTGAGGTCGGCAGCCAGCAACCGCTGCACAGCCAGCGCATCGGGCCGCACCAGAGACGCCAGCATCGCCTCGACATAGCTGGCAACGCACGCTGCCGCAGTTGCCTTTCGCGCATATGGCAACGGCTGGATATGGCGCAGCAGGTTGCGAAGCACCGCTGCAAACAGATGCTCCCGGCTGGGATGGCGAGCATAAAGTGTCTTGCGCGACAATCCGGCGGCCTGCGCCACGGCGTGCACCGTAGCCGCCTCGCCTTGCTCGACCAGCACCTTCATTGCCGCTTCGCGGATTGCGGCCTCGATTTCCCCGGCCTGCTCCAACCTGGGCCGGCCCTTGCCTCGCGCTGCCACCGGCCGTTCGTCCACCTGCACCTCCGTTGTTCGGCGCCGACTGTAGCGCCAACCGGCCGCGACGGCCAAGGAAAAACGAAACACTCTTGTATATTAAAATTCACCGTGATAGCCACGCCGCTGATCGGTCTAACCACTCAGGCTCCCAACCATGCCGCCCATGCCTCGCCCCGCCCTGGCGGCCTTCGTTCTCGCCAGCCTCTCAGGCGCCTGCGCTCCACAGGTTGACCTGCCCCGGCCAGATGTTACCCTGCCATCCGGATTTCAGACCCCGAACGTCGCAACCGCCGCGCTCGATATCGATCACTGGTGGACACAGTTCGAAGACCCCCAGCTCGCCACGCTCGTCACCACCGCACTGGCGCGCAGCCCCACCATCCGCATCGCGTGGTCGCGGCTGGCCGAAGCTCGCGCCCAACAAGGGCTCACCGCGGCCGGCACCCTCCCCTCGGGCAGCCTCGCGGTCACCGGCACCCGGCAGGGGCAGGAAGGCCTGTGGGGCAACAGCACCACGGTACCAGCCTCCGACACCTACACCGCCAGCTTTCTGCCTAGCTGGGACCTCGACCTGTTCGGCCGCCTCAGCGCCACGCGTGATCGCGCCCGCATCGACCTTGCCGCCTCTTCGCTCGATTTCGCCGCCGCGCGCCTCGCCCTCGCCGCCGATGTCGCCACCGCGCTGGTGCAGGCCCGCAGCCTTGCCGCGCAACTGGCCGACGCGCGCGAAAGCGTCCGGATTACCGGCCAGCTCGCCGCCGCCGCCCGCCTCGGAGTCACGCGCGGGCTCACCGCGCGGCAGGATCTCGCCCGACTCGAAGCCGATGCCGCCAGTGCCGAGGCCGAAGTTGCCCGGCTCGATGCCGAACTCACCGCCGCCAAGCGGCTGCTGCTGATCCAGATCGGCGAGCCCGCCGCCGACACCACCACGCTCGCCATCGCTACCGAGTTGCCTACGCCGCCAGCGCTTCCCGCACTGGCCCCGGCCAGCCTGCTCGCCCGCAGGCCCGATGTCCGCTCCTCCGAACTCGCGCTGCGCAGCGCGGCCCGGCAGG
>JAGWTB010000097.1 GCA_028869175.1 Sphingomonadales bacterium
GGACAGGGCTAGATTCGAACTAGCGTACGCTTGCGCGGGCAGATTTACAGTCTGCTGCCTTTAACCACTCGGCCACCTGTCCACACCAGCTTGCCGGTACGCGGGTTTCCCCGCGAATTTGGCTCCGCAAGGGAGCCGTCCGGCCGAGAGAGCGCGCCAATGCCGAAGCCGGGCTTGCCTGTCAATGGGGTGACTGGCAGGAGCGCCCTGTAATTCGTATCGGAAGGATCCCAATGAGCAAGAATGGCGACGCAAAGCCGTCACGCGCGCTGCGCGGACGGGCGGGCCGCATGCAGGGCGGTCGCGGCAGTGGGCGGGCCAGCAAGGGCGCGGTGCGGCTGTGGGGCCGGCACGCGGTCGAGGCAGCCCTGCTGAACCCCGAGCGGCGGCATCGCAAGCTGTGGGCGACGCGCGAAGGCGTCGAGTCGCTCGATGGCGAACTGCCCGCCAATTTCCCCGTCGAATATGCCCAGGCAGCCGACCTTGCCCGGCTGGTCGCGCGCGATGCGCCGCATCAGGGGCTGGTGCTCGATTGCGATCAACTGGAAGACCTGTTCCTCGAAGATGTGCTGCTGGGCGATCCGGCGCGCCCGCTGGTGGTGCTCGATCAGGTTACCGATCCGCACAACGTCGGCGCGATCATGCGCTCTGCTGCCGCGTTCAACGCCTGCGCCATCCTGACGCAGGACCGTCATGCCCCGCCCGAATCGGGCACTCTGGCCAAATCGGCTTCGGGTGCGCTGGAAATCGTGCCCTGGGTGCGGGTGGTCAACCTCGCCCGCGCTCTGGAGGAAGTGGCCGAGGCGGGTTACTGGCGCATCGGGCTTGCCGGAGAGGCGATATCCACCTTGGCCGATGTCCTGCCCACCGGCCCGGTGGCGCTGGTGCTGGGCGCGGAAGGTGAAGGCATGCGGCGCAACATCACCGAACATTGCGATGCCCTCGCCCACCTGCCGATCAGCGCGGCGATGGAAAGCCTCAACGTCTCGAATGCCGCCGCAATCGCGCTTTACGCCGTGGCAACCAGATGAGTAGCATGGTCGGCGTCTCAGCAGGGGAGCCAACCATGCCTATTGCGCCGTTTCGCCAGATCGTTGCGGGCCTTGCCTGCCTGCTGCTCGCCGCATGCCTGCTGACGCCAGGCAAGTTCGTCTCGGCGCTCGACGTGCACAAGGACGGAACGTTTACCTACAGCTATGCCGGCGAAATCCACCTGCTCGCGCTGAGCAAGCTCGCGCAGATGGGGCGCGGCGGCGCGGGGGTGTTCACCGCGCGGCCCTGCACCGACGACAAGACCGGCGAACCGCGCAAGTGCCGCGAATCGGAAGTGGCGCAGCAGAAGCAGGAGTGGGACAGCGAACAGGCCGCATCGTCCGAGCGCCGCAGCCGCGAGTCCGACCAGATGAAGGCCATGCTCGGCGGCATTGATCCCTCCAGTCCCAAGGCGGCGGAAGAACTGGCAGCCCGGCTGCGGCGGCAGGCGGGCTGGCGCCGCGTCGACTACAAGGGCGAAGGTCTGTTCGATGTCGACTTCCAGCAGAGCGGCACGCTCGACCGCGACTTCGCCTTCCCGACGATCGAGCGCTTTCCCATGGCCAACGCCTTCATCACGATAGCCCGCCGCAACGATGGCTCGCTGCGCATCGATGCCCCGGGGTTTGGCGGTTCCGCTGGCGGCGAGCCCTGGCGTGCGATGATCGGCGGCATGTCCAGTTCTGACAGCAAGGACCCTGCCTTCGCCGGCCTGCCGCTGCCCGACGGCACGTTCACCCTGACAACCGATGCGCAGGTTCTCGCCAACAACACCGAGGAAGGCCCCCAGGCCGATCCCAAAGGGCAACGGCTGCAATGGACCGTCAGCCCGCGCAGCACCTCCGCGCCCATGGTGCTGCTGAAGTTGGGGGGAAGGTGAACTGGCGGACAGAGTAAGCGTGGCACCCTTGGCCAGCCGGCTTGTGTAACTGCCGATCCCCGCTCCGCCCTTCCCCCAAAGCAAAACGCCGCGCCTGCATCGAGCAAGCGCGGCGTTCTGTGTTTGAAAGGTCGCGAGGCGGGTGCGACCCCTGGAAAAACGCTGTCTTAGTTGACGGCGTCCTTCAGCCCCTTGCCGGCCTTGAACTTCGGCTGGCTGGAGGCCTTGATCTTCATGGGTTCGCCGGTGCGCGGGTTGCGACCGGTCGAGGCCTTGCGCTTGGCGACCGAGAAGGTGCCGAAGCCGACGAGGCGCACTTCGTCGCCCTTCTTGAGAGCGCCGCTGATGGCGTCAAACACGCCTTCCACCGCCTTGGTGGCGTCGCTGCGGGTCAGGCCGCTGGCTTCGGCGACGGCGCCGATCAGATCGTTCTTGTTCATAAGGAGAACCCCCTACCTTTCAGTGAAACCGGAGATGTCTTGAATCGCCTCTCGGGTGGGCCGGAATTGAGCGATTTTTACCCGCACTGTCAAAGCGAAAAGCGCCCGAAACCGGCCAATTATCCACGTTTTTCCGCCCTTTTCGACGAAGCGAGGCCCAGCCGGGACGCTTGACGCGCCCTGCCCCCCGTATTCGCCCTTAATCGATTGCCGAGTCGCGGCTTTGCAGCATTTTCAGTGTGCAGTTGCGGAAGTGCCGGTTGCCGTAAGGGAAGGTGCGCCGGGCTGGCTGGCAAGGTCGTCGGCCTCGGTCCACTCGATCGCCTCGAGCGGCTGGACCAGCGCCCGCGCCAGCACTTCGTCGACATGGCTGACCGGAACGATTTCCAGCCCTTCCTTGATGTTGGCCGGGATCTCGGCGAGGTCCTTGCGGTTCTCTTCCGGGATCAGCACGGTCTTGATGCCGCCGCGCAGGGCCGCCAGCAGCTTTTCCTTCAGGCCGCCGATCGCCAGCACTCGCCCGCGCAGGGTAACCTCGCCGGTCATCGCCACGTCGGCGCGCACGGCGATCCCGGTGAGGGTCGAGACGATCGAGGTGACCATGCCGACGCCTGCGCTCGGCCCGTCCTTGGGCACGGCGCCTTCGGGCAGGTGGATGTGGATGTCCTTGCGGTTGAAGATCGACGGTTTGATCCCGTAGGCCGGACTGCGCGCCTTGACGAAGCTGAAGGCCATCTGGACGCTTTCGCTCATCACTTCGCCCAGCTTGCCGGTGGTACGCGCCGCGCCCTTGCCGGGAACGGTCACGCTTTCAATGGTCAGCAGTTCACCGCCGACCTCGGTCCAGGCGAGCCCGGTGACCGCGCCGACCTGATGCTCGTCATCCGACATGCCGTGGCGGAACTTGCGCACCCCGGCGAACTCGCCGAGGTTTTCCGGCGTGATGACAACCGCCTTGTCCTTGCCTTCCAGAATGCGGCGCAGGCTCTTGCGCGCCAGCCGCGCGATCTCGCGCTCCAGCGTGCGCACCCCGGCTTCGCGGGTATAGTAACGGATCAGGTCGCGCAGCGCCTCATGCTCAAGGGTGAACTCACCCTTCTTCAGGCCGTGCGCTTCGACCTGCTTGGCGATCAGGTGACGCTCGGCGATCTCCACCTTCTCGTCCTCGGTATAACCTTCGAGCCGGATGATCTCCATCCGGTCAAGCAGCGGCTGCGGCAGGTTGAGGCTGTTGGCGGTGCAGACGAACATCACGTCTGACAGGTCGTAGTCCAGCTCCAGATAGTGGTCCTGGAACTTGGCGTTCTGTTCCGGATCGAGCACTTCAAGCAGCGCCGAAGCGGGATCCCCGCGGAAATCCTGGCCCAGCTTGTCGATCTCATCCAGCAGGAACAGCGGGTTCGACGAACCAGCCTTCTTGAGGTTGGTGACGATCTTGCCGGGCAAAGAGCCGATGTAGGTGCGGCGGTGGCCGCGGATTTCGGCCTCGTCGCGCACGCCGCCCAGCGACTGGCGGATGAATTCACGCCCCGTCGCGCGGGCAATCGACTTGCCCAGCGACGTCTTGCCCACGCCCGGAGGGCCGACGAGGCAGAGGATCGGCCCCTTCAGCTTGTTGGTCCGCGCCTGCACCGCGAGGTATTCGACGATGCGGTCCTTGACCTTGTCGAGCGCGTAGTGATCGGCATCGAGCACGGCCTGCGCCGCCGCGATGTCTTTCTTGAGCTTGCTCTTCTTACCCCACGGCAGCCCGAGCAGCACGTCAAGGTAGTTGCGGATGACCGTCGCTTCGGCGCTCATCGGCTGCATGGTCTTGAGCTTCTTCAGCTCGGTCTGCGCCTTGGTGCGGGCTTCCTTGGACAGCTTGAGCTTGTCGATCTTCTCCTGCAGTTCCTGCAGTTCGTTCGCTTCCTCGCCGTCGCCACCGCCCAGTTCGGACTGGATCGCCTTGAGCTGTTCGTTGAGGTAATATTCGCGCTGGGTCTTTTCCATCTGTCGCTTCACGCGGCCGCGGATCTTCCGCTCCACCTGCAGCACGCCCAGTTCGCCTTCCATGAACGAGAAGACCATCTCCAGCCGCTTCATGGCGTCGATTTCGGACAGCAGCGCCTGCTTGTCGGAAACCTTGGCACCGATATGCGCGGCAATGGCGTCAGCCAGCTTCGATGCATCCTCGATCTCGCCAAGCTGGTCGCCGGTATCCTGCGACAGCTTCTTGTTGAGCTTGGCATATTCATGGAACTGATCGACTGCGGTACGCATCAGGCCGGTCACATCCGGCCCTTCGACCGGCTCGACCTCGATCCGCTCGATCCCGGCAACCAGCATATCGCCTTCGGCGCGCAGGCTTTCCAGCCGGCCGCGCTGCTGGCCTTCGACCAGCACACGCACGGTGCCGTCAGGCAGCTTGAGCAATTGCAGCACGGTGGCGATCACGCCGACGTCAAACAGATCGTCACGCTCGGGATCGTCACAGCCCGGATCGAGCTGCGCGAGCAGGAAGATGTCCTTGTCGCCCGCCATAGCCGCTTCAAGCGCGGCCACCGATTTCTCGCGACCGACAAACAGCGGCACGACCATGCCGGGGAACACGACAATGTCGCGCAAGGGAAGCAGGGGGAGCAAGTTCATCGTTTCTATCTATCCATCAGGGCGCGAGATCGCACCTGCCGGTGCGATACCGGCCTGACCCGGGATATGGGGAGGCCTTGGCGCGGGCGCAATGGGGCGATGCGGCTGGGTTGTGGAAGATGCAGCGGCTGGTCGATAAGCCGGGCCAGACTGTCACGCCTGTTCGCGTGCCCCGCGATACCGGGCCCGTGGCCAATCTCAGAACGGCAGTTTGAAGCCCGGCGGCAGGCCCATGCCCTGTTGGGCCTTGGCCAGTTCCTCGCCAGCGACGGCATCGGCCTTGGTGCGGGCATCGTTGAACGCGGCGGCGACGAGGTCTTCGAGGATACCCTTTTCGCTCGCCTGCAACAGGCTGTCATCAATGGCGACGCCGATTACCCGACCTTTGGCCGAAGCGCGGATCTTGACGAGACCGCCGCCCGCAACGCCTTCGACTTCAAGCGAATCGAGCTTGGTCTGGGCTTCGTTCATCTGCTTCTGGATGGTCTCGGCGGCGGCCTGGGCGGCCTGGATCATCTCTTCCATCGACTTCATGCGCGTCTGCTCCAATTGCGTTCGGCCGGTTCATCCTCGACAAACTCGGCGTTCGGAAATGCGG
The DNA here is from genome assembly GCA_028869175.1 of Sphingomonadales bacterium. Classification (GTDB taxonomy): domain Bacteria; phylum Pseudomonadota; class Alphaproteobacteria; order Sphingomonadales; family Sphingomonadaceae; genus Novosphingobium. Next base: position 5,582 of record JAGWTB010000097.1, read on the forward strand.
CGAAAGTGGCTTCGACCAGCGGCGAGCGGCGCAGCGCGGCTTCCGCTGCCGCCTTCTCCGCCTCTGCCAGTTCGCGCAAGGTGGGCGCGCCATCGCCGGCGGCCTGTTCGACGTCCCAGCGCTGCCCGGTGGCCTTGCCCAGCGCGTCGCGGATTTCGGCGGCAGGATCGCCGGGGTAGCCGGGAGCCAGCCCGAAACGCAGCAGGCCCGGAGCGAGTGCGATCACCCGCACCCAATCGCGCATGATCTGGCCGACCCGCAATTCGTGATTATGCTCGACCCGCTCGACGAGTGCCTTCCAGTCCGCGGCACCATAGCTGGGCGCGGCAGCGACCGGGCCGTGGCCCCCTGCCCCGCCCGCTTCAGCCGGTGCGGCGGCGGCAGGACGCGCGGCCAGATCTTCCAGCCGTTTCACCAGCGCGCCGGGATCAGGCATGTCGGCGGCGTGCATCACGCGCAGCAGCGCCATCTGCGCGGCAATCAGCGGATCGGGCGCGGTGCGCACTTCGTCATGGCCCTTGAGCAGCAATTGCCACAAGCGGTGGAGCTGTGCGGCGCTGAGCTGCTGCGCCCAGCCTTCCAGCGCCTCGCGCTCCTCTGCCGAGGCCGCTTCGAATGCCCCGCGCCCAAGTTGGGCGACGGTAACCTTGTGCGCCAGTTCCATCGTGCCGCGCAGCAGCGCCAGCGGCTCCACCCCCAGCGAGAACTGCGCCGCGACCATATCGAGCAGCGCGCCGCCGTCTCCAGCCAGCAGGGCGGCAAACAACCGGCGCTGCGCCCCCTTGTCGGCCAGCCCCAGCATGTCGCGCACCTGGTCCGCGCTGACCGTGCCGTCACCGCCCAGATCGGCGTGGGCAATCGCCTGGTCGAGGATCGACAGCCCGTCACGCACCGAACCCTCGGCGGCGGCGGCGATCATGTTCAGCGCCTCCGCCTCGGCCATCACGCCTTCCTTGCCGCAGATCATGCCGAAGTGTTCGGCCAGCAGCGGGGTGGGAATGCGGCGCAGGTCAAAGCGCTGGCAGCGGCTCAGCACCGTGACCGGCAACTTGTCGACCTCGGTGGTGGCGAAGAGGAACTTCACATGCGCCGGCGGCTCTTCCAGCGTCTTGAGCAGCGCGTTGAACGCGTTGCGCGAGAGCATGTGGACTTCGTCGATGATATAGATCTTGTAGCGCGCGGAAACGGCGGAGTAGCGCACCGCTTCGATAATCTCGCGCACATCGTCGACGCCAGTGTGGCTGGCGGCGTCCATCTCGATCACGTCGATATGACGGCCCTCGGCAATCGCGACGCAGGGCTCGCAGACACCGCAGGGGTCAATGGTCGGCCCGCCCTTGCCGGCCGGCCCGACGCAGTTGAGTGCCTTGGCGATCAGGCGGGCGGTGGAGGTCTTGCCCACGCCGCGGATGCCGGTCATCAGGAAGGCGTGGGCCAGCCGGTCCCGCTTGATCGCATTGGCCAGGGTCTGGACCATGGCGTCCTGCCCGATCAGCTCGGCAAAGGTCTGCGACCGGTACTTGCGCGCCAGCACGCGATACGGCTGTGCGGGGGCGGAGACCGCAGGGGCAGCGACCGCAGATGGTGCCGGCGCAGGATCGGGTCCCGCGAACATTGACGATTGCCCGGCGGACTCAAGCTCGGCCGCCGACGGCACGTCGTCTTCAGGTTCGTCGCCGAAAATGTCGGGTGAATCGTCCATCGAGGCCTAGTTAGGCGCTGACTGCCGGATTGTCAGTGGAAAAGGAGCCGGGCGACCCGCCGCAATCCGTTGTGGCTGCTTCCTTCCGGACCTGACCAAGTTGGCGAACGCAAACGCCCGCCCGGACTCCCGGTCGGGCATATGGCCGCACTGCCGCGATTCCGCAAGCCCCGCGCCCTGACAGATTTTTTTGCGCCGGACACAAGTCTAACAGCCTTTGTTTATTGCACGTACATGCCGAAAGGCGCAAAATCGCTTCAGTATCCAGCATGAGAGGGGAAACCATGCGCCAGACTGCCTACAACCTGTTCGCCGCGATGTCGGCACTTGCCCTGTCCATTCCTGCCCCGGTGCAGGCGCAGAGCATCGACTTCGGTGATGACTCCAGCCAGTTCGCCAAGGACGGCGAGTGCGACGACATGCGCTTTTCGGGTGCCGGCATGACCGACACCCTGCTGATCGACAGCGACATCAAGCATGACGCGACCGATTGCCGCTCCGCCTATAACGCTGGCCGCCTCACCTATGGCGGCGGCCATCGCAACGGCAATGCCAACACGAACAGCAGCAACAACAGCGGCTATGCCGCCAGCGGCACCAACCACATCATGTGGGGTGACGATTCGAGCCGCTATTCCAAGGACGGCGAATGCGACGACAAGCGCTTCGCCGGCCCCGGCATGACCGACACGCCGCTGCTCGACAGCGACGTCAAGCATGACGCAACCGATTGCCGCGCCGCCTACAACGCCGGCCGTCTGTGGCTGCGCAACTGATCGCCTGAAAACACTGACGTCGTCCAGGGCTGGCCCCGGGACTGCTGGCCTCATCGAAGCGAGTTCGCATTGATGCGGCCAGCGGTCCCGGCTTTCGCCGGGACGACGGACATGTCGCTTACTGGAACTTACTTGAAGTTGTCGGCGTAGGCCTGCAGCTTCAGCGTGCGCGGCGGGGTTGCCGTTACTTGCGCCGCGATGCCGTACCGATCAGCATAGGCCTGCGCCTCATCCTGAGAGGCGAACTTCAGCACCACCTGCACCTGCGTATCGCCAGACCCGGTCCAGCCCATGAGCGGATCGGCGCGGCGCGCTTCGGCGGGAGCGAATTCGAGAATCCACTGATCGGTGAGCGCCTTGCCGGACTGCATGGCGTTCTTCGGGCGCTGATAGATGCGTGCGGTCATGCCCCGCGCTTAGGGCCGAATCGCGCCGGGAATCAAGGGAAGAGTCATGGGTTGATCCGAAACCTGCGTTTCGGGTGGCACGGCAAGTTGCTACCGCAAAATTCGCATGTCCGCGAATTGTGCAAGACCCTCTCAACGCTTGCCGCGCTCGAAGGCGTTTTTCGTCTTGAGGCTCGGGTCTTCCGCCCAGGGTTCGTCGGGCCAGCGGTGCTTGGGATAGCGGCCTTTCATGTCCTTCACCACATCGCGCCACGAACCGCGCCAGAAGGCGGGCAGGTCACGCGTGGTCTGTACCGGCTTGCCGCCGGGATCGGTCAGCTTGAGCAGCAGCGGCTGCGGCGGCAGGCCAAAGGTGGGGTGGCGCTCCAGCCCGAACAGCGCCTGCACCCGCACCTCGACCGAGGGCCCGCCATCATCGTCATAGTCGATGGCATGATGCGATCCCGCCGGGCTGACGAATTCGGGCGGGGCCAGCCGATCCAGCTCCTGCCGCTCGTTCCAGTCGAGCCGGTTGAGCAAGGCCTGATGCAGCGCCCCCGCCTCCAGCGCATCCAGCCTGCGCCCGAGCAGCGGCGCAAGCCATTGACCGACCTCTGCCAGCAACCGCTCCTCGGTCAGCGCCGCCAACCCGGCATATCGCGCACGTTTGAGCAGGTTTTGGCTGGACTTGCCCAGCGGCACCAGATCCAGCCCATCAGCCTGCACCCTTGCCGCAAGGAAGGCGGCTATGGCCTTCGGATCGGGCGACGGGTCCGGGCCTCTGGCCAATGTCACCGCCCCCAGCCGTTGTTCGAGCAGTGCTTCGACCCTGCGGTCCTCGGCCACCCAGCGCAAGGCTGAACGCCGCTCTATCCGGTGCCCAAGATAGCGCACCACTTCCGCCTCGGTGAGTGCGATTGCCCCGGTGATGCGCGCGCCCTTCGCCTCGCCCTGTGCCTCGCCCACCGCCAGCCACTCCGCCCGGGCGAGCGGCGATGCGGGGTCGAGCCGCAGGCCCCTGCCCCCTGCCGCCAACCATTGCTCGCCCGATGCATCGCGGCGCTTGGCGAGGTTATCGGGATAGGCTTCGGCGAGAAGGACACCTGGGGGGAGGTGCTGCGCGTGGCC
>JAGWTB010000098.1 GCA_028869175.1 Sphingomonadales bacterium
CCGGCCGCCAGCTTCATCACCGGCACCCAATCGGGATCGGTATTGCCGGTCACCAGTACGGCGCCGGGAGGGAAACGACCGATATCGGCGGCCTCGCGGATGACACAGGCCTTGCCCGCGCCGATGGCACTGCCAACGGCGGCGCCGGTGAGGATTGGCTGCGCTTTGGCATTGAGGCGGTAGTTTGCGAAAGTCGATGTCTTGCGGGCCGACTGGACCGTCTCCGGCCGGGCCTGGACAAGATAGAGCAGCCCCGTCTCCCCGTCCTTGGCCCATTCGATGTCCATCGCCCGGCCATAGTGCAGCTCGACACTGAGCGCCCAGCGACCGAGTTCCAGCACCTCGTCGTCGGACAGCACGAACCGCGCCTGATCCTCCGGGGGTGTCGCCACGATGCACGTGCGTTGCGCACCATTGGCACCGGCCTCGCTGGCCTGATCGCCGGCGTAGATCATACGGATGGCCTTGGCGCCGCAGGCCTTGCCGATGATCGGACGGATTCCTTCCTTTTGCAGCAGCGGCTTGAACAGGAGATAGCGGTCCGGCTCGACCGCCCCTTGGACCACGGTCTCGCCCAGACCCCACGCCGCACTGACAATGGCCACGCGCGGAAAGCCGGTTTCGGTATCGATGGTGAAGATCACCCCCGATCCGGCCAGATCCGCCCGCACCATCTGCTGCACGCCGATCGAAAGGGCCACGGACAGGTGATCGATCCCCTGCGCTTCGCGGTAACTGATCGCACGATCGGTGAACAACGAAGCGTAGCAACGCAGGCATGCGTCGAGGAGGGCTTGATGGCCCCGGATGTTGAGAAAGGTCTCCTGCTGGCCGGCGAAGCTGGCGCTGGGCAAATCCTCCGCCGTCGCGCTGCTTCTCACCGCGACCGCCGGCTCGTTCCCCCCCAGGCGCTCCGCCAGATTGTCATAGGCAGCGAGGATCTCGCTGACGACAGCCTCGGGAAACCGGCTCGCCAGAATCAGCTGGCGGATCGCCTCGCCGGTTTCCTGCAGGCTCGATTCCCCTGCGTGGTAGCGCCGGATGCGATCGCGCATCACGGGCTCGAGCCCGTTCGCCGCCAGGAAATCGCGATAGGCGCTGGCACTCGTGGCATAGCCGCTGGGAACGCGGACGCCGTCCTTGCCCAGTTCCCGCACCATTTCGCCCAGCGACGCATTCTTACCGCCGACCACCGGGACATCGGCGATGGTGATGTTCTCGAACCAGATGACGTTCGGTTGTGTCATGGCCAGCTCCTCCAGCCAACTCGCCGCAAAGCCAGCATGCACGATCCATGCTATGCTCTTGTTGATTGCAATCAAACGAGAAGTTCATCGCCGCGGGTTCGAACCATCCGCTTGCAACGCATGTGCCATCGCTTGGCTTCAAGCCCGGCCCGATTGGCCCGCAAACCAGATCCGGAAATGCCCCTGCAGTTGCCTTGACCATGCCGCGACTAAAAATCGCAGGTGCCACGGACCGGATCTATCAGGCCTGCGCCTTGGCTGCCGCATAGAGGCGGTAGATGTCGTCCGCCCGGGCAAGGTCGGTTCCGGGGGTCAGCACGGCCGCTGCGCCTGCCGCCAAGGCGAGACGAAAGGCGTCCTCGATCTCGCGTCCGCTGGCAAGGCCAAAGATCATCGCGGCAACGAAGCTGTCTCCCGACCCCACGGCGCTGACGGATTCCACCGGGACCGCGGGCAGTCGCAGCGCGCCTTGTGCGTTGATCAGGAAGGCCCCGTCGGAGCCGAGGGTGACGGCAAGGTGCTCGCACTTGCCCTGGCCGACGATCTCGCGCCCTGCCTCGGCAATCTCTTCGTCAGTTTCGAGCCTGCGGCCGCACAGCGCGCGCAGTTCCTCGAGGCTGGGCTTTGCCAGGAAGATGTTGCCGCCTGCCAACCCATGGGCGAGGCCCCGCCCGGAACTGTCCAGCACCATGCGCTTGCCACGTTTGGTCGCCAGGGCGGCAACCCGGGCATAGAAATCGTCGGGCAAACCCCGCGGCAGCGTCCCGCTGGCGACAAGATAATCGAAATCCGCCGTTTCCAGCAGGGCCAGGCATTCTTCGGCTTTTTCCGGGCCAATTTCAGGTCCGTCGGCGACCAGGCGATATTGCAACCCGGTTTCCCGGTCGAGAACGGCCATGGCAACGCGGGTTTCCCCGTCGATGTCGATCCGGCAGCGAACGAGCCCGTGCCGGTCCATGAGAACGTCAAGGGCTGCGCCCGCCGCACCGCCCGCCAGATAGAAACAACGGGCATTGCCGCCCAGGCGAGCGAAGACCCGCGCGACATTGATGCCCCCTCCCCCCGGATCGTGGCGTTCGTCACGCCCCCGGTTCTTGTGCGTCGGGAACATGCGATCAACCTCGAACGAGACGTCGATCGTAGGATTCATCGTCAAGGTCGCGAGGTTTGTCATAACACGGTCATCTCCGCATCGGCATTGCAACGACCCCGGCACCAGCAGGCTATGTCATGTCTGGACGGCGCCCTGCGATCAAGGATGATATTCGATGACCGGAAGTCATCGAATGCGGTCGCGTCTCCGGTCCTTGCGGGTGGGCCAGCTGACCGCCGGCCCTGATGGTTATCACGGCCCGACGCTTGAATGATCATGCAGGCAAGGTGGCAAAGCCGGCTTGATCTCCCGGGATTATGGAACATAATAAGAACATATGCGAATCGTTCCTTCCCTCACGCCCCCCGGCGCCATGCAGGCGGAGGTGCCTTGCAAGGCCTTTGGCATTGCCTCGCTCGACAAGACGCTGGGGGGAGGACTGGCACGAGGGCGCGTGCATGAGGTCTATGCGGCAGAGCCGGACGATGCGGCGGCCGTGATCGGCTTTGCCATGGCCCTGGCAAACGGCTTGGCCAGGAACGAGCAGCGCACGACCTTATGGCTGCGGTCGATGCGCGCGATGCGGCTGGGCGGTGTCTTGCAGGCGCAAGGCTGGGCCGAACTCGGCGGTGCCCCGGACATGGCCTTGCTGGGGATGGTACCCGATGCGATGGCCCTGCTGCGCGCCACTGTCGAAGCCCTGCGCTGCCCGGCACTCAGCGTGGTGATCGCGGAGAGCTGGGGCTCCATGCGCGAACTGGATCTGACCGCCAGCCGCCGCCTTGCCCTGGCTGCCGAGAAATCCGGCGTTCCCCTGCTGCTGCTGCGGCTGGAGGCAGAGCCTGTTCCCAGTGCGGCGCAGACCCGCTGGCAAGTGGCCTCCGCACCCTCGCAAGCGCTCCCCGGCAATGCGTCGGGAGCGCCCGTCTTCGACATAACCTTGCTGCGCCAGAAATCCGGTCCCTGCGGGATGAACTGGCGACTGGAGTGGGACCGTGACCGCCGCATCTTCCGTGAAGCGCCGCTATCTGGCCTTGTGGTTCCCGTTCCTGCCGACCGACCGGATGCGGCTGGAGCAGGCCGCCAGCGCCTCGCCATCGCCAGGTCAGCCGCCTGAGGCGCCGCTGGCTCTGGTCGCCAGGGTAAAGGGGGCGCAGCGCCTGGGCGCCGTGAACGCCGCCGCCCAGGCATCGGGCCTTTACCCCGGTATGGCGCTGGCCGATGCGCGCGCCATATATCCCCATCTTGCCGTGGCAGAGATGGACGAGGCCGCCGACCGGCACTGGCTGAAGCGCCTGGCCGAACGTTGCACCGCTTGGTCGCCTCGGGTTACCCTCGTCGCACCCGATGGCATCACGCTCGACAGCACCGGGGCAGAACATCTGTTCGGAGGCGAGGCGGGCCTCGCCGCGCAGGTGGAAGATGTGCTGACCGAAGTGGGCATGACCCTGCGGCTGGCCATCGCCTACACCCCGGAAGGAGCGCAGGCCCTGGCTCGTCATGGCGCGCTGCCCCTTGCGGACGAGCGCCAGGCCCTGCGTGCCCTGCCGGTGGTGGCGCTGGGGCTGGACGCCGAGGCCACGCTGGCCTTGCACCGGGCCGGATTGAAGACCGTCAGGGATCTCGCCGCGCGGTCGGCCTCCAGCATCGCCGCGCGTTTCGGGGCCGGGGCAGTGAGCGCCCTGCGTCGCCTGCTGGGCGAGGAACAGGCCCCGATCGATCCGCTGGCCCATCCCGAACCGCTCCATTTCGAGCGGCGCTTTGCCGAACCGCTTGCGCTTCAGGCCAGCATCACGGCCTGTTTCGCGGATCTCCTGCGCGAGGCCGGGCGGACTTTGGAGCAACGTGGGCTTGGCGGACGACGCTTTGTCCTGACCCTGTTCCGCAGCGATGGCGCGCGCCAGCGGCTGGCGATCGAGACCGGGCTGCCGACCCGTGAACCGGCGCCGGTCCTGCGCCTGTTCGACGAGCGGATCGCCGCCCTGACCGATCCGCTCGATCCCGGCTTCGGTTATGACCGGATCACCCTGTTCCTGCCCCGCACGGAACCGCTCGCCAGCAGCCAGCCGGAACTCGATGGCCAAGGGCAGGAGGACGAGACCCTGGCCGCCCTGATCGACCGGCTGAGCACGCGGCTGGGGCCGCAGGCGCTGTGCCGCCTGGTCCCGCGTGACAGTCACATTCCCGAACAGGCCCAGTTGGCCCTGCCCGCCATCGATGCCCGCGAACCGGCCCGCTGGCCCGAGCCGCCGCCCGGCGAGCCTCCGATGCGCCCCCTGTTCCTGTTCGATCCGCCGCAGCCGGTGGAAGTCGTGGCCGAAGTGCCGGACGGGCCACCGCACCGCTTTCGCTGGCGGCGCAAGCTGCATGAGGTCCGGCTTTACGAAGGACCCGAGCGGATCGCCGCCGAATGGTGGCGGCGCAAGGGTGGCGAGCATGCGGCAAAGGGCGGACTGACGCGCGATTATTACCGGATCGAGGACGTGCGCGGACGGCGCTACTGGATCTTCCGCCACGGGCTTTACGCGGAAAAGCGCGATCCCAGGTGGTATGTCCACGGCTTGTTCGCATGAACGATCCGCCACCTTTTGCCGAGTTGGTGGCCGCCACCAACTACAGCTTCCTGCGGGGGGCTTCCCATCCCGCGCAGATAGTCGGCCAGGCTCATGCGCTTGGGATGGCAGGGATCGGCATTGCCGACCGCAACACCGTGGCCGGCGTCGTGCGCGCGCATATCGCCTGGCGCGAGATCGGCGGGCTGGCCAGCGATTTTCGCCTGGTCGTGGGGGCCCGGCTGGTCTTCGCCGACGGCACCCCGGACGTGATCGCCTATCCTGCCACCCGCCATGGCTGGGGGCGCCTGACGCGCCTGCTGACCCTGGGCAACCGGCGGGCGGAAAAGGGGGATTGCACGCTCCGTCTGCCCGATCTGCTCGACCATGCCGACGACCTGCTGCTGATCGCCACGGACCGCGACCGGGCCCTGCTCGACCGATTGGCCGAAGTGCGGACCGGTGCCGTCTGGCTGGCAGTCACCATGCCCCGCACCGGGGCTGACGCGCGGCAGCTGGCCGAGGCGCAGGCGCTGGGCAAGGCAACCGGCATTCCCCTCATCGCCACCAATGACGCGCTCTATCACCACCCCGACGCGCGGCCCTTGCACGATGTGCTGACCTGCATCCGCGAGGGCACGACCATCGCCGCGGCGGGTCGTCGCCTGCTCGCCAATGCCGAGCGGCACCTGAAACCCCCTGCCGAAATGGCCCGCCTGTTCCGCGCCTGCCCACAAGCGGTCGCGGCGACGAGTGATTTCCTCTCCCGCATCGCCTTCACGCTGGATGAACTGCGTTACGAATATCCACACGAGCCGGTCCCCGAAGGATGGCAACCGCAGGACTGGCTGGAACATCTGGCGGAGGAAGGCGGCAGGGCCCTGTTCCCCGCCGGCCTGCCGGAAGCCTACCAGGCCGTGCTGGCCCAGGAATTCCGCCTGATCCGCGACAAGGGCTATGCCTGCTACTTTCTCACCGTGCATGACATCGTGCGCCATGCCCGCAGCCTCGATCCGCCGATCCTGTGCCAGGGGCGCGGCAGCGCGGCCAATTCGCTGGTTTGCTATTTCCTGGGCATCACCCCGATCGATCCGGTGCGCGAGAAGCTGCTGTTCTCGCGCTTCCTTTCCGATGCGCGCAATGAGCCGCCCGATGTCGACGTGGACTTCGAGCATGAGCGCCGCGAGGAAATCATGCAGTACATCTATGCCCGCTATGGCCGGGAGCGGGCGGGCATTGCTGCCACGGTGATCCACTATCGCCCGCGCAGCGCGATCCGCGAGGTGGGCAAGGTCCTGGGGCTGACCGAAGACATGACCGCGCGGATCGCCTCCACCATCTGGGGCTCGCACGGGGGCAGCCGGGTTCCGCCGCCTCGGCTGGAGGAGGCCGGGTTCGATCCGGGCAATCCCTCGGTCGCGCGGCTGCACGAGCTGGTCGAACGCCTGCTCGAATTTCCCCGGCACCTGTCGCAGCATGTCGGCGGGTTCGTCCTGACCGAAGGCCGGCTCGACGAACTGGTGCCGATCCACAACGCCGCCATGCCGGATCGCACCTTCATCGAATGGGACAAGGACGATATCGACGCGCTCGGGCTGATGAAGGTCGATGTTCTGGCGCTGGGCATGCTCACCTGCCTTGCCAAGAGCTTCGAGTTGCTGCGCGAACACGGGCTGGGCAACTACGCCTTGCAAAACGTGCCGGTGGAAGACCCTGAAGTGTACCGGATGCTCCGGCGGGGAGACTCCATCGGCACCTTCCAGGTCGAAAGCCGGGCCCAGATCGCCATGCTGCCGCGGATGAAACCCAGGGAACTGTACGACCTGGTGATCCAGGTCGCCATCGTCCGTCCGGGGCCGATCCAGGGCGGCATGGTCCATCCTTACCTCAGGCGGCGCAACGGCAAGGAAAAGATCGTCTATCCCAGCCCCGCCCCGCCGCATGACCGGGACGAGCTGCGCGAGGTCCTGGACAAGACCCTGGGCGTGCCACTGTTCCAGGAGCAGGCCATGAAACTGGCCATCGTGGCGGCCCGGTTCACCCCCGATCAGGCCGATGGCTTGCGCCGTGCCATGGCCACCTTCCGCAATCATGGCACGGTCCACAACTACGAAGACCTACTGATCGAGGGCATGGTCGCGCGCGGGTATGAGCGCGAATTTGCCGAACGCTGCTATGAACAGATCAAAGGCTTCGGCGACTACGGCTTTCCCGAAAGCCACGCGCAGGCCTTTGCCTGGCTTGCCTATGTCTCATCGTGGCTGAAGTGTCGGCACCCGGCCGTGTTCACCTGCGCCCTCCTCAACAGCCAGCCGATGGGCTTCTATGCCCCCGCCCAACTGGTGCGCGATGCACAGGATCATGGGGTGGAGGTGCGCGCTGTCGATGTGAACGCCAGCGCGTGGGACAGCACGCTGGAACGGCGGGAAGACAGCGCGCTTGCCCTCCGGCTCGGTTTCTCGCGGATCGAAGGATTCCGGAAAAGCTGGGCCGATGGCATCGTCACGACGCGGGCAACTGCGCCATTCGCGTCGCTGGAGGACCTGGCCCACCGCGCCGCCCTGCCCACTGCGGCCTTGCGCAAGCTGGCCGATGCCGATGGCTTCGCCTCGCTGGGCAAGGGCCGGCGCAATGCCCTGTGGGAGGCGCGGCGCACGCCCGCCGTCCAGTTGCCCCTGTTCGCCATGGCGCAGGCGCCCGAGCTTGGCGCGGAAGCGGATGCGCCACTGCCAGCCATGCCGCTGGCCGACGAAGTGGTGGCCGATTACCAGACCACGCGCCTGTCGATCAAAGGGCATCCGCTGCAGTTCCTGCGCGAACGGCTCACCCGGGAAGGCGTGCTGACCTGTGCCGATGCCAATGCCGCCCCCGATGGCCGCAAGGTTCGCGTCGCCGGCGTAGTCCTGATCCGCCAGCGTCCTGGCAAGGGCAATGCCGTGTTCATCACCATCGAGGACGAGACCGGCATCGCCAACGCCCTGCTGTGGTCCCGCGACATGGAACGCCAGCGCCGGGCGGTCATGACATCCCGCTTGATGATGATCGAAGCCGAAGTGCAGCGCAGTGACGAGGGCGTGGTCCACCTGATGGTCGATCGGATCATCGACCAGACAGGCCTGCTCGATAGCCTTGCGCATCAGGAGCATGGCGCGCCCCTCAGGTCACGCGGTGACGAAATCCCTCCGCTTCAACGCCCCCGGATGCACGGTCACCCGCGCGACGTCCGGATCATGCCCAAATCACGGGATTTTCACTGAGAGACCTGCCAGACACATGACAAGCGCGCTCCAGGATAGGGCCAGATCCTCCCTCCGATGCAGGCGGCAAAGCGAGGCTGCCCCGGGCACCAGCGCACCGGATTCACGGGGGCGCCAGATCAATTGCCGGCACCGCCGATTTGCAATTCCAAGCCATGCCGGTGCAGGACTTCGGCGGTAAATCCCAGCCCCCTTCCCTATAACCGAACGTTCAGGCAGCTTGATTTGGCATATGCCCAAAGCAGTCATACGGATGAATTTCAGGGGGAGCATCGAATGAACCGGATCGAACGCGACGTGCGCGTGGTGGTGATCGGCGCGGGCATGTCGGGCATTCTGGTCGGCATTCGCCTGCTGGCGCAAGGCCACCGCAACTTCGCGATCTACGAAAAGGCCGCCAGCCTTGGCGGCACCTGGCGGGAAAACACTTATCCCGGTCTCACCTGCGACGTGCCGTCCCACGCCTATACCTATTCGTTCGAACCCAACCCGGACTGGACCAGCGAAATGCCCGCAGGCCCGGAAATCCGCGCCTATTTCGAACGCACGGCACAGAAATACGGCGTGGCCAGCGCCATCGCCTTCGGCGAGGAAGTGATCGAATGCGCTTACCGTGACGGCCAGTGGCACATCGCCACCCAGCGCGGCACCCGCGATACGGCCGATGTCGTCATCGCTGCCACCGGCATCCTCCACCACCCGGCCTATCCGGCGATCGAGGGGCTGGAAAGCTTCGCCGGCGCCTGCTTCCACAGCGCCCGCTGGGATCATTCCGTGCCGCTGGACGGCAAGCGGATCGGCGTGATCGGCAGCGGCTCCACCGGTGTGCAGATCGTTTCGGCGCTGGTCCCTCGGGCCGAGCGACTCAGCCATTTCCAGCGCACCGCCCAGTGGATCATGCCCGCCACCAACGAGCCTTACAGCGAAGAGCTGAAAGACCAGCTGCGCCGCGACCCGCAACTGCTGAAGCAGATGCAGAACGATCCTGCCTATCTGGAAATGGCATGGGGCTGGTCGGAAGCGGTGGTCGATGTAACCTCGCCGATGATGGAGCAGACCGAAGCCTATGCGCTGGCGAACCTGGAAGGCTGCATCGCCGATCCGGTCCTGCGCGAAAAGCTGCGCCCCGATTACCGCGCCGGGTGCAAGCGGCTGGTGCGCTCGACCGATTACTATCAGGCGATCCAGCAGCCCAATGCCGAACTGGTAACCGAAGCGATCGCCCGAATCGAGCCTGCCGGGGTGCGCACGGCCGACGGCACGCTGCACGAACTCGACGTGCTGGTGCTGGCCACCGGCTTTCACGCCCACCAGTTCATGCGGCCGATGAACGTGACGGGCCGCAACGGGGTGGCGCTGAACGATGTCTGGGCCAAGCGGCCCACGGCCTACCTTTC
>JAGWTB010000157.1 GCA_028869175.1 Sphingomonadales bacterium
GCGCCGAAGCGGCCGGCATCGTCGAACAGCCAGATCGAGGTGCTCTCGCGCATCTCGGGATCGGCGGGCTTTTCGGCGAAGAACAGTTCGTGATCCGGGGTGAGGCCTCCGGACAGATCGGACTGGGTTTCGGCCACGGCACTTTCTCCTGCTGGTTATCAAGTGGAGATGGGAACAGGACGGCCGGGCTGGCAACCGGGATTGTGGCCCCGAAGTTTTCCCCGGCGGCCGAACTTCGCCAATTCGGCCAAAATCCCGAAGCCGGCGCGGCTTTGCCGCTACAGACATGCAAAAACGTTTCCGGATTGGCCGGGCGATGCGGCACAGTCCCGACAGGCAGGCAAGGCAACAACTTCGCCGCCCGGGATGGAGAGGAAACGGGCGCAAGCCATGACCATCCCGCTGAAAAAAACAATCATAACAAGCACAGGGAGACCAGGCACATGAACAGGACAACCAGGGCGCGTCTGCTGGCCGGGCTGGCGGCGGCATCCTTCGTGCACGCCGCGCCGGCGCTGGCGCAGGCGGCAAACGGTGCAGGCGGCGGCGAGGTCACCTCCGACATCATCGTCACCGCGCAGCGCGTCGAACAGCGCCTGCAGGACGTGCCGATCTCGATGACGGTGCTGAGCCAGGACGCGCTGAGCAAGCGCAACATCGTCAACTCGGCCGACCTGGGCAACTATGTGCCCTCGCTGTCGGTCAATTCGAACTTCGGCGCGGAAAAGACCAGTTTCGTGCTGCGCGGCTTTACCCAGGAGGGCAAGACCTCGCCATCGGTAGGCGTCTATTTCGCCGACGTGGTGGCGCCGCGCTCGTTCGGGGGGACCACCTCGGGCAACGGCGCCGGGGTGGGTTCGCTGTTCGACCTGCAGAACGTGCAGGTGCTGAAAGGCCCGCAGGGCACGCTGTTCGGGCGCAACACCACCGGCGGCGCGATCCTGCTGGTGCCACAGCGGCCGACCGGCAAACTGGAAGGCTATGTCGAGGGATCGGTGGGCGAATACAACCTGCGGCGGGTGCAGGCGGTGCTGAACGTGCCGCTGTCCGACACGTTCCGCGTGCGGCTGGGCGTCGATCGCAACGTGCGCGACGGCTACCTGATCAACAAGAGCGGCACCGGGCCGGCCGCGTTCGACAACGTCAACTATACCGCGCTGCGACTGAGCATCGTCGGCGAACTGACGCCCGATCTGGAGAACTATGTCGTCGCCAGCTACAGCCGCTCGCGCACCAATGGCGACCTGGGCAAGCTGATGGCCTGCACCTATCCCGACGGTTCGAAGCCCAACCCGGCGGTGGCGTTCCTGGCGTTCACGCTGAACCCCTATGGCTGCGCGCAGGTGGCGCGCGGGGTGGCACGGGGCGACGGGTTCTGGTCGGTGGAGAACAGCGACCCCGATCCGTTCGAGCGCATCACCCAGTGGCAGGTCATCAACACCACGAGCTGGCAGGCGAGCGACACGCTGAAGGTGAAGAACATCGTCTCCTATGCCGAGTATCGCGAGCAGGCCTCGTTCTCGCTGTTCGGCGACAATTTCCTGGTGCCGCCGGGCCAGCCGGGCGCGGGCACGTTCTTCTCGCGATCGATCGAGCTGCACCCGGGCTTCAGCGGCTACAATTCGCAGCAATCGACCTTTACCGAGGAATTCCAGCTTCAGGGGCGGATGGGTGACGACAAGTTCATCTGGCAGGCCGGCGCCTATATCGAGGTGAGCAAGCCGCTGGGCTTCAACAGCGGGCTGACCGGCATCTTCACCAACTGCACCAACACCATCGCGCTGGCCTGCACCAACGACATCAAGCTGCCGATCCCCAATGG
>JAGWTB010000158.1 GCA_028869175.1 Sphingomonadales bacterium
GTGGCGGGTTTCGGGAGCGGCGGCGATGCGGCCGATCAGGATGACGAGGTTCTTCATGGGGTATCTCCGTGGCTTGAACTCGGCGGAACCGCCCGCCGATGAACACCACAGGCAGGGCCAAAGGCCCGGGCCTGCACCGAACGCATGTGAGGGAAACCCAAAAGCGAGGAGTGGTGCGGCAAGCCCGCAAGGGCTTCACGGTCCGCTGCTTTTGGGGTGCGGCCAGGGACTGGCCCTGCAGGGTTCATCGGCAAACGAAGGGCGGTTTCGTCAGGTCAGGCCCAGCGGATGCCCCGCAAAGGCCCAACCCGTCAGCCTCGGCCCTTTCGGCAGGACCTGCTCCCACCCGCCAGCGCCCGCGGTAGCGGGCATTGCCTTCCTGGATCCCCGCTCCATGCCGGTCGGCGACGCGTGGGTCACACGCGGGCGCGCCAGCCCTTCGCCGTCCAGCGCCATGCGCTACGGCTCGGCCCTCGGTCAGATGCGCAAGCTGGAGCCCGCAGGCGGGCAAGGCTCGCCACTTTCGATAGGGACGCTCAGCGCCAGGGCCTCGCGAGGCCTTGCGCGACCAGATAGTCGCCGGCGTCCACGCCGTTCACCGAGACCGTGGCAAGCGTCCGCCCATAGGGGTCGGTGCCAAGCCGCGCGATCATGACCCGCCCACGCGACAGTAGCCGCGCAAGGGCAACCCGCGAGGCTTCGCCAGCGGCAAAGTCGCACCAGGCGTAGGACCGCCGACGGTCCTGGCACTTGGGGCTATCAGGCAATTCGGGTGCATCGATGTTGGCGATGCGGACCCGCTCGCGGCCGCAGCGGATCGTGTCGCCGTCATGGACGGAAGGAGCGAGGCAAAGCGCGGCGGCGGCAAGAACGATTGGCATCGGGCGGAACCTAGCGCCCTCGCCCGCCCGCGCCAACCAGCCTTGCCGCCTCTCCCCACTGGCCCCGATCGTCACCCGAAGGGCCGGCATCCATGCCGGCTTGGCTCGGCCGGCGGTGGCGCGAAAGCGTCGCCGGCTGCCAGCCAAGTAGAGCGGGTTGCCCCTAGCCCGCGCGGGGCGCGGGCGCCGGGGTGCCCCCTTCCCTCTCCACCTCGCCACATCCCGGCAAAACCGGTATGAATGCGCGTCAATGCGACCTGCCCGGCTCCGCTGCCGCAGGCAGAGCCGCCGAAGGGAAAGGATCCTGGCAAATGGCTGACCCCCAGATGATGCCAAGCGCCCTACAGGTAGCGCGTGCGATGGCGCAGGTCCTGCGCACGAAGCTTGCCGTGTTCGGTGCTGAAGAGATCATGCTGACCCGCGAGGAAGCCGCGCTGTGCCTCGGCCTTGCCGAAGGCGTAAGCGAACAGCTGGACAAGGACGAGCGCGCCGCGGACTGAGGCAAGCGGTCCCGCCCTGGGCCTACCGGACGTTGAGCCCCAGTTCGCCCAGCAATTGCCCGGCCTGCTCGCGCGAGATCGTCGCCCCGCGAAACAGCCCGGCATCGACCAGGCGCAGCCCGCCGAGGTCGGCGCCGCGCAGGTCAGAGCCCTCGAAGCGCGAACCCGCCACCATCGCCTCGCGCAAGGAACAGTCCTCGAACACGGTCATGCGAAAATCGCCCTTGCGCACATCGGCGCCGGACAGATCGACCCGGCGCAGGCTCTCCTTGCGGAACGAGAAGCCGGGCAGCTTCGCCGAGACCAGCAGCACTTCCTCGAACTGGATGTGCATGGCGCGCGCCTCGGTGAAATCGGCGCCGGTGAGCTTGGAGCCGGTGAACCGGGTCGAGGTCAGGGTGGCCCGGCGCATCGCGCAATTGTTCCAGTCGCCG
>JAGWTB010000099.1 GCA_028869175.1 Sphingomonadales bacterium
CCCAACCTCGGCGGGCCGGGCTATGGCCAGGTCAAGCTGGCGCTGATGAACGAGATCATCGGCCGGTCCAACTGGGCCCCGGTGGTCTTCGGCTGCGCCGCGCCGGATACCGGCAATGCCGAGATCCTCGCGCTGTTCGGCACGCCCGAACAGAAGCAGCGCTATCTCGGGCCGCTGATGGCGGGCGAGATCGTCTCGTGCTTTTCGATGACCGAGCCGCAGGGCGGGGCGGATCCGGGGGTGTTCACCTGCAAGGCGACGCTGGAAGGCAATGAATGGGTGATCGAGGGGGAGAAGTGGTTCTCCTCCAACGCCCGCTTCGCCAGCTTCTACCTTGTCATCGCCGTTACCGCCGAGGGCGCGCCGCTGACCGAGCGGATGAGCATGTTCGTCGTCCCCGCCGACACGCCAGGGATCGAGATCATCCGCAATGTCGCCATCGCCGGGGAAAATCCCTACGAGGAAGGCGCACACGGGCATGTCCGCTACAACCGGGTGCGCATTCCGGCGGACCATATCCTTGGCCAGCCTGGCGAAGGGTTCAAGGTGGCCCAGGCGCGGCTGGGCGGCGGGCGTATCCACCACGCCATGCGCACCGTCGGCAAGTGCCAGCGCGCGCTCGACATGATGCTGGAACGCGCCGTCTCGCGCACCACGCGCGGGCGCAAGCTGGGCGACCACCAGATGGTCCAGGCCAAGATCGCCGAAAGCGTGATCGAACTGGAGCAGTTCCGCCTGCTCACGCTCAAGACCGCCTGGCTGATCGACGAGACCGAGGCGGGGCGGATGCCGCACGGCAGCCCGCGCAACCATATCGGCATGTGCAAGGTGGCCATGGCCAATGTCTGGATGAGCGTCATCGGCAAGGCGCTGGAAATCCACGGCTCGCTGGGCATCAGCCTCGATATGCCGCTGGCGAACTGGTTCGGCGGCGGCATGGGCCTAGCCTTCGCCGACGGGCCGACCGACGCGCACAAGAGCCAGCTCGCCCGCGCCTATCTCAAGCGGGCCAAGCCGGTGGAGGGCATGTTCCCCAGCGAGCACATTCCCACCCGGCTGAAAGCCGCGCTGGAACGCTATCCCGATGCGCGGCCCGAAGGCGTGCCCGGGCAGGACCGGCTGTGATGGACCCGCTGTTCGACCTCACCGGCAAGGTCGCGCTCGTCACCGGCGGTTCGCGGGGGCTAGGCTACCAGATGGTCAGGGCCTTCGCCGAGCGCGGGGCCGATGTCATCATCGCCAGCCGCAAACTGGAAAACTGCGAGGCCGTGGCCGAGGAGTGCCGCGCGCTGGGCCGCAAGGCGCTCGCCGTTTCCGCCCATGTCGGCAAATGGGCGGAGTGCGACCGGCTGGTCGATGAAGCCTATGCCGCCTTCGGGCGTGTGGATATCCTTGTGAACAACGCCGGGATGAGCCCACGGATGCCGAGCCACGAAGTCACCGAGGCGCTGTTCGATTCGGTGCTCAATCTCAACTTCAAGGGACCGTTCCGCCTGGCCACCCAGATCGGCAAGCGGATGTATGATGCCGCCAAAAACGGACAGGGCGGTGGCTGTATCATCAACGTCACCTCGTCGGGCTCGCTGATGCCCTTGCCCTCGGTCGTGCCTTATGGTTCGTCCAAGGCGGCGCTCAACGCCATGTCGGTCAGCCTGGCGCACGAATATGCTCCGCACGTGCGGGTGAACACGCTGTCGCCCGGCGCATTCAAGACCGACATCGTCCAGGCCTGGCCCGACAAGGGCGAGGGGCCGATCCCCACCCCGCGCGGGCTGGCCGCCGACCCGCAGGACATCGTCACCGCCGCGCTGTTCCTCGCCAGCCCCGCCTCGGTCAACGTCAGCGCCGCGCTGGTGCGCTGCGACGGGGGGCAGCATTGATGGCCGGGTGTTGCGCGTGGCCTTCGACAGGCTCAGGCCGAGCGGGCACTGGAATTACACTTCACCAGCCTTGGCAATCCGGAAAACCCCGCTCAGCCTGAGCCTGTCGAAGGCCACGCGCTGAAACTGCCCCAAGGACAATTTCCAAGGAGAACTTCATGCCCCGCGCCGTCATTGCCCATGAATTCGGACCGCCCGAAACCTACCGGCTGGAGGAATACGATCCGGGCGCTCCCGGGCCCGGCCAGGTTCGCGTGGCGATCAAGGCGGCGGGAATTTCCTTCGTCGATGTGCTGACCGCGCGCGGCGAATATCAGTTCAAGCCGCCGCTGCCCTTCATTCCCGGCAGCGAATATGCCGGAATCGTAGAGGCGGTGGGCGAAGGAGTGACACACCTGCAGCCGGGTGACCGGGTGTTTGGTTCGTCGCTGGGCGGTACCTTTGCCGAAGCGGGGCTGTTCCGCGCCGACAATGTCAGCAAGGTGCCGGCGGGCATGGACCTGGCCGCAGCGGCGGTGTTTCCGGTCAACTACCAGACCGCGTGGCACGCGCTGGTCGACCGGGCGCGGGCGCGCGCGGGCGAGACGTTGCTGGTGCTCGGCGCGGCGGGCGGTACGGGATATGCGGCGGTCGAGGTTGGCAAGCACCTTGGCCTACGGGTGATCGCCTCGGCCTCCAGCCCCGAAAAACGTGCCGCTGCTCTGGCAGGCGGGGCCGACGCGGTGGTCGAAACCGGGGCAAGCGACTGGCGCGATCAGGTCAAGGCGGCCAACGGCGGCAAGGACATAGACATCGTGTTCGATCCAGTCGGCGGCGATGCCACCGACCTCGCCTTCCGCACCCTGGGCTATGACGGGCGGCATCTGGTGATCGGTTTCCCTGCCGGACTCACCGCGCTGAAGACCAACCTGCCGTTGCTCAAATGTGCCAGCCTGGTCGGCGTGCAAATGCGTGGTCATGCGCTGAACCGGCCGGACGAAGCCGCCGCGAACCAGAAGCTGGTGGCGGCTCTCGCCGGGGAAGGCAAATTCCACCCCGCCATCGCGGCGCGTTATCTGATCGAGGACTATGCCCGGGCGATGACCGAAGCGTTCTCAGGCAAGCTAGCCGGGCGGGTGGTGCTGGTGATGGATTAGGCGGAAACCGCGCCTTATTCTTCCGCCTCGTCCTCATCCTCGCGCCGGTCGACCATGCCGAGCAGCTTGAGCTTGCGGTGCAGGGCTGAGCGCTCCATGCCGATGAAGGTGGCGGTCTTTGAGATATTGCCCGAGAAGCGGCGGATCTGCACGCGCAGGTATTCGCGCTCGAAATTCTCGCGCGCTTCGCGCAGCGGCACGCCCATCAGGGCCGAGACGCCCGAATCGTTGGCCAGCCGGCCGCTGACCACTTCGGGCGGCAACATGTCCGCCTCGATCCGGCTCAGCCGTTCGCGCGGGGTGAGGATGACGGTGCGTTCGACCACGTTGCGCAGCTGCCGCACGTTACCCGGCCATTCGTAGGCCTGCAGCGCCGCCATGGCTTCCATCGAGATCGCCGGCGGGGCGACGCCCTGATCGGTGGCGTAGCGGGCAAAGAAATGGTCGACCAGCGCGGGGATGTCCTCGCGCCGTTCGGATAGCGAAGGGATGGTCACCGGCACCACGTTGAGCCGGTAGAACAGGTCTTCACGAAAGCGTCGCTCGGCGATTTCGCGTTCGAGATTGCGCGAGGTGGAGGAGACCACCCGCACGTCCACCCGGATCTGCCGGTGCCCGCCGACGCGAACGAAGGCCTGCTCCGTCAGTACCCGCAGGATGCGCGCCTGGGTGGAGAGCGGCATGTCGGCCACCTCGTCCAGATAGAGCGTACCGCCATCCGCCATTTCGAGCAGGCCCGGACGCACCAGCTTGCCGTCTGCTTCCTCGCCGAACAGCTCCTGTTCGAAACGTTCGGGAGTGATGCGCGCCGAATTGACGCTGACGAAGGCATTGTTTGCGCGTGCGCTCCAGCCATGGAGCAGCCGCGCGGCCACTTCCTTGCCCGCGCCCGCCGGCCCGGCGATCAGCAAACGGCTGCCGGTGTTGGCGACCCGCTTGAGTGTGGCACGGACCTGGTTGATCGCGGAACTGTTGCCGGTGAATTCATCGCCCAGCGGAGAGCCCTGACGCAGCTGCGCATTCTCGCGCCGCAGTCGCTCGGTCTCGGTTGCACGCTCGACCAGCAAGAGCAGACGCTCCGCCTCGAATGGCTTCTCGATGAAGTCCATCGCACCGCGGCTGATCGCCGAGACGGCGGTATCGATGTTGCCGTGGCCGGAAAAGATGATCACCGGCAGCTCCGGCTCGCGCACCTTGATCGCGTCGAGCACTTCCAGCCCGTCCATCGGGCTGCCGTGCAGCCAGACATCGAGCAGAACCAGGCTGGGGCGGCGCTCGTCGATCATCGCCAGCGCCGAGGTGCTGTCTCCGGCGGTGCGGCATTCATAGCCTTCGTCGCTGAGCACGCCCGCGACGAGATCGCGGATGTCCTTTTCATCGTCGACGATCAGGATATCGAGCGCCATGCGGCCTCCTTGGTATTGAATGGGGTCATTGGGCTGCTTCCGAACCGCGCTGCTGCGACAGCGGATCGCGGGCGAAACGCATCGCCACGACGGTGCCGCCGCCTTCGCCGCTGGTGAATGTCATTTCGCCGCCGTGTTCCTCGACGATCTTCTTGACGATAGCGAGGCCGAGGCCCGTGCCCTTTTCGCGCGTGGTGACATAGGGTTCGACGATGCGTTCGCGATCCTGCGGCAGGCCGATGCCGTTGTCGGCGATGGCGACGGTGATGGCGTCGTCGTCGCCCGTCATGGCCATGGCAACATGGCCGCGATAATCGGGCTCGGCATTGCGGGCCTTGGCCTCAACCGCCTCCACCGCGTTCTTCAGCACATTGGTCATGGCCTGGCCAAACTGGTGCCGGTCGCAGGCGGCGATGCCGATGTCGCCGGTGGAGGTGAAATCGAAATCGATATCGGGCCGCGCCACCTCCTGCAGGAACAACGCCTGCCGGGCGAGATCGACAGGGTCCTCGCCGCGGAACACCGGCTTGGGCAGCCGCGCGAACGAGGAAAATTCGTCCACCATCTTCCTGAGGTCGCCCACCTGGCGGATGATCGTGCTGGTCAGTTCCTCGAACAGTTCGGGATCGTTGGTGATCTGCTTGCGGTAGCGGCGGTTGAGCCGTTCGGTCGCCAGCTGGATCGGGGTGAGCGGGTTCTTGATCTCGTGCGCGATACGGCGGGCGACGTCGGACCAGGCGGCCTGTCGCTGATCGAGCAACTGGCGCGTGATGTCTTCGAAGGTGATGACCAGCCCGCCGCCTTCGCCGGTGGACTTGACGGCCAGCGTGCGGAGATCACCGCCGCCGGTGCCATGCTGGACCACGCCTTCTTTCACCCCGCCGTCGATCATCGCGGCGATCTGCGGAGCGATGGCAGAGAGCTTTTCGCCTACCGGAGCCGGGCCGGTGCGGCCAAGCAGCAGTTTCTGCGCAGAGCTGTTCATCAGCTGCACGCCGCCCTCGGCATCGAGCGAGACGACGCCGGCGGTAACCGATTCGAGCACCGCCTCGATAAAGGCGCGGCGCTCGCTGAGCTGTTCGTTGGCGCCGAGCAGCGCCTGGGTCTGCCGTTCGATCTGCGCGGTCATGCGGTTGAAGGCGCGGTTGAGCTGGCCGATCTCGTCCGCCCCGGTGCGCCCTTCTACCCGCAGACGGTAGTTGCCCGCGCCCACCTCGCGCGAGGCGGAAACCAGTTCGTAGAGCGGCATCACCTGCCGGTCGGCAAAGCGCAGGCCGAACCACACCGCCAGCCCGACCAGCGCCAGCGAGGCGACGAACAGCGCCACGTTGAAGCGCAATTGCAGCACCCGCGCGCGCTGGGTCAGTTCGCGGTAGCCCTTGACAATATTGTCCGCCGCGCGGCCCTGGCTGAGCGCGAGCAAGTCGGACTTGCGGGCGGCATAGAGATAGATGCCGGCGCGAAGGTCGATCGGCGTCACCGCCTCGATCCGGTTGGCGTCGGCCTCGATCACGATTGGCTCGCCCGCGTCTATGCGGCGCATTTGTTCGGTGCTGACCAGCTCCCGGGTGGGGCGGGCGGACGGCCCGGAATAGACCGCCGGCATCTGGATCTTGCCGTCCGCACCCTTCTGCACGATCGCCACTTCGTCCAGCTTGCGCTGGATCACCTGGTAGGAAAAATTGTTACTGAAGGCCGGGCTGACCACTGGGGTTTCGCTGAGGATGTAGCGCAGGTCGCTGGCCATCGCGACGGTTTCGTTGTTCACATCGCGCACGTTCTGTTCGTAGTAGCCGCGCGCCAGCTTGTTGGCGTTTTCCAGCATGCCGCGCGAGTTGTCGGAGAACCAGAACTCCACGCCCGACTGGAACAGCCAGGAGGCAAAGATCACCACCAGCAGGGTCGGCACGGCGGCGATCATCGAGAACAGGAACACCAGCCGCACGTGCATCTTGCCGCTGCCGCCGATACTCTCCGCCGCGCGGCGCAGCGCCATGCGGCGGCCCAGCAGCACCAGCAGGCCCATGGCGGGCACCAGTGTACCGATCAGCAGCGACGCGGTGATGCTGGAGGGTAGCAGCGTGGCCTTGTCGGACTGGCTGGTCAGCGTCGTCCAGGTCACCAGCGTCATCACCGCGAAGGCAAGGACGCAGACCGCTTCGAGGATCGCGAAGACATTTGCCCGGCGCGAGGCAAGCTGGAACCGCCGCCACCAGCGCGGCCACCGCCTGTTACCCGTGGGAGACGTCACTGCCATCGTTGCTTAATTACAACAGTGTTGCATTTGGACAAGTTAATTCGGACCGGCGCGCCATTCTCGGTGTGTGGTGTTCCATTTTCATAAATGCGAACTTTTCAACATGCAGAAATTCTGGCAGGAGATTCGCCAGGCCGCATCTGGCGGCACATCACGCTTGCATGTGGAGGATGAACATGGCCGCCCAGAATCTCGAAAGCTTCCTTGCCGGTGCCGGCGATCTGGTGGAACTGGTGCGCAACCAGCAGGTTGGCCCCAACGTCTATCCCGGCGTGCCGCTGGAGTACTCCAACTGGCGCAACGAACAGCGCGCCTGGTATGAAACCGCGGTGCTGTTCAACCAGTCGTACCACATGGTCGATCTGGCTGTGCGCGGGCCGGACGCGTTCAAGATGCTGGAAAACCTGGCGGTCAACACCTTCAAGAACTTCCAGCCTGACCGGGCCAAGCAGTTCGTTCCGGTAACGCCCTACGGCTATGTGATCGGCGACGTGATCCTGTTCTATCTCGACGAGAACGAGTTCAACCTCGTCGGCCGGGCCCCGGCGCTGGAATGGGTGGAGTACCATGCTGCCAGTGGCAACTGGAACGTCACCGTGGAGCGCGACGAACGCTGGGCGATGCGCACCGATGGCAAGCGCAACAACTACCGCTTCCAGGTGCAGGGCCCGAACGCCATGAAGGTGATCGAGAAAGCCATCGGCAAGACGCCTGACGAGCTCAAGTTCTTCCACATGACCCGCCTGACCATCGCCGGCAAGACGGTCCGCGCGCTGCGCCACGGCATGTCGGGCCAGCCCGGCTGGGAACTGATGGGCCCCTGGGAAGACTATGGCGCGGTCCACGCCGCGCTGGTCGAAGCGGGCAGGGAGTTCGGCATGGCGCTGGTCGGCGGCCGGGCCTACTCGTCCAACACGCTGGAATCGGGCTGGATCCCGTCGCCGTTCCCTGCGATCTACACCGGCGAGGAACTGAAGCCCTACCGCGAATGGCTTTCGGCAAATGCCTATGAAGCCAAGTGCTCGGTCGGCGGCAGCTACATTCCCGAGACCATCGAGGGGTACTACACCACCCCATGGGACCTCGGTTATGGCCCCTTCGTCAAGTTCGACCACGAATTCATCGGCCGCGCCGCGCTGGAGAAGAAGGCTGCCGAGGGCAAGCACCGCACCAAGGTGACCCTGGCGCTCGACAACTCGGACGTCACCCGCGTCCAGAGTTCAGCCCTGTCGAAGGGCGAACGCGCGAAGTTCATGGAATACCCGTCGTCGGTCTATTCGATGCATCCCTTCGATCAGGTGCTCGATGCCAGTGGCAAGATGGTCGGGCTTTCGACGTGGATCGGTTATACCCAGAACGAGGGCAAGTTCCTCACCCTGGCGATGATGGATGAAGGCTTTGCCACGCCGGGCACCGAAGTGTCGCTGCTGTGGGGCGAACCGAATGGAGGCACCACCAAGCCGACCGTTGAGCCGCACGTCCAGACCGAAATAAAGGCCGTGGTTGCCTCGGTACCTTATTCGGAAGTCGCGCGCGACAGCTACGCCGATGGCTGGCGGACGAAGGGGCAGTGAACGTTCTCCCCTCTCCTTCAGGGGAGGGGCTTCAAAGGGAGAGATGCCATGGCCCAGAACAACACGATAACCTTCTATGACCTCGCCCTCTCCACCGGGGCGACGATCAGCCCCTTCGTCTGGGCGACCAAATATGCGTTGAAGCACAAGGGGTTCGATCTCGACGTCGTCCCCGGCGGCTTCACCGGCATCATGGAGCGCACCGGTGGCCATACCGAGCGGTTGCCCGCCATCGTCGACGACGGCAAATGGGTGCTCGATAGCTGGGGCATCATCGAATACCTCGATGAAACCTACCCGGATCGTCCCATGCTGATCCCGCACGAAAGCGTTGCGGCGACGGTCAAGGCGCTCGACCACTGGTTCTGGAACGCGGCGGTCGGCCCGTGGATGTTCTGCTTCTGCGCCGATTACCGCGACCTGTCGGTCCCCGCCGACCACGAATATGTCACCTTC
The DNA here is from genome assembly GCA_028869175.1 of Sphingomonadales bacterium. Lineage (GTDB taxonomy): Bacteria > Pseudomonadota > Alphaproteobacteria > Sphingomonadales > Sphingomonadaceae > Novosphingobium. The sequence continues at coordinate 8,710 of JAGWTB010000099.1, forward strand.
AGCCGCGAGAAGATGCTCGGCCGCAAGCTGGAAGAGGTCCAGGCGGGGCGCGAGGAACGACTGCCCGGCATTTCCGCCGCGCTCGAACCGCTGCGCGCCGCACTGGCGCAGCACCCATGGCTGGGCGGGGCGAGCCCCAACTACGCTGATTACCGCATCATGGGCGGCGTGCTGTTCACTGCCTCGGTCTGCAAGACCCCGGTACTGGCCGAAGACGATCCTCTGCGTGACTGGATTGAGCGCTGTCTCGATCTTCACGGCGGCCTGGGACGGCATCCGGGCCTGTTCCCGCTGTTCGGCCTCCGGCAGCGCGAAGGCGATCCGGACCTGTTCAACCGTGCGGCGGGGCAAGGCGGCATCTACAAGCGCAACACCGGCCCGGAATCGACCCGCGCGGAAACCCAGCGGATCACCGAGGGCATGGGGCAGGGGTAGGGGTTCGCCACCCTGTCACGACATTCGTCATTCCCGCGCAGGCGGGAATCCAACTCCTGCGCTTTCCGTCCATACTACGGTTGTCGATGGGGAAAGGCTTGGAGATGGATTCCCGCCTGCGCGGGAATGACGAGCTTTGATGGGGCACACATCGGCCACTTAGATCGGATTGCGGAAAACTTGAATCGCGGGATTCCTGCGGGGCCTGATTTGTGATTCACCCTTTTTGGAGGTGGATCATGGGTAAAGCACATTCGTCTGATCTTCGGGGCCGT
>JAGWTB010000159.1 GCA_028869175.1 Sphingomonadales bacterium
AGAGGGGTAGACATTGCGCCGTCCAGCCGGATGGTCTGGCCGTTGAGGAACGGGGTCTTCAGCATCATTTCGACCAGCGAAGCATATTCCCATGCCTCCCCGAAACGCTTGGGGAAAGCGATGTTGGCGGTGAGCGCGGCTTTCAATTCGGCACTGGCACCAGCGAGGCGCGGGGTCCAGATCGGACCCGGGGCGATGGCGTTAACACGCACGCCGATGGGGCCAAGGTCGCGCGCCATGGCCAATGCCATCGCCTTGATCGCGGCCTTGGCGCCGGCATAGGCCACTTGGTGCGCCTGCCCATCCTGCGCGGCGGTGGATGAGGTGTTGACGATGAGGCCGCGCTGGCCGTGTTCGTCGGGCGTATTGGCGGCCATCGCAGCGGCGGCGAGGCGCGTGACGTTGAACGGACCCATCAGGTGCAGTTCGATCATCTCGCGGAACACGGCCATGTCGTGCGGGACGCCATCGGCGGTGGCGACGGCTGGCGTGGGGATCGAAACGCCGGCGGCGTTGACGTTGATGGCGAAAGTGCCCTGCGCTTGTGCCACGGCGATCGCGGCGCGGACATCGGCTTCGCAGGTGTGATCGCCCTTGAACGCGATCGCGCGCGGCCCGATTTCGGCGGCAAGTGCTTCGGCGCGCGCAGATTCAGGTTCGAGGATGACGACGTGGACGCCGAGTTCAGCAAGGCGCCGGCTAGTGGCCCCGCCGAGACCGCCTGCGCCGCCGCTGACCAGCGCGGAAGTCTGTGTGAAGTCCATGACGGTGTTCCTTGTGGCTGGGTTCAGTGCCGGTAGCGGGGCTCGGGCAAACCGCGCACGCCAAGTCCGTCGGCTATGTAAAGGTAGCCCGAATGATCATCAGCGGCTTCACCGAATGCGACCGGATCAAGCGTGGTGATGAACAGCCGATCGAGATTCTCGCCACCGAACGCCACGCTGCCGGGGCGGTTGGCCGGCAGGTCGATCACGCGGTCCGGCGTGCCATCAGGACGGAATGCCGCAACTTTGCCACCGGGGTTAATGGCCACCCAGACGCGTCCTTCCGCGTCCACGGTGGCCCCATCGGGCATGCCGCCCAGAGCGGAGGTGTCGGCCAGGAGGCGCCGCTCACCTATCGCACCGGTGGCGGGATCGTAGGCATAGGCGAAAATGGCATGGCGAGCGCCATCGGCGAAGTAGAGCGTTGCGCCGTCTGGCGAAAAGCAGGTGCCGTTGGAAAACAGGATGTCGTCCGCCAGCCGGGTGCAGCGTCCCCTGTCGAGCCCATAGATGCCGCCGACCGGAGAAGGCGCGTCGAAATCGGTGCAGCACGAGCCGAACACGAACCGTCCCTGCCGATCAGTGCGACCATCATTGAGCGTGGCGTTGGTGGCCTGTCCGGGCGCCTGCGCCAATGCCCGAGTCTGCCCGATGGCGAGGTTGAGCAGGTGGATGGTGCTGTCGATGGCGAGCAGAGCTTCCCCGGCCTCGCTCAATGCCAGCGCAGTGGCAGCGCCAGGGGTTTCCCAATCCCGCACTTCGCCAGTGACCGGATCGTAGCGGATCAGACGCTGCGCCGGGATATCGAGCAGGAACAGCGCCTGCCCGACATCGTCCCAGACCGGCGCTTCGCCAATCGTGCAGCGCACGCTGGCGATCCTGGTCAGTCGCATCAGATCGTCTCGCCCGCATCGACCAGGAGGGTACTGCCGGTCATGAACAGCGACATGTCCGACGCACAGAACAGCACGGCGCGGGCGATGTCGTCTGGCACACCGACG
>JAGWTB010000015.1 GCA_028869175.1 Sphingomonadales bacterium
CGCCGCCCCAGCTGTCGCTTTCCGAAAGCGGCCAGCCCTGGGTGTGCAGCACGCGGCCTTCCACATGCTTGGCGGGATCGATGTCCCACAGTTCCTTGATGCCGATGCCGTAGATCTGCGGTTCGCAATCGGCTTCCAGATCGTACTTCGCCTTGAGCCGCTTGGTCAGGTGACCACGTGCGCCTTCGCAGAACACGGTATATTTGGCGAGCAGGTTCATGCCGGGCTGGTAATCGCCCTTGTGTTCGCCATCGCGGCCGACGCCCATGTCGCCGGTCTGGACGCCGATCACCTTGCCGGCATCGTCATAGAGAATCTCGGCCGCGGGGAAGCCCGGGAATATCTCCACGCCCAGTTCTTCGGCCTTGCCGCCCAGCCAGCGGCACAGGCTGCCGAGGCTGCCGGTGTAGGTGCCCTTGTTCGACATGAACGGCGGCATAAGGATGTGCGGGATCGGCAGCTTGCCGTTCTTGGTCAGATACCAGTGCCAGTTATCGGTCACCGGCACTTCGGCCATCGGGCAGCCATCATCGCGCCAGTCGGGCAGCAGTTCGTCGAGCGCCTTGGGATCGAATACCGCGCCCGACAGGATATGCGCGCCGATTTCGGAGCCCTTTTCCAGAATGCAGACCGAAAGGTCCGCATTCAGCTGTTTCAGCCGGATCGCCGTAGCCAGACCAGCGGGGCCGCCGCCGACAACGACGACGTCATAGGGCATCGATTCACGTTCGCTCATGGGTATCCCTGCCTTCCCCAGGCACGCTTCGGCGCACCGGCGTCAAAAAACCATGATTGCGCCTTGATTGGTGCGATGCAGGAGGTCAAGAGCCTAACCGATATGAGCGGGGACAAGGATCACGACATCGCCGGGGCTGTGGCTGCCGCTTTCGACTGGTGGCGCGAGGCCGGGGTGGACTGTGACTTCCTGATCGATCCGGTCGACTGGCTTGCTGTGCCAGAGCGCGCGCATGCCCCGCAGATCGATGCTCCGCCGCCGCTGCGGGCCGAATTCGCCGGCACCGATCCTGTCGTTCGCATGGCCCCCGAACCAGCGCGCTTCGGTGCCGACCTGCCTGCGGACCTGGCGGCCTTCGAGGCGTGGTGGCTTGCCGAACCATCGCTCGACGGCGGGCGCAGCGACCGGCGGGTCCCGCCGCGCGGACCTGCCGGGGCAGAGGTGATGGTGCTGGTAACGGAACCGGAGGCCGAGGACGAGGAGCGGCTGCTGTCCGGCGTGCAAGGCAGGCTGCTCGACGCCATGCTTAAGGCGATGGGTTTTGCCCCTGACGAAGCCTATGTCGCCACTGCCTTGCCACGCCACACGCCGCTGGCTGACTGGCCGGCCCTGACGGCGCAGGGACTCGGCGCGGTGCTCGCCCGGCACGTCCGTCTGGCCGCGCCAAAGCGGCTCATTGTCCTTGGCGGCAACATCCTGCCGCTTTTCGGCAACGACCTGCCGAATTCCGCTCAAAGTTTACGCGAGTTTAACCATGAGGGCCTCAGCCTTCCCTTGCTGCCCGGACCCGATCTCGCTGCCCTGCTCGCACGTCCGCGAGGCAAGGCAAGGGTCTGGCAGCAATGGCTGGAACTGACGGGGCAAGAGCAATCGTGATGCGTGGCAAGCGACTTTCCGGATTGGGGCTGCTGGCGGCATGTGCCGCGGCAGTGCTGCCCCTGGCCGCGCCTGCCGCGCGGGCGAACAGCGCGGCGATGGACTATTTCCAGAGCCGGGCAGACCGCACCGCCGTACCCAGCCTGCTCAGCCAGGACGACCGCAGCTATTACCGGGACCTTTTCGCCGCGATCCGGCGGCAGGACTGGTCCAGGGTGCAGACGCTGTTTGCGCAGAAGGCGGACGGGCCGCTGCATCAGGTTGCCCGCGCCGAATACTACCTCGCCGCCAACTCGCCGAAGGTGGAACTCGATACGCTGAACCAGTGGCTCGCCAGCGGGACGACGCTGCCGCAGGCCGAACAAATCGGCGCGCTGGCGATGCGGCGCGGGGCGACCAGCATGCCGTCGCTGCCGCTGCCGCAGTCGCTCTTCGCGCAGCCTTCCACCCCCAAGCGAGTCCGCCCGCGCGAAATCAACGATGGCACTATGCCCAACGGCGTGGCGGCCAGCATCCTCGACAAGATCAAATATGACGATCCGGCCGGGGCCAAGGCCCTGCTCGACGGGATCGATTCGGTGCTGTCCAGCGATGCCCGCGCCGCCTGGCGCCAGCGCGTCGCCTGGAGCTTCTATATCGAGAACGACGACGCCAACGCCTATGCCGTGGCGCTCTCCGGGGCGCAGGCCAGCGGGCCGTGGGTGCCGGAAGCCTGGTGGACCGCCGGCCTCGCTGCCTGGCGCATGGGCGATTGCACCGGCGCCGCCGACGCCTTTGACAAGGCCGCGCACGGGGCGACCAATCCGGAGCTCTCCGCCGCCGGTTATTTCTGGCAGAGCCGCGCGCTGGTGCGGTGCCGCCAGCCCGAAAAGGCCGCCGCGCCCCTGCGCGCTGCGGCGCGGCTGGACGAGACGCTCTACGGCATGCTCGCCGCCGAAACGCTGGGCATGAAGCTGTCCGAAAGCCACACCGCGCCAGACTTCACCCTGGCTGACTGGCAGCAGTTGCGCGATGTCGGCAACGTGCGCGTTGCCGTCGAACTGGCCGAAGTGGGCGAAGACGGGCTGGCCGACGAGGTGTTGCGGCACCAGGCGCGGATCGGCGAACCCTCGCTGTACCAGCCGCTGTCGCGCCTGGCGCGGGACATCGGCCTGCCTTCCACCCAGCTGTGGATGGCACAGAACGTGCCGAACGGTGGCAAGTCCGAACCAGCGGCGCGCTTCCCCACCCCCAAATGGGTCCCTGCTAACGGCTGGAAGGTCGATCCGGCGCTGGTCTATGCCCACACCCTGCAGGAATCGGTGTTCCGCGCCACTGCCGTCAGCCAGACCGGCGCGCGCGGGCTGATGCAGATCATGCCCGCCGCCGCGCGCGACCATGCCGCAGAACTCGGCGTGTCAGGCAATGCCGCAGACCTGACCAAGCCCGAAATCAACCTGGCTTTCGGCCAGCAGCACTTGCAGATGCTGCGCGATTCGCCCGGCACGCAGGGCCTGCTGCCCAAGGTGATGGCCGCCTACAACGCCGGGCTGGTTCCGGTCAGCCACTGGAACACCGAAATCCGCGATTCCGGCGATCCGCTACTGTGGATGGAATCGGTGCCCTATTGGGAAACCCGTGGCTACGTCGCCATCGTGCTCAGGAACTACTGGATGTACGAGCGGCAGGCGGGTGGTCCTTCGGAAACCCGGCAGGCGCTGGCGCAAGGGCTGTGGCCCACCTTCCCCGGCCTCGCCGGCGCGCAGGGCGTACGCATGGCAGCGAATGGAACGATCCAGCGTGGCCGTTGATCCGGCCCTGCCATTCAAGCCGGTCAACATCGTAGTCCTGACCGTTTCCGACAGCCGCACCCTTGAAACCGACACCTCCGGCGCGCTGCTGGCAGAGCGGGTCAAGGCTGCCGGCCATCATCTCGTTGCCCGGGCCATCGAAAAGGACGAGGTGATCCTGATCGCCAACCGGCTGAACAACTGGATCGACGATAGCGCCATAGACTGCGTGATCGTTACCGGGGGCACCGGCCTTACCGGGCGCGATGTCACCCCCGAAGCGCTCGACCGGGTGCTGCAATCGGGCGGCGGCACGGACATTTCCGGCTTCGGCGAACTGTTCCGCTGGCTGAGCTTCCGTTCGATCGGCACCTCCACCATCCAGTCCCGCGCGCGCGCCATCGTCACGCGCGGAACCTATGTCTTCGCCTTGCCCGGCTCCAACGGCGCGGTGAAAGATGGCTGGGACGGCATCCTTGCCGAACAGCTCGACAGCCGCAACCGGCCCTGCAACTTCGTCGACCTGATGCCGCGATTGCGGGAACGGTAGGCCGACGCGGGGCCTATTTCCCCGGTGCCGGGTGCTTGTTGAAGAACACCCGCACATTGCCCAGGATCACCTGCCACCAATCGACCACGTCGGCGAAGTTGGGCTGGCTCAGGCCGCCGACGGTCGAGATGTCGTAGCTCAGCGACAGTGTGCCATCGTCATTCAACGCCATCTGGCTGAAGCGGTTGGCCTTGTTCCACTCGTTGGCGAGTTGCGCGGTATTGGTCGGATCCTTTTCGAAGGTGATCATGAAGCCCAGCGACGTGCAGTTCTCCCCCTTTTCGCAGCCGTAGAACAGCACCGAATAGTTGTAGCCGTTCGCCGCGCTTTCGATCTTGGGGTTGCCGGTGCTGTCGCTCTTGCCCAGCATCGCGCGGTAGCCTTGCGCCTGCAACGAGGCGACGACGCTGTCCGGCTTGGCGGCGCAGACGTAGCTGCTCGGGCAACCGTCGGCAAAAGCCTGTCCCGGCGCCGCCATCGCAGCAAGGACCACAGCCGCACGCGCTATCCTGTTCATCCGATTCAACCCCCGTCCGATACACCCTCAACCTGATGGAAGGCCATCGCGGGCTTGTCAATTTGTTCTACTTATGTTCAAATACGCCACATGCCATCGTCCCTTCCCCCGGTCACCGGTCGCGGTGCCCAATCGGGGCGCGTGCCGCAACGCTTCGGGCTGGCAGCACGCGAGGCGGACGGGGACTGGCTGGACGAGCGCGAAGGGGTAGACGGTGCCCCTGCCCGGCTTCGCACCACCGTGACGCTGGAAAAGCCCCGCTCGATCCTCAGCTTCAATGCCTCGCCCGATATTCCGTTCGACCGCTCGGTCAACGCCTATCGCGGCTGCGAGCATGGCTGCATCTATTGCTACGCCCGCCCCAGCCATGCCTTTCATGACCTGTCGCCAGGTCTGGACTTCGAGACGAAGCTGTTCGCCAAGCCCGATGCCGCCGCGCTGCTGCGCGCGGCGCTGGCGAGGCGCGGCTACGCCCCCGCGCCGATTGCCATGGGCACCAATACCGACCCGTACCAGCCCATCGAAGCCCGCTTCGGCATCACCCGGCAAGTGCTGGAACTCTGCCTGGAAACCCGCCACCCGGTGACGATCACCACCAAGTCTGACCGGGTGCTGCGCGATCTGGATCTGCTGGCCGAACTGGCGCGGCACCGGCTGACGGCGGTGGGAATCTCGGTCACCAGCCTCGACCCGCGCCTGTCCGGCACGCTGGAACCGCGCGCCGCCGCGCCGGCCAAGCGGCTCACGGCGCTGGAGCGGCTGGTGGCGGCTGGCGTGCCGGCACACGTCTCCATCGCCCCCATCGTGCCTTCGATCACCGACATGCATCTTGAGGCGATCCTGGAAGAAGCCGCCGCGCGCGGGGTGCGTTCCGCCAGCTGGATCATGCTGCGCCTGCCGCACGAAGTGGCACCGCTGTTTCGCGAGTGGCTTGACGTCCATTTCCCCGATCGCGCGGCCAAGGTAATGGCGATTGTCCGGTCGATGCGCGAAGGGCGTGACAATGATCCGGATTTCTTCACCCGGATGAAACCGAACGGCGTCTGGGCCGACCTGTTCCGCCAGCGCTTCCGCAAGGCTTGCGCCCGGCTGGACATCAACCGCGCGGAGGACGTGAAGCTGGATTGCACGCAGTTCCGTGCGCCGGAGCGCAATGGGCAGATGAGCTTCTTGTGAAACCCATATCAGCCTCGTCATTCCCGCGAAGGCGAGGACGACGAAACTGCGGTCATGCCCCCCCGTACCGCACCAGCCGGCTGTCCAGCACGGCTGCGGTGCGATGCGGGACAATGTCGGCCTTGTATTCGGGCGCGGTGATCATGGCGAAGAAGGCGCGGGAATCGGGGAAGCGCATGACGAACACCTTGTCCCATTCGAACGGCTTCGGCCCGGTCACCACGCATTCGAAGGTTCCATCCCAGGACAGGCCCGCACCCAGTCCGGCCAGAAATGGCAGCAGCCGTTCAATATATTCGCGGTAGGCCCGTTCGCCGCTCCAGCCCAGTGTGGCGCTTGGATGGCCTTGCGGATATTCGGCCCGGTCACGATAGCGCACGAGGTTGAGCATGTGCATCGGCGTGTCGCGCGGCAACGCCTTGAAGATGGCCCAGTTCTCGGGATCGGGATCGACGTAGGGCATCTCAACTCTCCAGCCGGTATTCCCTGAACTGATCGCGCAGGTCTTTCTTGCTGATCTTGCCGGTGCCGGTATGCGGCAAGGCATCGACGAATTCTATGGCATCGGGCAGCCACCACTTTGCCACCTTGTCCGACAGGAAGGCGCGCAGGTCTTCCCCCGTCACGTCCGCACCGGGCTTTCGCACCACCACCAGGATCGGCCTTTCGTCCCACTTGGGGTGGGTAATGCCAATGGCGGCGGCCTCTGCCACCGCCGGGTGGCCGACGGCGGCATTTTCGAGATCGACCGAGCTGATCCATTCGCCGCCGGACTTGATCACGTCCTTGGTCCGGTCGGTGAGTTGCAGGGTGCCGTCGGGGTGGATCACCGCGACGTCGCCGGTATCGAACCATTGATCCGCCGCAGTGGCATCGTCCAGCGCCTTGAAATAGCGCTTCACTACCCACGGCCCGCGCACCTGCAACGCACCGGATGCCTTGCCGTCACGCGGCAGCACGACTGCGGGATCGCCCAGGCTGACGCAGCGGATCTCGACACCGAAGGGCACCCGGCCCTGCATCGCCTTGTAACTGACCTGGCTCTGGAAATCGCGTGCATCCCAGTCCCAGGGTTCCGCCCCGGTGGTGCCGATGGGCGATGTTTCGGTCATGCCCCAGGCGTGGGCGATGCGCAGGCCCTGTGCCATCAGCCGCTCGACAATCGGGCGCGGCATCGCTGAGCCGCCGACAACGACCTGCCGCAGTTCCGGCAGATCGATCCCGGTCGAATCCATATGCTGCAGCAACGCCAGCCAGACGGTCGGCACCCCGGCAGAGACGTTGACCTTTTCCTGCCGCATCATCTCGCACAGCGCCGCCGGATCGTTGCCCTGGACGTAAACGAACTTGGCCCCCGCCGCCGCGCCCATCCACGGCAGCCCCCAACTCGCGGCGTGGAACATCGGCACCACCGGCAGGACCACGCTGCGCGCGTCGAGGTTGAACACCGCCGGTTGCAGCGCGGTGATGGCGTGCAGCATGGTGGAACGGTGTTCGTAGAGCACACCCTTGGGGTGGCCGGTGGTGCCGCTGGTGTAGCACAGCATGCACGGCTCGCGCTCGCCGCCACTAGCCCAATTGCCCTCGGCGCTTTCGCCGGCGATCCAGTCCTCGAATGCGGGCGCGTGATCGCCGCTGTCAAAGCAGATGAAGCGTTCGATCCGCGGGCACTTGTCGCGCAGCCGATCAACGATGGGCTGGAACATCGCATCATAGAGCAGCACGCGGTCTTCGGCGTGATTGATCATGTATTCCAGCTGATCGTCGAACAGGCGCGGGTTGATCGTGTGGAGCACGCCGCCCGCCCCCACCACGCCGTACCAGCTGACCAGATGGCGGTGATGGTTGAGCGCCAGCGTGGCGATCCGGTCATGCGGGGCGATGCCATAGCGGCGCAGCGCGTTGGCCATCTTCATCGCATCGCGCCGCACGCCAGCCCAGTTGGTGCGGCTCTCGCTGCCATCCGCCCAGCGCGTGACGATTTCTCGCGTGCCGTGTTCGGTTGCGGCGTGATCGATCAGGTGGGTAACGCGCAGTTCCCAGTCCTGCATGGCTCCGAGCATCGCATTCTCCCAGGCGCGGGTGGATGGAGTTCAGGCCACCAGCCTGAGGTGGCTCGGCCCGCGCCGCGCGCTGAGCGATACATTATGCACGCCGTCGATCTCGGCAAGCCGTTCCGCAAGGTCACCGTCGAGCGCGAAGTCCCGGCCCAGCCGCAAGGCGGGGTCCTTGCCCAGCCCGGTGCGCAGGCGGACGACCACCTCGCCTTTGCCGGTCGCGCCGGGGCTCAGCATCATCGCCAGTTCCTGCACCGCCTCGGCCCGGTCGACCTCCAGCTTGAGCACCATCTGCGCCGCGCTGGTTACTTCCGACAAGGGCCGCGCCCCGCGCACGGTGACGCGCGGCGGTTCTTCGGGGCTGGGCGAATCGAGCTCCACCGTCAGCAGCACGCATTCGCCCGCCGCAGACCAGCGCAACATCGGTTCGACCAGCGATTCCTCGAAGCACGATGCGGAGAACTGGCCGGTGCTGTCAGAGAATTCGGCGACGACAAAGTCCTTGCCCTTGCGCGTCTTGCGGCGCTGCACATTCTCCACCATCGCCGCCATCACGGCCTGGGTGCGGCCGCCGGAAACGCCTTGCGCCAGCAGGCTGGCATGGCTGCGCGCGCCGTTGGCGCTGGCGATGGCATGGAACTGCTGCACCGGATGCGCGGCGAAATAGAAGCCGAAATTCTCACGCTCCTTCGCCATCTGGTCGGCGCGGCTCCACGGCTCGGCCTCGACCATGCGGACCGACTGACCGGGATGGTCATCCCCGCCGAACAGCGCCGCCTGCCCGCTGGTGCGGCTGCGTTCGGCCTCATCCGCCACGGCAAGCAGTATGTCGGCGCTGGCCATGATCTTCGCACGGTTGGGTTCCAGCGCGTCGAAAGCGCCGGAACCGGCCAGTCCTTCCAGCTGGCGGCGGTTCATCGAGCCTTGCGGCAGGCGGCGGAACAGGTCGTCCAGACTGGCAAAGGGGCCATTGGCTTCGCGCTCGGCAACGATCTGGTCCATCGCCTTTTCGCCCACGTTTCGCACCCCGGCCAGGGCATAGCGCACTGCATAGCTCTCCTCGGTCCGCTCGACAGTGAACTCCGCCTCTGACCGGTTGATGTCCGGCCCGGCAATCTCCAGCCCGTTGCGCCGCATGTCATCGACGAAGATCGCCAGCTTCTCGGACTGGTGCATGTCGAAGCACATCGACGCCGCGTAGAATTCATGGCCGTAATGCGTCTTGAGCCAGGCCGTCTGGTAGGCGAGCAAGGCATAGGCAGCGGCGTGGGACTTGTTGAAACCGTAGCCCGCAAACTTGTCGATCAAATCAAACAGTTCGTTGGCCTTGGCCTTCTCGATCCCCGAAACCTCCTTGCAACCGTCGACGAAGCGCTGGCGCTGCGCATCCATTTCCGCCTGGACTTTCTTGCCCATGGCGCGGCGCAGCAGGTCGGCGTCACCCAGCGAATAGCCCGCCAGTATCTGCGCCGCTTGCATCACCTGTTCCTGGTAGACGAAGATGCCGTAGGTCTCCGAGAGAATGCCCGAGAGCTTCTCATGCGGGTACTCGATGCTTTCCAGCCCGTTCTTGCGCCGGCCGAACAGCGGAATATTGTCCATCGGCCCCGGGCGGTAGAGCGAGACGAGGGCGATGATGTCGCCGAAATTGGTCGGTTTCACCGCCGCCAGCGTGCGGCGCATGCCTTCGGATTCCAGCTGGAACACGCCCACCGTGTCGCCCCTCTGGAGCAGTTCGTAGACCTGCGCATCGTCCCAGGCGAGCGTGTCGAGATCGATCTCCACCCCGCGCCGCGCCAGCAGATCGATTGCCTTGCGCAGCACCGACAGCGTCTTGAGGCCGAGGAAGTCGAACTTGATCAGGCCGGTATCCTCGACATATTTCATGTCGAACTGGGTCACCGGCATGTCGGAACGCGGATCGCGGTAGAGCGGGACCAACTGCTCCAGCGGACGGTCGCCGATCACCACGCCGGCAGCGTGGGTGGAACTGTTGCGCGGCAGGCCTTCGAGCTGCATCGCCAGATCGATCAGCCGCTTGACCTCGGGATCGTTGTCATACTCGCGCTTGAGTTCCAGCACGCCGTTGAGCGCGCGCGGCAGCGGCCAGGGGTCGGTGGGATGGTTGGGCACCATCTTGCACAGCCGGTCCACCTGCCCGTAGCTCATCTGCAGGATGCGGCCGGTATCGCGCAGAACGGCGCGCGCCTTCAGCTTGCCGAAGGTGATGATCTGCGCGACGTGGTCGGCGCCGTACTTGGCCTGGACATAACGGATAACCTCGCCGCGCCGGGTTTCGCAGAAGTCGATGTCGAAGTCAGGCATCGACACGCGTTCCGGGTTGAGGAAGCGTTCGAACAGCAGCCCCAGCCGGATCGGATCGAGATCGGTGATCTTGAGCGCCCAGGCCACCAGCGAGCCCGCACCCGAACCGCGGCCCGGCCCCACCGGGATGCCGTTGTCCTTGGCCCAGCCGATAAAGTCCGCCACGATCAGGAAGTAGCCGGCAAAGCCCATGCGGTTGATGATGCCGACCTCGAAATCGAGCCGGTCGGCATATTCGCCGATCTCGTCCCCCACCCCGCCAGACCTGAGCCGGTCGAAGGCGGCGATCCGCGCCGCGCCGCTTTCGCCAAGGGCCTCGGCCAGTTCATCCTGCGCGACGCTGGGATAATAGGGCTGCAAGCGCCGCGCGAGACCAAGCCGCGCGTGCTCGGCCATCATCGCCGCCTCGCCTTCCTTGTCGCCGGCCAGGCTGGGCAGCAGCGCCTTGCGCTTGGGCGGCGCGAAGGCGCAGCGCTGGGCGACGACCAGCGTATTGGCGATGGCCTCGGGCAGGTCGGCGAACAGCTCGGCCATGACCTGCGCCGGCTTGACCCACGCCTCGCGGCACGAGCGCGGGCGATCAGCGGCGTCGATGTGGGTCGAGTTGGCAATGCACAGCAGGGCATCATGGGCGGCGAAAAAGCCGGGTTCGGCAAAGTTGGCCGGATTGGTCGCCACCAGCGGCAGATCACGCGCATAGGCCAGCGCGATCAGGCCCTCTTCAGCGGCTTCCTCCACCGCATTGCCGCGCCGGGCGATCTCGACATAGAGCCGCTGCGGAAACAGCGCCTCCAGCCGGGCGCAATAGGCCTGCGCCGCTGCTTCGCGCCCTTCGGCCAGCAACCGCGCCAAGGCGCCCTCCCCGGCTCCGCTCAGCGCGATCAGCCCGTCGCTGTAGCCGACCAGGTCGTCGAGGGTGACGTGCGGATCGAGTTCGAGCGGACGATCAAGGTGCGCGCGGCTGACCAGCCGGCACAGGTTGTTCCAGCCCGTTTCGTTCTGCACCAGCAGGCCCAGCCCGTCGATCACGCCACCCGTTTCGCGCTGCACCCCCAGAAACGCGCCGATGAGTGGCTGGACGCCAAGATCCTTGCAGGCCCCGGCAAATGACATCGCGCCGTAGAGCCCGTTTCGGTCGGTCATGGCGATGGCCGGAAATCCGCGCTCCTTCGCCAGCTTGGCGATGGCTTTGGGATCAATCGCCCCGTCCAGCATGGTGTAGCTGGAAAACAGACGCAGCGGGACGAAGGAGGAATAGGCCATGGCGCGAAAGCTATCGCCGGATCGCGCCGCCAATCAAGCGCCGCGCCGCAGGTTTCGGGGGAAATTGACCGGCATCAAGGCTTGCAATTGCTGCCCGTTGTGTTCTCCTGCCAAAGCACAATGCCAACGGAGTGTGTGGCCATGGCAAGCAATCCCCCGACAATGACCAGCAGTATCATCGCGCGCGCGAAGGCGATCCTCCTCAAACCGCTGGAGGAATGGCCGAAAATCGCTGGCGAGGAAACGACCACCCGCGAAGTGTTCATGCATTACGTGCTCCCGCTGGCGGTCCTCGCCCCGGTGGCCGGCTTCATCGGTGGCCAGGTATTCGGCTATGGCGCGCTGGGTTTCCACTTTCGCCCGCCGTTTGTCTCGTCGTTGATCGGGGCCGTGGTGGCTTTCGTCCTCGCGATTGTTTCGTTCTTCATCCTCACCCTGATCGCCGATTTCCTCGCCCCGAAGTTTGGCGGCGAGCACAGCAATGAGCGTTCGTTCAAACTGGTCGCCTATTCAACCACGGCGGTCTGGGTGGCGGGCCTGTTCGCGCTGTTCCCGCCGCTCAGCCTGCTGACGGTGCTGGGGCTCTACAGCCTCTACCTGATCTACACCGGCGTCACCCCGATGCTGGGCGTGCCCAAGGACAAGGCACTGGGCTACACCGCCGTGCTGGTGCTGTGCGGGCTGGTGCTCAACTTCGTCGTCGCCGGCTTGTCGATGGCCAACATGAGTGTCCTTGGCGGCATGGGCCTGATCGGCAACAGCAGCACCGAAACCAGTGGCACCGTATCGCTTCCCGACGGCACCAAGGTCGATACCGTCAAGATCGAACAGTTCGGCAAGGAGATGGAGCAGGCCGCCAACGGCAAGCGCCCGCCGGTGGCCCCGGCCAAGCTGCAGGCCTTGCTGCCTGCCAGCATCGGCGGCTTCACGCGTTCCGCCACGTCAAGCACCGGCATGGGCATGGCGAGCAACGCCGAAGGCACCTACAGCGACACTTCAGGCCACAGCTACCGGCTGAAGATCACCGACATGTCGGCCATCGGTGCCATAGCGGGCATCGGAGCGGCCATGGGTGTCGAGCAGAACAGCGAAGATGCCAACGGCTATGAAAAGACCGGCGTGGTCGATGGCAAGATGCAGTCCGAAGCCTGGCACAAGGACAGCAACAGCGGCAAGTTCTCGGTAGTCGTCGGCAATCGCTTCTCGATCGAGGCCGATGGCAGCGCGGGATCGGTGGACGACCTCAAGGCAGCCGTCGCCAGCGTCGATCAGGGCGCGCTGGCCGGACTGGTGGAATAAGACAGCGAGAGGCCCGCTTCCGTAAACGGAGCGGGCCTCGACTACGATTATCCACCACCTCTGCTTCGTCATTCCCGCGGCGGGAATCCATCTCCCTCCCGCTCCCAACCAAAAGGGGCGGCGCTGACACGCAAGCGTTGGGAGATGGATTCCCGCATGCCCGAAGAGCAGTTAAAGCGCTTCCCTCTTACAGCAGCGCTTCGATGTCCGCCGCCAGCTTGCCTGGCTTTTCGGTCGGGGCATAGCGACGGACCACCTTGCCCGCGCGGTCGATCAGGAACTTGGTGAAGTTCCACTTGATCCCCTGCGAGCCGAAAATACCCGGCGCTTCGGCCTTGAGCCACTGGTAGAGTTCGGGCGCGCCATCGCCGTTGACCTCGATCTTGCCCATCACCGGGAAACTGACGCCGTAGTTGAGCGAGCAGAAACTGGCGATTTCATCGGCGTTGCCCGGTTCCTGCCCGCCAAACTGGTTGCAGGGAAATCCGATCACCTCGAACCCGCGATCACGATAGCTGCGCCACAGGTCTTCCAGACCGGCATATTGCGGGGTGAAGCCGCACTTGCTGGCGGTGTTGACCACCAGCACCACCTTGCCGAGCCGGTCCGCCAGGCTGATTTCCTCGCCATTCGGCAGGCGCGCGGCAAAATCGGCAATCGTGCGAGCTTCGGTCATCACCCCTCCATCGGCGCGGTTCAGCCCGGGAAATCGGGCCTTGCAGCCAGCGCGGCGATTTCGGCCCAGTCCAGCCGGTGATCGCCCGCGCGCTCGATCACATAGGCCCGCCGCTCGGGTTCGGGCAAGGTCATTACCTGCCGCACCAGGTCGATTAGGCTGCCTCTGCGGATAGACCTGAAACCGGACAGCAGCCCACCATCGTCGCGCTGATGGAGCGTGGCACTATCGTCCCAAATGGCTCCGTCGCCAGAAGGTTCGCCGCGAAAGGTGCTGGGGGAGTGGCTCATACGGGCAGGCTCCTTGAGTTCCCCATCCCGTCCATCAATGTAGGTGCCGCCGGTCGATGCGCAAGCGCTATTCCAGAACGCCCTCGTGCAGCCGCACCACCCGGTCCATCGACGATCCCAGCCGCTCATTGTGCGTGGCGATCAGTGCTGCGCTGCCGCGTTCGCGCACCAGTTTGACGAATTCCTGCAGCACGCGGTCAGCGGTCTTCTCGTCCAGATTGCCGGTGGGTTCGTCCGCCAGCACCAAGGCCGGGCCGTTCGCCAGCGCCCGCGCCACCGCAACGCGCTGCTGCTCGCCGCCGGAAAGCTGGCTGGGCCGGTGATCGAGCCGCTGCGACAGCCCCAGCGCGGCGAGCAGTTCGCCGGCGTGCTCCTCGGCATCCTTGCGGTCCACCCCGGCGACCAGTTGCGGCAGCACGACGTTTTCCAGCGCGGTGAAATCGGGCAGCAGGTGATGGAACTGATAGACGAAGCCCAGCCGGTCGCGCCGCAGCGCGGTGCGCTCCTCGTCGTTCATCGTCGCGGCTTCCTCGCCGGCGATCTGGATCGATCCGCCGAAGCCGCCCTCCAGCAGGCCCACCGCCTGCAGCAGCGTTGATTTGCCCGAGCCCGACGGCCCGAGCAGCGCCACGATCTCGCCCGCGCGGATCGAGAGGTTGACCCCGCGCAGCACGTCGATCCGCACGCCGCCCTGCTCGAAGCTGCGCGTCACCCCGGTCAGCCGCACCACCGGCAGACCGGTGGCGGGACGCGGCGCGGAAAGGCTGGGATAGGCCGGATCACTCATAACGCAGCACCTGCACGGGATCGGTGCTCGCCGCCTTCCAGGCCGGGTAGAGCGTGAACAGGAAACTCAGCACCAGCGCCATCACGCTGATGCCGATGATTTCCACCGGGTCCGAACGGCTGGGCAGTTCGGTCAGGAAGCGGATTTTCGGGTCCCACAGGTTTTGCCCGGTCACCAGTTCGACCAGCCGGACAATCGGCTGACGGAAGAACAGGAACACGAAACCCAGCACCAGTCCCGCCGCCGTCCCCAACGCGCCGATGATGAAACCGGTGGTGACGAATATCTTCATCAGCGAGCGCCGCGTCGCCCCCATGGTGCGCAGGATGGCGATATCGCGCGTCTTGGCGCGCACCAGCATGATCAGCGAGGACAGGATGTTGAACACTGCAACGAGCACGATCAGCGAGAGCACGACGAACATCGCCACCCGCTCCACCGCCAGCGCTTCGAACAGGCTGGCGTTGATCGTCTTCCAGTCGGTCACCACGGCCTGACCGGACAGCTTGCGGGCGACGGGTTCCAGCGTTTCGGCGGCGGTATCCGGGTCCTTCGTCTTGACTTCGATCATGCCCACCGAATCCCCGGTGAGCAGCAGGCCCTGCGCCTCGGCCATGGGCATGACGACGAAGGCCTCGTCATAGTCATAGACGCCCACTTCGAAGATCGCCGCGACGCGGTAGGCGATCTGGCGCGGAACCGTGCCGAACGGGGTGGAGCGGCCCTGCGGGTTGATGATGGTGATCTCATCCCCCACCCGCGCGCCCAGGTTTTCCGCCAGCCGCGCGCCGATGGCGACATTACTGAGGCCAACCTGCAATTCGCCCAGGTTGCCCATCTTGAGCTGCGGCTGGATGCGGCGAATGTCTTCCGCCGTGTTGCCGCGCACCAGGATCGCCTCGACCCGGCCATTGAAGCTGGCGAGCAGCGGCTGTTCGATCAGCGGCGAAGCGCGGACGACGCCCGGCGTTTCGCGCACATCCTTCAGCACCTGCTGCCAGTTTTCCAGCCGGCCACCATAGGCCTGAATGATCGCGTGGCCGTTCAGGCCGACGATCTTGTCGAGCAGTTCGGCGCGAAAGCCGTTCATCACGCTCATCACGATCACCAGCGCTGCCACGCCCAGCATCACCGCCGCAAGGCTGATCCCGGCAACCAGCGCGATGAACGCTTCGCCGCGCCCCGGCAGCATATAGCGCTTGGCGATAGTCCATTCGAAGGGAGACAGGATCAAGCGGGCTCTCGTTCTGGCAGCGACCGGGGTGGCGGGGATTTAGGCGGTGGGACCGGGGCTGGCAATGGGCTTGCTGCCAGACTGCTTGCAGCGGGCAAGCGAAAGGGCCGCCCCTTGCGGAACGGCCCTCCCTCGCGACCCGGCACACGAGCAGTCAATGTTGGGGCGGACTACTCGCGCACGGGTCGTGACGTGTCGGGGCCGCTCTCAGGCAAGATCGGGATCTGTACCTGCGGCTGGTCGCCCTTCAACGATTCAAGGAATGCGGTGATCTTGGCGACATCGGCGTCGCTCAGGTCCTGCCCGACCTGCGCCTTGCCCATCACTCGCACCGCTTCCTTCAGGTCCCACACCGAGCCGGTATGGAAATAGGGCGCGGTCAGGGTGATGTTGCGCAGCGTCGGCACCTTGAAGCTGTATTCGTCGCTGGTCTGGTGGGTGACGGCTTCGCGGCCCTTGTCGGCAGCCGGGCGGTACTTCGCATCCGGCGCGGCGACGACACCGAACTTGGCATACATGCCGCCGCCGACATTGATGCCGTTGTGGCAAGCCGAGCAGCCCTTGTCCATGAACAGCCGCAGCCCGTCCTTCTGATCGGCACTGAGCGCCGAGGCATTGCCGGCGAGGTACTGGTCGAACTTGGAATTGGGCGTGATCAGCGTCGATTCGAAGGCGGCAATGGCCTTCTGCGCCTTGTCGAGCGTGATGCCGCTGCTGTCGCCGGGGAAGGCCTTGGCGAACAGCGCCGCATAACCCGGAATCGACTGAAGCTGCTGCGCGACATGCTCCTTGGGCGAATTCATCTCGATGGGATTGACCATCGGCCCGCCGGCCTGCTCGTAAAGGTCCTTGGCCCGGCCATCCCAGAACTGCGCGGTGTTGAACACGGCGTTGAGCACGGTCGGCGCATTGCGGCCGCCTTCCTGCCACTTGTGCCCGACCGAGGTGGAGGCATCATCGCCACCGCCCATGCCGATGTTGTGACACGAAGCGCAGGCAATCGCGTGGCTGCCCGACAGGCGCGGGTCGTGATAGAGCATCGCGCCCAGCGCGACCTGATCATCGGTTGCGGTGTTACCGGGAATGTCTTTCCAGCTTGCGGGCAGGATCTTGAACTGATCGCGCGCCGCCTTCATCAGGTCTTCGCTGGCAGGGCCCATGACGAGCGGTGCCGAGGTTCCTTTGCCGGCCTCTCCCGCGCCTTTGGAGCAGGCGGACAACGACAGCGCCATGGTAGCGGCAGCGGCTAGCAGGATGGCAGCTTTCATCGGCGGTCCCTTCCAGTCAGAGTGGTCCGCCAGCGGTATGCCCTCAACCTGACGGCATTCTGACAAGGGCCACGTCAGCCCGGATCGAACTCCATCGCCAGAAGCCGATCATGCTTGCGGCAATAGAACCGGCCATTGTGCGCCGCAACGATGCGGCTGACGATGGCCAGCCCCAGCCCGGCGCCATCGCGGCTGGCGCTGTCCGAACGGACATGCCGGCTGACGAGGCGGTTCAATTCCGCTGGCTCCAGCCCCGGCCCTTCGTCGATCACCCCCAGCCGGCATCCGGGGCCAACCACCACCGTAACAGTGCCGCCCGGTGGCGTGACGCGCAGGGCATTGTCCACCAGATTGCGCAGTGCAGCCGCCATGGCCTCTTCCTGCCCGATCAGCGGCTGCGCGCCGTGGTCCTCCAGCGCGATCTGGCGACCGGCGGCAAGCGCGCCCGGGGCCGTTTGGGCGACGACATCGCCGGCGATGGCGTGCAGGTCCAGCAGCCGCCCCGGCACGCCGCCCTGCTGCGCGGCATCGACCTGCGCGATCAGCATCAACTGGTTCACCAGCTTCTGCATCCGCGCCACCTGCCCGCGCAGGGCAACGGCATCCGCGCCCTGTGGCGCTTCCAGTTCCAGACCCAGCAGGGTGAGCGGGGTGCGCAATTCGTGCGCGATGTCGGCGGAAAAGGCTGCGTTGCGATCCACTGCGTCTTCCAGCCGGGCCAGCAGGGCATTCACCCCGGCGGCGAGCGGGGCGATCTCGGCAGGAAACTGGCTGTCATCGATCCTCAGCCCCGGCGCAGCGCTGCCGGCCACGCCGATGCTGCCTGCCGCGTCCTCGATCGGCTGCAACGCACGCTGCACCGTCCAGTAGGCCGCGACGCCCATCGGCAAGGTAATGATGAGCACCGGCAGGGCGACGTGGGCGGACACCTCATGCAGCGCGCGGCCAAAGGCGCGCGGTTCGGCAAGGCCGCCGAAAGTGATGTGATAATCGAACAGGATGAAGGCGAGCAGCAGCACCATGCCGACCAGCCCGATCAGGCACAGGCGCACGACGAGCTGGCTGGCTATGGATGATCGCGCCACGTCAGGCCTCGCTCAGCAGGTAACCGACACCGCGAATCGTGTGCAGCCGATTGAGCGTGCCGGCATCCTCCAGCTTGCGGCGCAAGCGGGAGACATTGGCTTCGATGGCGTTGGGCGTCACCGCTTCGTCAAAGGTATAGAGCGCTTCCTCGATCTGCGCGCGGCGGACGACCTGACCGGCGCGGCGCATCAGCAGTTCGAACAGATTTGCCTCGCGCCGCGACAGGTCCAGCCGCACCTCCCCCGCATGGGCAGTGTGCGAAGCCGCATCGAAGCGCAGCTCGCCCACTTCGATCACTGGCTCCGCCCGCGTTCCGGGCCGGCGCAGGATGGCCCGCACCCGGGCGGCGAGTTCGCTCATCTCGAACGGCTTGGGCAGGTAATCGTCGGCCCCGGCATCGAGCCCGTCGACCCGGTCCTCCAGCGATGTGCGGGCGGTTAGCACGATCACCGGCGGCAGGGCCCGGCGGTTGCTGCGGCGAAGCCAGTCAAGCCCGTTGCCGTCCGGCAGGCCAAGATCGAGCAGGATCAGGTCGAAATGGGCGGAGGCCAGCGAATCCTCCGCCGCGCCAAGATCGCCCGCGACGTCGCAGGCATAGCCGCGATCACTCAGGCCACCGGCAATCAGCTCGGCCATGCGGGCATTGTCCTCGACGATAAGGATTCGCATCGGCGGTTCCGCGATCTTGGCTGGTCAGGATAGTCCCTTTCGCCTGACCAGAGGCTGACGGCAAGCACAGCGAGCACTGCCGGGCGGTTGAAAGGTGCGGCGATGCGGCCTGCTCCCCTTGCCTTCCGGCGCAATCGGGGCCAAATGCCCGCCAGCAGGGCGCTTGCAGCACCGACCGGACACGATTCCATGAACCTTACCCACCCTTTCCGCGACGCAGACGGTGACAAGCTGCGCGAAGAATGCGGCATTTTCGGCGTGATCGGCACGCGCGAAGCTGCCGCCATGACCGCGCTGGGCCTCCACGCGCTGCAGCATCGCGGGCAGGAAGCCGTCGGCATTACCAGCTATGATGGCGCGGAGTTCTACTCGCACCGCGGCGTCGGCCACGTCGCGCAGGTATTCAGTGCCAACCATCTGTTCGAAAATCTGCCCGGCGCGATGGCTTCGGGCCATGTCCGCTATTCCACCACCGGCGGTTCCGGCCTGCGCAACGTCCAGCCGCTGTTCGCCGATCTTGCCTCGGGCGGGTTCTCCATCGCGCACAACGGCAACATCTCCAACGCGATGACGCTCAAGCGCGATCTGGTGCGGAAGGGATCGATCTTCCAGTCGACGTCCGACACCGAGGTGATCATCCACCTGGTCGCCACCAGCCGCTATCCCACCCTGATCGACCGGTTCGTCGATGCGCTGCGGCTGGTCGAGGGTGCCTATTCGCTGATCTGCATGACCGCTGAGGGCATGATCGCCTGCCGCGATCCGCTGGGCATCCGCCCACTGGTGATGGGCCGCATCGGCGATGCCGTGGTCTTTGCATCCGAAACCGTGGCGCTCGACGTGGTCGGCGCCGATTTCGTCCGCCAGATCGAACCGGGCGAAATGGTCCAGGTCGATCACAAGGGCACGATTTCCAGCCACCGCCCCTTCGGCGTGCACGAAGCGCGCCCCTGCATTTTCGAGCACGTCTATTTCAGCCGCCCTGATTCGGTGATGGAAGGCCGCTCGGTCTACGAAGTCCGCAAGCAGATCGGTGTCGAACTGGCCAAGGAATCGCCCGCCAATGCCGATCTGGTCATCCCGGTGCCGGACAGCGGCGTGCCGGCGGCAATCGGTTATGCCCAGCAATCGGGCATTCCCTTCGAACTGGGTATCATCCGCTCGCACTATGTCGGGCGCACCTTCATCCAGCCGTCGGACGGCGCGCGCAACGCCGACGTCAAGCGCAAGCACAACGCCAACCGCGCCATCGTCGAAGGCAAGCGGATCGTGCTGATCGACGATTCGATCGTGCGCGGCACCACCAGCCTCAAGATCGTGGAAATGATGCGCGATGCCGGTGCCGCAGAAGTGCACATGCGCATCGCCAGCCCGCCCACCGAGCATTCGTGCTTCTACGGGGTCGACACCCCCGAACGGGACAAGCTGCTCGCTGCGCGGATGAATATCCAGGGCATGGCCGATTTCATCAAGGCGGACAGCCTGGCCTTCGTCTCGATTGACGGGCTTTACCGCGCGGTTGGCGAAGCGGCGCGCAACAATGCCTGTCCGCAATATTGCGACGCCTGCTTCAGCGGCGAATACCCCACCCGCCTGACCGACCTTGCGGAACGAGAGGCTCCCGAGCAGCCGAGCCTGCCGGTCGACAAGGTCGCGTGACCGCGCTTGCCGGACAGATCGCGCTGGTCACCGGCGCGAGCCGGGGGATCGGCGCGGCTACCGCGCAAGCTCTCGCCGCAGCCGGCGCGCATGTCATCCTCACCGCGCGTGATGCCCGGGCGCTGGAAGCCATCGAGGATGCGATCTTCGCCGCCGGCGGCAGCGCCACCATCGCCCCGGTCGATCTGGCCGAACCAGACGGCATCGCCCGGCTTGCCACTGCCGTGGCGCAGCGCTGGGGCCATCTCGATATCATGGTGATCGGGGCGGCCATGCTGCCGCAACTGACCTCGGTTACCGACATCGACCAGACCGCTTTCAACAAGGCGATCACGACCAACGTCCTCGCCAGCCAGGCGCTGATCCACTATTTCGATCCGCTGCTGCGCAAGAGCGCTGACGGGCGGGTGATCGGCCTTACCAGCAGCGTCGCGACCTCGCCCCGCGCCTTCTGGGGCGCCTATGCCGCGACCAAGGCGGCGTTCGAAGTGCTGGTCGATTGCTACGCGCAGGAAGTGCGCAACATTTCCAAGGTCCGCGTTGCCATCGTCAACCCCGGCGCGACCCGCACGGCGATGCGCGCCAAGGCCTATCCGGGCGAAGATCCGGCCTCGGTCACGACCCCGGAAGTGGTGGCGCAGCGTCTGGTTTCGCTGCTTGGTGAACAGTTCACCTCCCCCCACCGCGAATCCGTTAACTCCGCTTCATAAACGCGGATCAACCAGAACCCTCCATTGTTTGCCAAGCGAGTCGATCAACTCGCTGGCAAGCAAAGGAGCCCCCACCGATGCCGTCGACATTCATGTTGCAGGACCCCTACATCCTAGCCGCGCAGGAAGATCGCTGCGCGCCGCGTACCCGGATTGCCATTCCCGCCATGTTTCGCTCCTCCGGTGCCAAGGGATTTCAGACCGTGGTCAGCGACCTGTCGCAGGCGGGATTTTCCTGCTCATCGATCAATCGGCTGCGGCCCGGCACGGTGTGCTGGCTGACGCTGCCGGGGCTGGAATCGCTGCAGTCCGAAATCGTCTGGTGGGACAACAGCCAGGTCGGCTGCGCCTTCATGTCGATGCTCAGCCCCTTCGTGCACGAAAACCTGATCGCGCGCTGGCGCGGCGACGGGGTGTTCCGCACCGTTTGACGGTGCGATCCTTGGCAGCCGGGCTTCGGCACCTGGAATAGCCCCCTGGGTCTTGACCGCAGGCCCGGCTGCCACCCTTTGCGCCGTTCATACTTCGGACGTCGCCCCCTTCATCGCCGCATGGGCAGCCAGCGCCCGCGCCCGCGCTGCGGCATGGTCCACCCGCTTCGCGGGATAACTCTTCGGTCGCAGCAGGCCGGGATCGTGGACTTCACCGTCGCCCAGCCCTGCCAGTTCGGGCACCCAGCGGCGAATATAGCCCGCCGCATCGAACTTGGGCGACTGGGTGAGCGGGGCCATGATCCGCACGAACATGTTGGCGTCCATGCCGCTGCCCGCCGACCACTGCCAGTTGACCGCGTTCTGCGCATAGTCGGCATCAACCAGCGTGTCCCAGAACCATTGCTCGCCGCGCCGCCAGTCGATCAGCAAGTGCTTGATGAGGAACGAAGCCGCGATCATCCGCACCC
The DNA here is from genome assembly GCA_028869175.1 of Sphingomonadales bacterium. Taxonomy (GTDB): domain Bacteria; phylum Pseudomonadota; class Alphaproteobacteria; order Sphingomonadales; family Sphingomonadaceae; genus Novosphingobium. The sequence goes on from JAGWTB010000015.1 coordinate 21,849, forward strand.
GGTTGTGCATCCAGCCGGTCGCCCACAGCTCACCCATGCCGGCATCGACGATGGGGTAGCCGGTGCGCCCCTGTTGCCAGGCGCGCAGATCAGCTTCCGCCTCATCACCCTCGCGCCAGGGCAGGCCATCGAATTCCGCCTTGTATGATCGCGCGCCATAGTCCGGGCACTGGTGCACCACGTTCGCCGCATAGTCGCGCCAGGCCAGCTCGCTGAGGAAGGTGCTGACCGATCCGCCTGCTCCGGCAGCGCCATGCCAAACCTGCGCCGGCGAAATCTCGCCGAAATGGAGATGCGGCGAGAGTCGCGAGGTGCCTTCTTCCGAGGGCAGGTTTCGCTTCGCTGCGTACTGCGCGGCGCGATCCGCGAAGGTTTCCAGCCGATCCAGCGCGCCGGCCTCGCCCGGCGTCCATTCCTCGCGGAAGCCTGCTGCCCAGTCGGGCCGAGTGGGGAGCAAAAGCCAGTCTTCCAGCTTTTCCGAAACAGGCCAGCTTTCCGGGGCGGGGATGCGCGATGGAGCGGCAAGCGGCGGCGGCGGCATCCGTTCGGACAGGGCGCGCCAGAACGGGGTGTAGATCTTGAACGGCGTGCCGCCACCGGTCAGCACCGATCCCGGCGGTGCCAGGTAGAGTCCGTGGTGCAGGTGCAGCGTCAGCGACCTGGACAGGGCGCGCTCGGCATTGCGCCACCACGGCTCGACATGATGCATCGCGTAAACCTCACGCGCGCCAGTCTCCGCCGCCAGCGCCGCAAGCACCGCATCGCTCTTGCCCCGCCGCAGGATCAACCGCGATCCGCGCGCGCGCAGATCGGCATCCAGTCGCGCGAGGCTGTGGTGCAGCCACCAGCGCGATGCCTCGCCCATGCGGCGGTGCCTGGGCGTCTCGTCGTCGAGCACATAGACCGGCACGACCGGCGCGCCCGAGGCGACGGCGGCGGCCAGTGCGGGCTGATCCGCCAGCCGCAGATCGCGCCGCAGCCAGACGATGACCGGGGCAGTCATGGCTTCAGTTCGACGGTGAAGGGGCCGCGCGCCGCCAGCCCCATGAAGCGCTGGTCGTGCAAGACGATGGTGTCGCCCGCGCTCTCCGCCACCGGCAGGCGTGACCAGAACAGGAAGTCCCGCGCGGCGGGACTGTGCGCGGCGCGCTGGGCAATACGGGGATCATCCATGCCGCTGCGGCGAACGGTCAAGGGGTAGCGACGACAGCGCAGCAGACTGCACGGGATCGTCCCGAAGGTTCCGTCGGCACCGCGCCACAATACGTCTCGCCGCCAGAAGGCGAAGGGCACCGCGTTGGCGACCGCGACCTGCGGATAGGGGCCGTCGCCCATCACCACATCGCTGGCCGCGCGGCTGATGCCGATGTTGAGCGCAACAAAGGCCAGAACCCCGACCATCGCCGCGCGCGCGGGCTGGGTCCAGCGATCGCGCCCCGCCCGCTCGCGCCGCAGCGAAAGCCACACCCCGCCGCCGAGCATGGCCAGTATCCAAGGGTCGACGATGAACAGCGCATCGCCATAGAACCAGCGGTGCGAGAACGGCTCCAGCAGGCGGATGCCGTAGTTGTTGAGCCAGTCAAACGCCGGATGGGTCAGTGCGCCGATATAGCACAGCGCCAGCAACCACCCGGGCCGCACGTCCGCCCGCTCTGCAGGCCGCGTGCCGCGCCGTGCCTGCCAGCGGTCGAACCACACCAGTATGCCGGTGAGAAGCAAGGGCAGCAGCACCAGCGCTATCGGCCCATGCGACAGCCCCCGCCGCATCGCCAGCGATTCAACGCCATAGAGCGCGCAGGGTGCATCGATGTCCGGCAGGTTCGCCGCAAGGATCAACGCGGGCATGGCCAGCCCGCTCTTCCGCTTGAGCCCTGCCTGCCCGAGCACCGCGCCAATCAGCGAATGGGTGAGATTATCCATTGATTGGTTCACACGAAGACACGAAGATGCCCCACCTAGCCGATCTGGCCGTAGTAATCGTTAGCAATCCGCCTGAGGCAATCCTTGAAGGTGGCTTGCCCGAAATTCATGAGCAGGCCCAGCGGGAGACGCAGTCCACCGCGATACGGGCAATTCGCTCCAGTTCGTCCTGACGAGACATCTTCGTGTCTTTGCGTGAGAAAAATCTCTTCGCCTTACTCCTCGACCGTCCAGGTCTGGCCCTTGGCGAGGAGCTTTGCCAGGTCGGGCGTCTTGCCTTCGCGAGCCTTGGCGTCCTGGCCGAGCAACGATTGCTCGAAGGTCGGGCGGGGATCGTCGTAGATCACGCCGAGCGCCATCGGGAAGGCACCGAACGGCAGTTCGACCAGCATGTGCGCGACCGAGCGGTTGGTCACGTCGTGGACGATCACGCCCGCCGCCTGCCAATCGCCGTCCACCACATCGACCACCTTGAGCGTCAGCGCCGCAGCATCCAGCGCGATGCCCTGGGTGCCCTTGTTGAACAGCATCGGCTCGCCGTTCTTCAGCCAGAGCTGGCGGGCTTCAGCGCCCTTGGGGGCGGCGAAGTCCTCGAAGCGGTCCTTGTTGTAAACAATGCAGTTCTGGAAAATCTCGACGAAAGCCGCGCCCTGATGGGCATGGGCCGCCTTGAGCACGCCCGAGAGTTCCTTCGACACGTCGAACCCACGCGCGACAAACCGCGCGCCCGCGCCCAGCGCGAAGGCGCAAGGCAGCGCCGGACGATCGACCGAGCCCATCGGCGAGGTCGGCGATGTCGTCCCCAGCCGGCTGGTCGGCGAATACTGGCCCTTTGTCAGCCCGTAGATCTCGTTGTTGAACAGCATGATCTGGCAGTTCAGGTTGCGCCGGATCAGGTGCATCGTGTGGTTGCCGCCGATCGACATGCCATCACCGTCGCCGGTCACCAGCCAGACGTCGAGTTCCGGGTTGGCCAGCTTGATGCCGGTGGCAAAGGCCGGCGCGCGGCCGTGGATGGTGTGGAAGCCGTAGCTTGCCATGTAGTAGGGGAAACGGCTGGAGCAGCCGATGCCCGAAACGAACACCGTCTTCGCCGGGTCCGCGCCGATTTCCGGCATGGTGCGCTGCACCGCCTTGAGGATCGCATAGTCACCGCAGCCCGGGCACCAGCGGACTTCCTGATCCGATTCCCAGTCCTTCATGGTGGTCGTCTTGGCGATGGGGGTCATGTCGTTCATTGTCTCTATCCCCTTACGCGAGAGCGGCTTCAATCGCCGCTTCGATTTCGGCAATCGTGAACGGCTGGCCGCTGACCTTGTTGAGCGGGCGGGCATCGACCAGGAACTGGTCACGCAGCACCGTCTTGAGCTGGCCGGTGTTCATTTCGGGTACGATCACCTTACCGTAGCCCTTGAGCAGATCGCCCAGATTGGCGGGCATCGGCCAGATGTGGCGGATGTGGATATGGCTGACGTCCAGCCCCTTGGCCCGCGCGCGCTTCACCGCCTGGTGGATCGGGCCGTAGGTCGAGCCCCAGCCAACCACGGCGAGCTTGCCGCCCGCAGCGCCCTGATCGATGTCCTGCGCGGGAATCGAGCCGGCGACGCCATCGACCTTGTCCTTGCGCGCATCGGTCATGGTCTGGTGCGCGCCGGGCGAATAGTCGAGATTGCCGGTGCCGGGGTTCTTCTCGATCCCGCCGATGCGGTGCATCAGCCCCGGCGTGCCGGGCTTGACCCAAGGGCGCGCGCCCTTTTCATCGCGGGCATAGGGCAGCAGCGTGCCGTCAGGGCCATTGGCCTGTTCCAGGAAGCTGACCGGGAACGGGGCATAGGACGCGGGGTCCGGCACCTTCCACGGTTCGGCGGCATTGGCGATGTAGCCATCGGTCAGCAGCATCACCGGGGTCATGTACTGCACGGCAATGCGGCAGGCCTCGATGGCGCAGTCAAACGCATCCGAGGGCGAGCGCGCGGCGATCACCGGCATCGGCGCATCGCCGTTGCGGCCATAGACCGCCTGATAGAGGTCCGACTGCTCGGTCTTGGTCGGAAGGCCCGTGGACGGCCCGCCGCGCTGCGAGTTGACGATGACCAGCGGCAGTTCGGTCATGATGGCAAGGCCCATCGCCTCGCCCTTCAGGGCAATGCCCGGACCAGACGAGGAGGTAACCCCCAGCTGCCCGGCATAGCTCGCGCCGATGGCCGAGCAGATCGCCGCGATCTCGTCCTCCGCCTGGAAGGTGGTGACGCCGAATTCCTTCAGCTTCGCCAGATTGTGCAGGATCGAGCTGGCCGGCGTGATCGGATAGCCGCCGAAGAACATCTTCAGCCCGGCAAGCTGCGCACCCGCGACAAGGCCGTAGGAGATCGATTCCGAGCCGGTCACGGTACGGTAGAGGCCCGGGGCGCTGGGCACCGGATCGAGGTGCAGCTTCTTGATCTGCCCGCCGATTTCCGCCGTCTCGCCATAGGCATGGCCCGCATTGAGCGCGGCCACGTTGGCATCGGCCAGCACCGGGTTCTTGGCGAACTTGTCCTTCAGCCACTGGATCAGCGGCGCGCGGTCCCGGTCGAACATCCACAGGGCCAGGCCCAGCGTCCACATGTTCTTGCAGCGCAGCGCTTCCTTGTTGCCCAGCCCGAACGGCTTGACCGATTCGAGCGTCAGCGCGGAAATGTCGAAGGCCAGCAGGGTCCACTTGGCCAGGCTGCCATCTTCGAGCGGATTGGCGGCGTAGTGCGCCTTTTCCAGGTTGCGCTTGGAGAACTCGCCGCTGTCGGCAATGATCAGGCCGCCGGGCTTGAGTGCCGGGACATTGGTCTTGAGCGCCGCCGGGTTCATCGCCACCAGCACGTCGGGCGCGTCGCCCGCGGTGGTGATGTCGGTCGAGCCGAAGTTGATCTGGAAAGCGGAAACGCCGAACAGCGTGCCCTGCGGTGCCCGGATTTCTGCCGGAAAATCGGGGAACGTGGCAAGGTCGTTGCCTGCCAGCGCGGTAGACAGGGTGAACTGGCCGCCGGTCAACTGCATGCCGTCGCCGGAATCGCCAGCGAAACGCACCACAACGGCTTCGGGCGTGGAATTGTCGTGCGGAGCCACCGCAGCTTGCTCATCGGCCAGGATCGTCGCCATCTCTATCCTCTGCTCGCGCGGCACGTGGCCACCATTGACCCTGCCCTACGCTCCCCCCTGCGGACCGGCAAAACAGAAAAACTGTCCAGCAGCAAACCGCATCGCTGTCCAAACGCTTCCGGCGGCGGCTAGTCAAGCCGCAATGGGCGACCTATCACTATGGCGAAGTACTTGTGCCCGATCAGGATCATCATGACCGAAACCGAACTCTATGTCAGACCGGACGTGAAGGCGTTCCTCCAGTTCCTCAACGGGGTTGAGCGGCCATCCTTTGCCGAGATTCCGCTGGCCGACGCCCGCGACGCCTACCGGACGACCAACGCCATTGCCGAAGAAGACGCCCGGCCACTGGCAGTCATCCACAACCTGTCGTGCCCAGGCCCGGCGGGCGACATCGCGCTGCGGCTCTATGATCCGCGCGAAACGCGCGGGCGCGGGCCGGTGATCGTCTATTACCACGGCGGCGGCTTCACCATCGGCGATCTGGACAGCCATCACGCCTTCTGCAGCACCGTGGCCGCCGAAATGGACCTGCCGGTGGTCTCGGTCCACTACCGGCTCGCCCCCGAACACCCCTTCCCCGCCGCGCCGGACGATGCCGAAGCGGCAACCCGCTGGGTCGCCAGCGCGCCGGCAGAGTTGGGACTCGACGTGGCCGGCGTCATCCCGATGGGCGACAGTGCGGGGGGCAACCTGGCCATCGTGGTGACCCAGGCGCTGATGGCCCGCCCGGCGGACGTGCCGGTGGTGCTGCAGGTGCCGCTCTATCCCGCTACCGACGAAGACTGGAACCGCCCTTCGATGCACAGCTTCGCCGAAGGGTTCATGCTCGACAGGGTGTCGATGCAATGGTTCGGCGATTGCTACGCCGCGCAAAGCGGCAATCCGCGCGCCTATCCGCTGGGCGGCCACCATGAGGACATGCCGCCGACCGTGCTGGTCACCGCCGGGCTCGATCCGATCCGCGACGGCGGCCGCGCCTATGCCGCAGCGCTGGTTCAGGCGGGATCGACCGTGCACTACCTGGAACGCCACGGCATCATCCACGGCTTCGTCACCCTGCGCAAGGCGCTGCCCAGCACGGCGGGCGACCTCAAGGCGATCTTCGCCGCGATGCACGGCGCGCTGGAGGGCCGGTCATGAGCGATGAATTCGCTCACCTGCCCTACCGCCCCTGCGTCGGCGTGATGCTGGTCAACCAGCACGGCCACGTTTTCGTCGGCCAGCGGATCGACGACAAGGCAAAGAACCCTGACAGTCCCTACTGGCAGATGCCGCAGGGCGGGATCGACCCCGGCGAGGAAGTTCGCGAGGCCGCACTGCGCGAGTTGTGGGAGGAAACCGGCGTCGGCGAACACCACGCGCAGGTCATCGCCCAGACGCGCGAGGAAGTGCTCTATGATCTTCCCGACGACCTGATGGGCCGCATCTGGGGCGGCAAGTATCGCGGCCAGCGCCAGCACTGGCTGCTCGCCCGCTTCACCGGCGAGGATGCCGACGTGCGCATCGACGCCCATGATCCGGCCGAGTTCTGCGCGTGGAAGTGGCTGGATCCCGATCTGCTACCCGAGCTGATCGTGCCGTTCAAGAAACGCGTCTACCGCGCCGTGCTGGACGAGTTCCGGGATCTGATTTGAGGGGAATTGAAAGCCTCTCCCCTTCAGGGGAGGGGTTGGGGTGGGGGTTGTCCGGTACAGGCAGAGCCCGCGAATAACGGACAACCCCCACCCCTCGATCCCCTCCCCTGAAGAGGAGGGGAGGATTTACCAGCCCACGCGCCGCGCCAGGCTCAATTCGGGGTCACCACCGGCGCGGGCTTGACTGCTTCGGCGGTGATCACCTTGGGCGCGGGACCGCGGGCGATGACGGCCGCCAGTTGGCGGGTGGCGTCGCATTCCGCGCCGCACAGCCCTTGCAGCCGGGCAAGGTTGCGCCGCGCCTTGTCGACTGCGCCCTTTTCCACCAGTGCCGCGCCTTCGCCCGAGATCGCCAGCAGGTTCTGCGGATCGCTTTCCAGCACTTCGCGGTAATAGTGCAGCGCCTTGCCCTGCATTCCCTGTTTCCGCGCCGCTTCGGCCAGACTGAGATAGATCACCGGTGCGCCCGGCTGGATCGCCAGCGCCGCCTCGAAGGCATCGACCGCGCCCTCGACATTGTTCGCCGCCAGCGCTGCCCGTCCTTGAGTCAGCAAGGCCGACGCGCGTGGATCGATCGGAATGTTGGGAGCGGAATAGACACTGCTGGCCGTAACGGCCCCCAGCAGCGACAAGGCAAGTGCGGCAGGAAAATAACGCATCAACAGCTCCCTGGCGGCAATCGCGGCGGATCGCGGCGTGGATTCCGGGTCGGACATCGTCGGCAACGCTATCACGACAATTCAAGGCGTGCGACGAAAAACCCGTCCGTCCCGTCATGCTGCGGCGAAAGACGCAGCCCCTGCCCACGCGGCGACCCGGCAGGCAGGCCCGGCGAAACCGCGCGCCACGCCGGATGGCGGGCAAGAAAGGCATCGATCTGCGCCGCACCTTCGATGTCGAGCAGTGAACAGGTGACGAAGACCAGCCGCCCGCCCGGCTGCATCAGCCCCGCCGCAATATCGAGCAGGCGCGACTGGATCGCGGCATAGCGGGCTAGCTGCGCTTCGGTCAGCCGCCAGCGCGCTTCGGGGTTTCGCCGCCAGGTGCCGGTGCCCGAACAGGGGGCATCGACCAGCACCGCATCGGCCTTGCCCGCCCATGCCGCCAGCCCCTCGGCCTCGCGGTTGGGATTGAGCAGCAATGTCTCGATAATCCCTGCCCCCGCACGCACGGCGCGCGGTGCGAGCTTCGAGAGGCGGGTGCGGTCAGTATCGCAGGCGATCAGCGTTCCGCGATCCTGCATGGCTGCGGCGAGCGCCAGCGTCTTGCCCCCCGCCCCGGCGCAGAGATCGATCACCGCCTCGCCCGGCTGCGCGGCCAGCGCCTCGCAGGTAAGCTGCGAGCCGGTGTCCTGCACCTCGATCCGGCCATCCAGGTAGGCGGGCCACTGATCGACCTGCGTACCATGGGGCAGGCGCAGCCCGTGGGCGGCGACGGTAGGGGTTGCGGCAACCGGCAGGTCAAGCGCATCACGACTGGCCTTCAGCGCGTTGACCCGGAGATCGAGCGGGGCACGGTCCAGCAATGCCGCAGCGGCGGCATCGGTTACGCCAGATGCTGCAAGCGTCGCTGCCAGCCAGCGCGGGGCAATGCCGGCTTCCGCGACATGGTCATCGGCGGCAACCGGTTCCGGCGCGTGGCGTGATCCGTCGAACAGCGCGGCGAGCGCCGGATCATCGCCTGCCAGCCGCAGCATCGCAGCACGACCGCTTGCGGGCACTTCGCCGCAGGTGCGGATCGCTGCATAGACCAGATCGCGCACCGCGCGCCGGTCACCGCTGCCGGCATAGCGGCGCGGGCGGAACCAGTCGGACAGCACCCGGTCTGCAGGGGCACCGTTGGACCGGGCAGCCGCGATGACGGCGTCGAGCACCTCGATGGCAGCCTGGACGCGCGCTGCGGGGGTCATGGGGTGGCCAGGCGTTGCACGGCGTGTCTCGACTGCGCTCGACACGAACGGTCCGAAAAGAATGCCCAACACCCCGTTCGTGTCGAGCGCAGTCGAGACACGTTCGCGCCCGAACTACCCACGTGTCGGATAGTTCGGCGCTTCGCGGGTGATGGTCACGTCGTGGACGTGGCTTTCACTCAGGCCGGCGTTGGTGATGCGGACGAACTTCGCCCTGGTGCGCAGCTCTGCCACCGTGCCGCAGCCGGTATAGCCCATCGCCGCCTTGATCCCGCCGACGAGCTGGTGGATCACGTCCTTGGCCGGGCCCTTGTAGGGCACCTGGCCCTCGATGCCTTCGGGCACCAGCTTCATCTGGTCCTTGATGTCCTGCTGGAAATAGCGGTCCGCCGATCCACGCGCCATCGCGCCGACCGAGCCCATGCCGCGATAGGCCTTGTAGGCGCGGCCCTGATAGAGGAACGTCTCGCCCGGCGCTTCCTCGGTGCCAGCCAGCAGCGAACCGATCATGATGGTAGAGGCACCGGCGGCCAGTGCCTTGGCGGCGTCGCCCGAGGTTCGCAGGCCGCCATCGCCGATCACCGGTACGCCCGATTTGGCCGCTTCCTCGGCTGCTTCCATGATCGCGGTGAGCTGCGGCACACCGACGCCCGCGACGATGCGGGTGGTGCAGATCGAGCCCGGGCCAATGCCCACCTTCACCGCATCCGCGCCCGCGTCGATCAGCGCGCGGGTGGCCTCAGCCGTGGCAACGTTGCCGGCGACGACCTGGGCCGAGTTGGACAGCTTCTTCACCCGCTCCACCGCGCGGGCGACATCGCGGTTATGGCCGTGGGCGGTATCGATGATGACAACGTCGCACTCGGCAGCCAGCAGCGCCTCGGTGCGTTCATAGCCCTTGTCACCCACCGTGGTCGCGGCGGCGACGCGCAGGCGGCCGGCGGCGTCCTTGGTGGCGGCGGGATAGTTCACCGCCTTCTCCATGTCCTTGACGGTAATCAGGCCGACGCAGTGGAACTGGTCGTCCACCACCAGCAGCTTCTCGATCCGGCGCTGGTGCAGCAGGCGGCGCGCCTCGTCCTGGCTGGTGCCGACGCGCACGGCGGCAAGGTTCTCATGCGTCATCAGCTCGCGCACCGGCTGGAGCGGGTTTTCGGCAAAACGGACGTCGCGGTTGGTCACGATGCCGACCAGCTTGCCGCTGGCTTCGACCACGGGGATGCCGCTGATGCGGTTCGCCGTCATGATCGCCTGCGCCTCGCCCAGCGTGGCATCGGGGGCGATGGTGATCGGGTTGACTACCATGCCGCTTTCGAACCGCTTCACCGCCCGCACCGCCGCGCACTGCTCTTCGACCGTGAGATTGCGGTGGAGCACCCCGATGCCGCCAAGCTGCGCCATGACGATGGCCATGTCCGCCTCGGTCACGGTATCCATCGCCGAGGAAATCACCGGGATGTTGAGCGCGATGCCTCTGGTCAGCTGGGTGCGGGTATCGGCCATCGATGGCAGGATGTCCGATTCGGCCGGACGCAGGAGAACGTCGTCGAAGGTAAGGCCGAGAGGAATATCCATGAGCGCCACTTTTGCCTGAGAGGGGAGAATCGTGGCGGCCCATGTAACCAAGCGGATGGCAAAGGGCTAGGGGGTTATGGCGCTTTCTTGCCCCCCCTCCTCTTCAGACGAGGGGTAGTGAGACCTGGGCTTGGCGCAAGCCAGGTCCTGGTCGCAGCGGGGTGGTGCTTTGCGCTGCGCGCGATGTTGTACGCGTCGCCATCACCCCCGCCCCTCCTGCTGAACAGAAGGGCGGATCTCACCCTATTTCGCGACCACCGGCACCTTGCGCACATCGCCGAAATAGCGCGCCAGCGCGACGTGGAAGGCGACGTCTTCCGCCGCGCCGCCAAGCTCGATGCCGGGCTTCACCCGGTCACCGGGGCGATGGTAGTCGGTATCGAAGAAGTGCTCGATCCGGTCGATGTCGCCATAGGCGCTGGATACCAGCACGGCGGGGACGTCATGCTGGAGCAGCGCCCAGCCGTCCTGCCGCCGGACATAGGCATTGGCGGCCGCACCATCGACCAGCTTGCGCTTCTGCTGACGGGCCACTTCGGCAATGCGCGCATCGAGCGGGGTCATGCCCTTGCCGACAATGGCGAGCGGCGAGCCGGCGGGTGCCAGCGCCACGGTATCGAGATTGAAGGCGGCGACAATCTGGCCAAGCGGCAGCGGCGGGTTCTCGGCAAAGGCCTCCGCGCCGAGCAGGCCGAGTTCCTCGGACGTGGTGGCGAGGAAATAGACATCGCGATCAAGTTGCGGCCCGCGCGACAGCCGCCGCGCGATCTCGGTCAGCGCGCCGACGCCGCTGGCGTTGTCGATCGCCCCGTTGCAGATCAGGTGCTCGGCTGGCGGGGTCGCACAGATGCCGAAGTGGTCCCAATGCGCCATGAACAGCACCGCCCCCGCGTCGCGGCGCTTGCCCGGCAACTTGCCTATGATGTTGTGGGTGCGGATCGTCGTCTCGCGGGTGGTCGCCTCCAGGTTGGCTGAAAGATCGAGCAGGCGCGGGGCGAAATCCGGCTTCGCACTCTCCGCCTCCAGCTTCGCCACGGTGGCGTCGCTGCCCGACAGCAGCCGCTCCATCCCCGCCTTGGTGATGAACCCTTCCAGATCGCCGCCGAGGGCATCGCTGGCAAGGGCATAGCCCGAGCGCTGGCGGCGGGCGGTGACGTTCTCCAGGCTGCGATCACCGTCAAGCACGGTGATGACTGCCGAAGCCCCGCCGGCAAGCAGCGCGTTCTGCCGCTCGCTGCCTTCCTTGCCGCCATCGAGCAGCAGTGCCACCCGGCCCGCCAGCTCGTTGCGCGCCGGCGCAGTCCCCTGCCCCGTGCCGACGAACAGCAGTGGCGCACCGCGCAGCAGGCTGCGCTTGCCCGAGGTGAGCATCAGCACCGCATCGCGCGGAACCGCCATGGGATGGCCGTGACGGAAGAACTGCGCGACCGATACCGCCGGTTCGCGCGCGACCAGTTCCACCGGCGCGAACCATTCGTGCCCGGGGTCGTTGGTGCCCGATACCATGCCGATGTCGAACCATTCGCGGCCCAGGTAGCGCAGCGTCTTCGCCTCGCCATCGGTGCCCGGCTCGCGCCCCTGGAAATCGTCGCTGGCCAGGGTGGTGATGTGGGCCATCAGCTCGGCCTCCAGCGCGCGGTCGCGCTTGGGTGCGGCGCTGACCGGAACGGCGAACAGGGCGACCGCCAGCGGCAGCGCCCAACTTCGTTTCATCGCTCCCCTGCCTCGTTTCATCGCGCGGACCCTACACCAAGCGCCGCGCCCGGCAAGCGGGCTGTCAAGCCGGGATGCGGTTAGCCGACGATGGTGGCAGGAAAGTGACACTGGCCGGACATCGCTCCCTCACTCCGCCGTCCAGCCGCCATCCATCGAGATATTGGTTCCGGTGATGTTGTTCGCGGCGTCGCGGCAGAGGAACACCGCCATCTCGCCGATGTCCGATGGCTGGACGAAGCTCTTGGTCGGCTGGCGCACCAGCATGACATCGTGGATCACCTGCTCGCGGGTCATGCCCCTAGCCTTCATCGTGTCGGGGATCTGGTTCTCCACCAGCGGAGTCCAGACATAGCCGGGGCTGATGCAATTGGCGGTGATGTTCGCCGTAGCCAGTTCCAGTGCGAGCGTCTTGGTCAGCCCGGCCAGCCCGTGCTTGGCCGAAACATAGGCCGACTTGTAGGGCGATGCGGTGAGGGAATGGGCGCTGGCGATCTGGATGATCCGCCCCCAGCCCGCGCGCTTCATATGCGGCACGGCGAGCCGGCAGGTGTCGAACGCGGCTGTGAGGTTGAGCGCGATGATCTTGTCCCACTTGTCGACCGGGAACTCCTCGATCGGCGCAACGTGCTGCATCCCGGCATTGTTGACGAGGATGTCCACCTCCCCCGCCCCGGCCATCAGCGCCTCGACGCCGGAGCGCTGCGACAGATCGGCATCGACGTGAGTCGCGCCAAGTTCGGCGCGCAGCGCGGCGATGGCATCGGCATCGCCAAAGCCGGAAAGCACCACCTCCGCACCCTCGGCCCGCAGCGCCCGCGCGATGGCGAGGCCGATGCCGGAGGTCGAACCGGTGATGACTGCACGCTTGCCGGAAAGAAACATTCTCGACTCCAATGGGTTGATGGCTATGAAACAGGGCGGTGGTGCCCGCTATGGGCTTAAAGGGAGGCTTTGGCCATGCGGCTCGACGAATTCGATCCCAATGCAGTGGACGTCGAAGACCAGCGCGGCGGCGGCATGTCGCTGGGCGGGGCCGGCGGCAAGGTTGGCTGCGGCACGCTGGTGATCGCCCTGATCGCGGCGCTGGTGTTCGGGGTCGATCCCGGACAGATGATCGGCGGCATGCAGCAGGGCGGCGTATCGGGCGGCGGCCAGGTGGCGACGCAGGGCGGCGGCAATGCGGCGGAAAGCTGCTCCATCGATGCGCTGAGCAAGGAAAGCTGCAACGCGCTGTCTTCGCTCAACAAGACATGGGAACCGCTGTTCCAGCAGGCCAACATCGCCTTCAAGCGGCCCAAGCTGGTGTTCTATTCGCAGATGGGCCGTTCGGGCTGCGGCGCGGCGCAAAGCGCGATGGGGCCGTTCTATTGCCCCAACGATCAGGGCATCTACCTCGATACCGAATTCTACCAGCAGATGGACCAGCAGCTCGGCGCCACCGGCCAGTTCGCGCGCGACTATGTGATCGCGCATGAATATGGCCACCACCTGCAGAACCTGCTCGGCATGTCCGAACAGGTCAGCTCGGCGCAGCAGCAGAATCCCGGTGCGGCCAACCAGCTTTCGGTGCGGCTTGAGCTGCAGGCGGATTGCTATGCCGGCGTCTGGGCGGCCAAGAACCGTGACCGGCTGGAAGCCGGTGACATGGAAAGCGGGCTCAACGCCGCGCACCAGATCGGCGACGACGTGCTGATGCGCAACGCCGGACGTCGGCCAAGCCCCGAAGCCTTCACCCACGGTTCCGCCGCGCAGCGGATGGAGTGGCTGAAGAAGGGTCTGGAAACCGGCAACGAGGACGCGTGTGACACCTTCGCGGACCTGCGCCGCCGTCGGTAAGGGAACATTCCGGCGCGCCGGTCGTAGTCTTCCCAAGAGCCTTCCGCTTTCGGGACAGACCCATCATGCGCCGTATCATCCTGCCGTTGTTCACCGCCGCCTTGCTGGCAAGCCCCGCCCTTGCCAGCACCCAGGACAAGCCTGACGAGCCGGCCCGGCCACTGGCGGACCGGCCGGTGACGGCGGGCGACGTGGTGGCGACCCCGGTGACCGACCTCAACCTGAAGAAGGACGACATCCCGCCGCTGCTTCTGGCGGCGCAGGAGAAACCCTACGATCTGGCGGGCATGGGGCGCTGCAGCCAGATTGCCGGTGCCATCGGCGACCTCGACGCGGTACTGGGCGAAGACATCGACGTGGCCCAGGCGCGCGATCAGCAGATCAGCGCCGGGCGCATCGCGCAGTCGGCCGTCGGCTCGTTCATCCCGTTTCGCGGCATCATCCGCGAGATTTCTGGCGCCAACGCGCAGGAACGCAAGCTTCAGGCCGCGGTCTATGCCGGCTCGGTGCGGCGCGCCTTCCTCAAGGGCGTCGGCCAGCAGCGCGGCTGCCACTACCCCGCGCGCGCGGCTACCGCAGCCGTGATCGCCCAGCGCGAAGCGGCAGCACAGGCCGCCGCCCAGCCGCACGAGCCAGCGCCCCGCGCCACGCGGCGGACCAAGACGCGGTTCGTCTCGAAGCCGGTGGTGCAAAAGTCGAACAGCCAGCCCTAACCCTTTGGTCAAGGTGTCGATCCCGTACATTGTCGCCACGGCGAATCGTGCTAGGTGCCGGCGATGCGCCTGTCCGATTGCCACAACATCGACGATTTCCGCCTGCTGGCCAAAGCCCGGCTGCCATGGCCGGTGTTTGACTATATCGACGGGGCCGCCGACGACGAGTTGACCAAGTCGCGCAATACCGCCGCCTATGCCGATTGCGATCTGGTGCCCGAAGTGCTGGCCGGGGTCGACGAGATCGACACCTCGGTCACCGTCATGGGCCGCAAAAGCGCGCTGCCGCTGATCCTCTCGCCCACCGCCTTGCAGCGCGTGTTCCACTGGCAGGGCGAACGCGCGGTGGCCCGCGCCGCCGAAAAGTTCGGGCTGTGGTGCGGCATATCCAGCCTTGCCACGGTCAGCGTCGAGGAAGTGGCGGCGCTCACCTCGGGCCCGAAGATGTTCCAGCTCTACGTCCACAAGGACAAGGGCCTGAACAGTTCGATGATCCAGCGCTGCAAGGACGCGAAGTTCGATGCCATCGCCCTCACGGTGGACACCATCGTCGGCGGCAAGCGCGAACGCTGCCTGCGCTCCGGCTTCGCCTCGCCGCCGCAGTTCACCGTCGCCTCGCTGCTGTCCTATGCCATGCGCCCGCGCTGGGCGCTGGACTATGTCTTCCGTGAAAAGTTCCGCATGCCGATGCTCGACGGTTATGTCGGAGCGGGCACCAAGCAGGCGATGTCGATCCAGTCCTATTTCACCGAAATGCTCGACCAGTCGATGGACTGGAACGACGCCGCGCGCATCCGCGAGGAATGGGGCGGCACCTTCTGCCTCAAGGGCGTGATGAGCGTGGCCGATGCGAAGCGCGCGGTGGAAATCGGCGCGGACGCGATCATGGTCTCGAACCACGGCGGTCGCCAGCTTGACGGCAGCCGCGCGCCTTTCGATGCCCTGCCCGAGATCGTCGATGCCGTCGGCGGCCAGATCGAGATCATCTGCGATGGCGGCGTGCGCCGGGGCACCCATGTGCTGAAAGCGCTCGCCAGCGGAGCCACCGCCGCATCGGGCGGGCGGCTCTACCTCTACGCCCTCGCCGCCGCCGGACAGCCGGGCGTGGACCGCGCAGTCGGCCTGCTCAAGGAGGAGATCGTCCGCGACATGAAGCTGATGGGCGCAAAGACCGTCGGCGACCTGACGCGAGACAAGCTGCGCTGGCGGTAGCTTGCTGGATGCTCCCCGCCGGATTGAGTAGCGAATGACCTGAAACCCTCGTCATTGCGAGCGCAGCGAAGCAATCCAGGGCCTCACGTGTGGCTCTGGATTGCGTCGCTGCGCTCGCAATGACGAGCGAATTATTCAGGTTTCACCTACACCGCCTTGGCGGAAACGAACCGCCCTACCCCTGCCGCGACAAACGTTCGATTTCCGCATCGAGCTGTTGCAGCACCTGCTGCTTGAGCCCGGGCGACATCTTCGCGTCCGCAGCGATGCGCTCCTTCGCCCGGCGGATGCCGTCGATCGCCGCCGCCTTGCTTCCACCATCCACGCAGGTGCGGATGCGGACGGACTGGCGGTGGCCATCGCCCTTGTCCTCGCTGGCATCGGCACCGACCTGCTGCGAGCCGTCCGAACAGGCCATGGCCTGCCCGTCCAGCCCGCCAGCCGTCACGGTCGGCCCATTGCTGTCGGTGGTGACGATCATCACCCGGCGCTCGCGGTGCACGGGATCGGCGGGCGGGGTCGGCGTTTCGGGCGGGAGCGCGGCGAAGATGCGGTCCGCCTCTGCCTCGGCATCGGTCAGCGGCTTGCTGGTCTTGAGCACGATGGTCTTGCCGTCGCGCACGATGGTGCGGGTAACGAGCCCCGCCTCGTCGGCTACCGCGGCAGGTGCCCCGGCCTGCCGGAC
>JAGWTB010000100.1 GCA_028869175.1 Sphingomonadales bacterium
TCTCAACTTCGCTCGACACGAACGGGTCTTTGAACAGGCTGAACGATATCTCCCGATGCCAGCTATCTAGACAAAGCTGTACGGATCGATGTCCACATGTACTCGCACGCTGGAGGGGAAGTTCAGCCCCCCAAGCCATTCGCGGATGATCGCCTGAACTTGCGCCGAGCGGCGGGCGTTGACCAGCAGACGATAGCGATAGCGCCCGCGCAACAGGGACATCGGCGCCGGGGCGGGGCCGAGGATCATGACGTCGTCCAGCCTGGGGGCAGTGCCACCGATGGCGCGGGCGGCGTCGCGGGCTTCGGCTTCGTCTTCGGAACTGACGATGATGGCCGCCCAGCGCCCGAACGGCGGCGCGCCGGCAGAGCGGCGGCCCTCGGCCTCGGCGGCGTAGAACGCGTCGCGATCCCCGGCGACCAGCGCGGCGATCACTGCTGCCTCGGGGTGGCGGGTCTGGATCAGCACTTCGCCCGGCTTGGCCCCGCGCCCGGCGCGGCCGGCGACCTGCGCCACCTGCTGGTAGGTGCGCTCCGCCGCGCGCAGATCGCCGCCCTCCAGCCCAAGATCGGCATCGACCACGCCGACCAGGGTCAGTTCGGGAAAATGGTAGCCTTTGGTGACGAGCTGGGTGCCGACGATCACGTCGATCAGCTTCCCTTCCGCCGCCGCCACGAATGCGGCGATCTTCTCCGGCCCGCTGAGCGTATCCGAGGTGACCACCGCCACCCGCGCGCCGGGGAGCAGTTCGGCCACCTCGTCGGCGATGCGCTCCACGCCCGGGCCGCAGGCAACCATGCAATCGGGTGTGCCGCATTCGGGGCAGGCATCGGGCACCGGCGTTTCGTGCCCGCAGTGGTGACAGGCGAGGCGGCGGGACAGGCGATGCTCGACCAGCCAGGCGGTGCAGTTGGGGCACTGGAAGCGATAGCCGCAATGGCGGCACAGCGTCAGCGGAGCATAGCCGCGCCGGTTGAGGAACAGCAGCGATTGTTCGCCGCGTTCCAGCCGCAGCTTCATTTCCTCGACCAGCCGGGGCGCAAGCCAGCGCCCGCGCTCGGGCTGTTCGACGCGCAAGTCGATCACCTCGATTGCGGGCAGAGAGGCTCCGCCGAACCGCGCCGGCAGGTCAATCTTGCGGTAGACCCCGGCCTCGGCCAGTTGCAGGCTTTCCAGCGCGGGGGTGGCGCTGGCGAGGATCACCGGCACGCCTTCGAACCGCGCGCGGATTACCGCCACGTCACGCGCGTTGTAGCGCACGCCGTCATCCTGCTTGAACGAAACCTCGTGCGCTTCATCCACCACGATCAGGCCCAGCTTCGCATAGGGCAGGAACAGTGCCGAACGCGCGCCGACCACCACCTGCACCTCGCCCGAGGCAATAGCCCGCCACGCCCGCCGTCGTTCGGTGGCCTTCAGCGAGGAATGCCACAGCACCGGCGGCGTGCCAAAGCGCGCCTCGAAACGCCGGAGGAAGTTTTCCGTAAGAGAAATTTCCGGCAAAAGAACAAGCACTTGCCTGCCATTCCTAAGAGCTTCTGCCAAGCCTTCGAAATAGCATTCAGTTTTGCCCGAGCCAGTTACCCCGTCAAGCAGGAAGGGCTGAAAGCCGCCATCACGCACCGCCGAAACGAACTGTTCCGCCGCCGCTGCCTGCTCCTCCGACAGTTCGGGCTGGGCATGTTCGGGCCGGGCGCGGGGGTAGGGGCGATCCAGATCGACGGTCACTGGCTCGAGCAGTCCGGCACCCGCCATGCCGCGCAGCACCCCTTCCGAAACCGAGGCCATGTCCGCCAGCTCGCGGATCGTCGCCTGTTCGCCGTGCAGCGCGTCCATCGCGGCGGCGCGCTGCGGGGTAAGGCGGGCGGGTTCGTGGCCGGTCAGGCGGTATTCGGTCATGGTGCCGCCACCGCGCAGCGCCGCCGTGCTCGATAGCGCCATCCGCGCGACCGAGGCGAGCGGGGCGCAGTAATAGTCCGCCGTCCACTCGATCAGGCGGCGCAGGGGAGCACGCAGAGGCGGCACCGGCAGCACCTGCAGCAGCGGGCGCAGTTTGCTGTCGGGAACCTCGCTCGCCTCCAGCCGGTCGGCCTCCCAGACGATCCCGACGATCTGGCGCGGCCCAAGCGGGGCCAGCACCACCGAGCCCGGCTCAACCGCCATGCCGTCGGGCACGCGGTAGTCCAGCGGGCCGAGCGCATGGTTGAAGTGGAGGATTCGGATGCGGTTCATCTGGGGCGATATAGGCACGGCAAGCGCGGCGGGCGACACCCGTGCGCATCAGGCAGGAGCGAAAAGATGTCGATAGCCCACACCATCACCCGCCGGACAATGCTTGCCGGGGCGAGCGCCGGGGCCTTGCTGGGCCTGTCGGGCTGCGCCAGCTATGGCGGTTACAGCCTGGTGGAAGCGGTGCGTCGGCTGCTCATGCTCTCGGCGGACAATGCCTTCGCCAGGCTGACTTCGGTGGACGGTTTCTGGAATTCCTCGGTCGCGCGGCTGGCCCTGCCGGATGTGCTGGGGCGGCGTGGCGCGATCGCCGAGGGCATCCTGACCTCGGCCCTGTTCCGCGACCGGCTGCAACACAGCCTCAACCGCTTCGCCGAAGCCGGCGCCCGCCGCGCCGCCCCGCGCGTGACCGAGGCGGTGCGAGTGATCGGCTTCGCCAACGCAGCCGCTTTGCTGCGGGGCAGCCCCGGCGGCGCGACGGCGGCACTGCGGCAGGAAATGGGCCGCTCGCTGGTGGAAGCGATGATCCCGGCGCTGCACGAAGTGCTGGTCGCGGCGCAGGACCCGCTGGTCGCCCAGACCATCGGCGCGCTGGCTGGCGTGGACATCGATGGCGTCGCTACCTCGCTCGCCGACAGCGCCGACAACGCCATCTGGGCGCAGATGGCGGAAGAGGAACGCGCGATCCGGGCGAACCCGGAAGCGACCCGCGACCCGGTGCTGATCGCGGCGTTGAAGGTGTTGTGAGGCGGGCGAGCGGTGAGAAGGCCGCGCAGTGCCTTTTCCACCAACTCTAACAAGGGTGGCCACTCCCGCGCCCCGGGCATATAGCGGCAACGATTCGCACCAGCCCCTCGGGAGCCACCCATGAAGTTCTTCGCCGACACCGCCGAAATCGCCGACATCAAGGAACTGGCCGCCACCGGCCTGCTCGACGGGGTGACGACCAATCCCAGCCTGATCATGAAGTCGGGCCGCGATTTCATTGAGGTGACGAAGGAAATTTGCGGTATCGTCTCTGGCCCGGTCAGCGCCGAAGTGGTCGCGCTCGACCATGAAGGGATGATGCGCGAGGCGGAAAAGCTGCGCAAGATCGCTGACAATGTCTGCATCAAGGTGCCGCTGACCATGGACGGGCTGAAGACTTGCAAGGCGCTGACCGGCGACGGATCGATGGTCAACGTCACGCTGTGCTTTTCGGCCAACCAGGCGCTGCTCGCGGCCAAGGCGGGGGCGACCTTCGTTTCGCCCTTTGTCGGGCGGCATGACGACAACGGGTTTGACGGGATGGACCTCATCCGGGACATCCGCCTGATCTACGATAACTACGCTTTCGCCACCGAAATCCTCGTTGCTTCGGTCCGCCACGGCATCCACGTGCTCGAAGCCGCCAAGATCGGTGCCGACGTGATGACCGCGCCGCCCGCCGTCATCAAGGGGCTGGTCAAGCATGTGCTTACCGACAAGGGCATCGAAGGCTTCCTGGCCGACTGGGCCAAGACCGGGCAATCGCTGTAGGGCGGAGGCTTGCGCTTCGGCTTCGACAGGCACCAGCCTGAGCGGATGCCGCCCATTCCCAAAGTCCGCTCAGCCCGAGCTTGTCGAAGGCCACGCACAAAGGCTAGCTCCGCAAGACCATGTCCGACGAATCCCCTCTTGACCGTTTCAAGTCCGCGCTGGCCGGGGCTAGCCGCGCCATTGCGCACGAACCGGAGGTGGAGATCAACTGGACGGCCGATGTCGCCGTGCAGCAGGGCAAGAACTTCCGCATCCCGATGCCCGGCCGCGCCCTGCCGCGTGCCCAGGCGCTGGAAGCGCGCGGCTTTGCCGACAGCTATGCGCTGAAACTGCGCCACCATGACGAGGCGCTGCACTCTCGCCATGCCCCCGCCGAAGCCGCCGCGCGCGCCTGCTACGATGCCGCGGAACTGGTGCGGTACGAGGCGCTGGGCTCCAACGCCTATGCCGGCATGCGCGACAACCTTGACGCCGCGCTGATGGTGCGGATGGGCGGCGATCCGATTACCCGTGCCGCCACGCCCGATGAGGTACCCGTCCAGGCCGCACTAGCGCTGCTGCTGCGCGAGCGGCTGACTGGCCAGCCGGTGCCCGCCAATGCGCGCAGCGGCGTCGACATGCTGCGCGGCTGGATTTCCGAGAAGGCCGCCGCCGATTTCGATGCGCTGGCCGAATCGCTGGATGACCAGAAGGCCTTCCAGTCGCTGACGCTCGACATGCTCCAGCATCTCGAACTGACGCGCAGCGACTTGCTGGAAGACCAGCCCGACGAGCGCAACGACGACGACGGGCAGGATGACGAGGAAGACAATCCCGACGGCGGCGACAACGCCACCGACGAGCAGGCACCCTCCGAGATCGCCATGGACGCCGAACAGGGCGACGAGGATTCGGACGGCGACCAGCAGAGCGAATCGATCGAGGAAGACGGCGATGCCGACGCCGGCGATGAGGGCGAGGAGGGCATGTTGCCCGTTCGCCCGAACCGTCCGTGGACCGATCTGCCCGAGACTTTCGACTACAAGGTCTATACCGAAGCGTTCGACGAAGTCGTCGCCGCCAATGACCTGTGCGACGATGATGAGCTGACCCGGCTGCGCGCCTATCTTGATGCGCAGCTCAAGGGCCTGCAGGGGATCGTGACGAAGCTGGCCAACCGGCTCCAGCGCCGCCTGATGGCGCAGCAGAACCGCAGCTGGGACTTCGATCAGGAAGAGGGCCTGCTCGACGCGGCGCGGCTGGCGCGGGTGGTGATCTCGCCCGGCCACTCGCTGTCGTACAAGGTGGAGCGCGATGTCGAGTTCAAGGACACCGTCGTCACCCTGCTGATCGACAATTCCGGATCGATGCGCGGGCGGCCGATCTCGATCGCCGCGATCAGCGCTGACGTACTGGCCCGCACCCTTGAGCGCTGCGGGGTCAAGACCGAGATCCTCGGCTTCACCACGCGCGCGTGGAAGGGCGGGCAGAGCCGCGAAGCATGGCTATCGGGCGGCAAGCCGGCGCACCCGGGGCGGCTCAACGATTTGCGCCACATCGTCTACAAGAAGGCAGACGAACCCTATCGCCGGGGTCGCAAGAACCTGGGCCTGATGATGCGCGAGGGCCTGCTGAAGGAGAACATCGACGGCGAGGCGCTGCTCTGGGCGCATACCCGCCTGCTCGCCCGGCAGGAGGATCGCCGCATCCTGATGGTCATCTCCGATGGCGCGCCGGTCGATGATTCGACACTCAGCGTGAATACCGCCGGCTATCTGGAAACCCACCTGCGCAAGGTGATCGACTGGATCGAGCGCCAGTCCCCGGTCCAGCTCGTCGCTATCGGCATCGGCCACGACGTCACCCGGTACTATCGCCGCGCGGTAACGATCATGGATGTGGAGCAGCTTGGCGGCACGATGATCGAACAACTCGCCGGCCTGTTCGAGGACGATTGACCGCGCGGCACCGCTTGCTGGATCATACCAAGTATGAGAAAGTATGCGCCATGAGCAAGCTTGAACGCATCACCGTCACCATGCCGGAAGAAATGGCCGCCCGCCTGCGCGCTGCAGTCGATTCCGGGGCCTATGCCACCACCAGCGAAATCGTCCGCGAGGCGCTGCGTGACTGGGCGGAGGATCAGGAGCGCCGGGCGGCGTCGCTGGCGCGGTTGCACGAACTTGTCGAGGAGGGTCGGAAGGGGCCGTTCTATGATGGTCCAGCCGCGATGGCAGAACTGCGGGCGAAATATGAAGCGAAGGTAAGACAAGGGTGATGGAATACCTTTTGTCGGCGCAGGCCATCGCCGATCTTGACGACATCGCGGACTACATATCTCAGGACGATGGCGAGCGGGCCGTGGCATTTGTTGCGGAATTGACGGAACGTTTCGACGTTGTCGCTGAACGGCCACTCAGCTTTCCGACGAGCGCTGACTTGCCTGCTGAATACCGATCTTCGCTCCACGGCAAATATCGCATCATCTTCGAAATGATTGAGGGCATTCCGCACATCTTGCGTGTCCTCCATGGCGCGCGCGACATAGGCGGCCTGTTTTGACCGCGTTTCCGCAACCTACGCGCCGCGATGCCATGGCGGCTCTTGCCGGCAGCCTGATTGCCGGAACCTTCGCCCCCTTTGCTTCGGCGCGGGAGATTCAGCCCGGGCTGCTGGAAATCACCGGCAACGATGCGCGCATGGCCAGCGCGGTGATCGGCATGCTCACCGCCGTGCCGGTCGGGACCGGGCGCGAGGTGACCTGTTACATGAGTTCGCTGTGCTCGGTCTGCCAGGCGTTCATGCACGACTATCCCACGCTCGCCGTGCCGGAAATCGCCATGCGCTATGTCCCCACCATCCTTGCCGAGCACGAATCGGGCGCGGTGGAGCGCGTGCTGGCGCGGCCCGATGTGCCGACATTCCGCCAGTTCATGGCGCGCCGCTTTGCCGAGGTACCGCCGGTCCCGTTCGATCCGAAGGTGACGGTGCGCGATGTGCCGACCACGCCCGCTCAGCGCTATAGTCGGCACAGCCTGCTGATCGCGGCGCTCACCCTGCTGTTCCGCCGCAACGGCAGCCCCGATCTGCCAGAGGGCACCCCGCGCTTCCTGTTCACCTCGGCAACCGGGGCGGCCTATATGGTGGTCGGCACCCCGCCGCCGGAGATGTTCCGCGATATTGCGCGGTTGAAGTGAGGGCGCGGTTGCGCCTGCCCAATGTTTCCTCCGTTGCGGATCAGGTTTCCCTTGCATCGCCAAGGCCTGTGGGCCAGCTTTGCTGGCGATTGATTGGGATCGCAAACTGTTGAATCGCTTGTTCTTAGTTGTTGCGGGGGTCGTGCTGCCGTGCCACGTTGCGGCGCAAGTGCAATCGCCGGTTGCAGTTCCTGCTCCGTCAAGTGTGGAGGCGCTGGTTAATGGTTCTACTCTGCCTGCTTCTACCCTGCCTGCCGACGCCTGCGCAGAAATTCCGGCCCTGACGCCCATCGTGCTGGAAATCGGCATTCCGGTTGGCAGCAAGATCAGCAAGACAGGTGAACGCTTTCCCCTGGCGCTCAAGCAAGCGATCGTGATCGAAGGCAAGGAAGTCGTTGCCGCCGGTACCACCGGAGAGGGTGAGATCGTCCATGCCAAGAAGGCGGGTGGCAGCGGGGCGGCAGGTGAATTGGTGCTTGCAGCGCGCAAGCTGATGGTCGGTGACCGCATCCTGCCGCTGCGATCCATGCGTGTTAATGTGGCTGCGCGTGATTCGATTGCGGCGGTCGATACACTGAATGCCGCTGCCGCTGGATCTGGCACACCGATTGGCCTGCTGGGTTTCGCTATTACCGGCAAAAACATCGAAATGCCTGCAGGCACTCTGGCTAATGCCAAGACCGCTACCGTCTTCGCACTTGATCCGGCCTGCCGCGCCGCAACCGAAACTGCCGCGCCACCGCCATCAGCAGGCGCGACCAACTCGCCAACCAACGGAGGGGAATGACCACCATGAAATCCACGCTTCGCATCCTGGCCGCCGCAACGCTGGCATCGGGAATGAGTCTTGCCGCCCAGCCGACGCTGGCAGCAGACAAGCCTGTCGTCCGAATTCCCGCCCCGCCGCCCGGCAAGGGCCAGATTGTGTTCTTTCGCACCGGCACGATAATGGGCGCGGCAATGGGCTGTGCGGTGAACGAACACGGGCAGAAAATCAGCTCACTGGGCGCTGGGCGCTATTTCATCCTCGTCACCGACCCGGGCCGGCACGAATACACAGTGAAGAGCGAGGCGCGCGATGTGCTGGCGCTGGAGGTTGAATCCGACGAGACCCAGTACGCGGTGTGCAAGATCAAGATGGGCATCATGGCTGGACGGCCAGACCTGCGGCCGTCAACCGAAGGGGAATTCGCCAAGTCGAGCACCGACCGGCTCGTCGACGCTGACGACATGGGCCCGGGGCCAGGGGCGCTGCGCCCTGCAGAGGTTGCTGCCGCCCTCGCCGCGCAGGGTGGCAGCACTTCCGCTTCGGCCAGCGCTGCGCCCAAGCCCTGAACCAATCCATGGCGGGGCGCGCGCTATGCTCGCCGCCCCGCCGCACCCCTCACTTGACGCCAGCGCACGGCGGGTTAAGCCGCCCGCGTCATGACCCAGCCCAATCCCCTGATGCTGTTCAACAGCCTCACCCGCCAGCTTGAGCCGTTCCAGCCTGTCCACGAAGGCGAGGCGCGGGTCTATTCGTGCGGGCCTACGGTCTACAACTATCCGCACATCGGCAACATGCGCGCCTATGTGTTTGCCGATATTCTGGGACGGACGCTGAGTTTCAAGGGCTACAAGCTCACCCACGTCATTAACATCACCGATGTCGGCCACCTGACCGACGACGCCGATGCCGGCGAGGACAAGATGGAGAAGATGGCGGTGGGTTCCGGCCAGTCGATCTGGCAAATCGCCGAGCATTACAAGCAGGCCTACTGGGCCGATGTGCAGGCGCTCAACATCCGGCAGCCGGCCCGCTGGACCATTGCCACCGATTACGTGCCGCAGATGATCGAATTTGCGAAGGGCATTGCCGACAAGCACTGCTACGAGCTTGAAAGCGGGCTCTATTTCGACGTCTCGACAGTGGCCGACTATGGGCGGCTGGCGCGCGCCGCGACTGACGAGGGCGAAGGCCGGATCGAGGCGGTGGACGGCAAGCGTCACCCCGCCGATTTCGCCATCTGGCGCAAGACCCCGCCGGGCGAGAAGCGCCAGATGGAATGGGATTCGCC
>JAGWTB010000016.1 GCA_028869175.1 Sphingomonadales bacterium
GGATGTCGATGAACACCCGGTAGCGCCCTTCCGAATGCAGCCGGTCAATCGCCGCGTCGAAAATCTTGTCGTAGAGGAACATGGCAATGGTGCTCCTATTGTCCGGTCGGGGCCTGGGCCGATGGCGGGGTGGCCGCAACCGGGTTGCCGGGCAGGTCGGGACTGCCCTGCCAGCCATATCCGGCGAGGCCGACCAGCAGCGCCGCCCCCGCAATCTCCAGTGCCTGCCGCGAGCAGCGACCGCTGAAATAGAGGCCGGCAAAGGCCAATGCGGCAAAGCCGATCGCAAACATCCAGCCCATCAAGCCTTCCTGCCTTTCAACCGCCGAGCCACCAGCCAGCCGCCACCTGTCAGCGCCAGCAGTGGCAGCAGCCAGAGCGGCATCGTCTCGCTCTTGACCTCGGGCTTGAACGTTACCCAGTCACCATATTTGCTGACAAGCCAGGTGCGAACCTGCTCCGGGCTTTCACCGGCGGCGATGCGTTCACGGATCATGCGGCGCATGTCGCCAGCCAGATCGGCATTGCTGCCCGAGATCGGCTGCCCCTGGCAGACCACGCAGCGGATCGAATCCATCAGCGCCACCGCCTGCGCTTCCTTGGCGGGATCGGCGAGCGAGACTTCGGCATAGTCCTGCGCCTGCGCGGTGACCGGCACGGCGATCAGCAACAGCAGCGCGGCGGACAGCGCCTTCATGGCTTCACTCCCAGCATGGCCAGCAGCTTGGGCATGTCTTCCTCGGTCACCACGCCGATGTGCTGGTAGAGGATCTTGCCGGTGCCATCGACGACGAAGGTTTCCGGCACCCCGGCCGATCCGAACGCCATCTGCGCCTTGCCGCCTTCGTCCAGCCCGATGCGGGTATAGGGATTGCCATTGGCAGCGAGGAACTTTTCGAGCTCGGCGCTCGAATCGTGGATGGCGATACCGTCGATCTCCGCACCTTTGGCCCGCAACCGCAGCAGCATAGGGATTTCCTGCACGCAGGGTACGCACCAGCTGGCGAACACGTTGAGCAGCCGCGGCTTGCCATCGCTGAAATCGGCGGTGGCGGCACCGGGCTGGCCCGGCATGGCCGGACCGGCGACGAATTCGGGCAGCGGCTTGCCGACCATCTGCGAGGCGATGACGTGATCGTCCGGTCGCATCAGCCCGGCGAAGAATGCCAGGAACAGCAAGGCAATCAGCGCGAAGGGCAGCCACAGGATCAGCTTGCGGGTCATGCCGCGCCCTCCGGTGCGGGATCGGCTTTCCGCCCGCCCGCTTTCTGCCAGGGCCAGCGATTGTTCCACACATCGCGCCGCACCCGCCCGAGCAGCGACAGCCCGCCGCCCGCCGCGATCAGCGCGCCGCCGATCCAGATCAGGGTAATGAACGGCTTCCACCACATGCGCAGCAGGAAATGGGTGCCGTCACTGTCTTCGCCAAGGGTCAGGTAGAGCTGGCCGTCGATGAAGGTATCGATCGCCGCTTCGTTGGTGGTCATCTGCGGATCGGAGAACTGGTGGAGTTGTGGCATCATCGGGAACGGCGCACCACCGTTCCGGCTGACCGACAGCACCGCTTCCAGCGCCTGGTAATTCGGCCCCGGTCGCTCGCGCACGCCCAGCAGCGTCACCGCGAAGGGGCCGACCTCGCGCGTGTCATTCGCGGCCATCGAGACCATGTTCTCGCGCGTGAAGGCAGCATCGCAGGCCATGCCGGCAATGCTCACCGCGCAGCCCAGATGCGCCAGCACCATGCCATAGGTGAACAGCGGCGTGCGCTTCAGGTTGCGCTTCCACAGCGGCGCAAGGCTGGCCACCGCGACCAGCGCGGCCACCACCAGCCCGAGCAGCGGCAGGACGCCGATGCGCCCGCCGAATATCGCCAGCAGCAACAGCGCGGCAGCACCGGCGAACAGCGCCGGGGCCATCCGCTCGACCACCAGCTTTGGCAGGTCGGCCCGCCAGCGCAGCAGCGGCCCGGCGGCGAGCAGGACCAGCAGGATCAGCGCCAGCGGCCCGGCAACGCTGTTGAAATAAGGCGCGCCGACCGAAATCTTCGCCCCTGTCGTCGCTTCGAGGATCAACGGGTAGAGCGTGCCGGCCATGACCACGACCAGGATGACCGTCAGGATCAGGTTGTTGACCACCAGCGCGGCCTCGCGGCTGACCATGTCGAAGCGGTTGCCCTCGGTGACGGTGCCGATGCGCGCGGCGAACAGCGCCAGCGCTCCGCCGATGTAGATTGCCAGAAGCGCGAGGATGAAGATGCCGCGCCGGGGATCGACGGCAAAGCTGTGGACGCTGGTGAGAATGCCCGAGCGCACCAGGAAAGTGCCGACCATCGACATCGAGAAGGCCAGCACCGCCAGCATCACTGTCCAGGCGCGCAGGCCGTCACGCGTTGCCAGCACGGTGACCGAATGGAGCAGCGCGGTAGCGGCGAGCCACGGCATCAGCGACGCGTTCTCCACCGGGTCCCAGAACCACCAGCCGCCCCAGCCCAGCGTGTAATAGGCCCAGTAGGAGCCGGCGGTGATGCCCACCGTCAGGAATATCCACGCCCCCAGGATCCACGGCCGCATGGCCCCGGCGAAGTCGGAACCGACGTTACGGGTGACCAGCGCCCCAACCGCGAAGGAAAAGGCCGCCGACATGCCGACATAACCGGCGTAAAGCGTCGGCGGGTGGAAGGCGAGGCCGGGATCCTGCAGCAGCGGGTTGAGCCCTTGCGGTTCGACCATGTCGGTCAGCCGCGCGAAGGGGTTCGAGGAGAACAGCAGGAAGGCATAGAAGCCCAGCGCGATCGCGCCCTGGGCGGCGAGTGTCGCCAGCTTGGTATCGGCGCGCAGCTTGCTTTCAAACAGCGCGATGGTCGCGCCCGCGATCCCCAGGATCGTCACCCACAGCAGCATCGAGCCTTCGTGGTTCCCCCAGCTTCCCGCCACCTTGTAAAGCATGGGCATGGCCGGGTTGCTGCTGGAAGCAACCAGCAGCACCGACATGTCCGACCGGGCGAACACGGCGATCAGGCAGGCCATGGCGATGCTGACCAGCGCGGCCTGGACCAGGGTTACCGGCACCATGGCGCTGCCCAGCGATTGCCGTCCGCGCCCCAGCGCCAGAGCGCCAAGCGCCAGCTGGAACAGCGCCATGGCTGCCGCCAGCCACAGTGCGGCAAGTCCGGCTTCGGCGATCATGCGACGCGGTTATCCTTTTGCATCATTCCGGTTTTCAGAAATCGAGCCGGTACCCGGCGGTAAGCACCCAGCCGCGTTCCTTCACCCGATCCCACGAGGTCCCGTTGTAGACGCTTTCGCTGGTGAAATTGCCACCGAATTCCACTTCGAATTCGGAATGCTTGAGCGGATAGTAGTTCATGCGCAGGGTCGGCTGGAACTGGCGGAAGGTGCCGGGCACCGGAGTCGCAGGCGTCAACTTGTTGTCACGGTAGCCATAGCGCAGGCGCGGGCTGAGCCGGAACTTGGAGGTGATCGGCACGCGCGCGTTGAAATCCGCCGTATAGATGCGGGCATTGGCGGTGTTCGCATAGCGACCGGAGAGGATGTAGATGTCGTTGCTCCAGATCATCCCCGATCCGATGAGCTGCACCCCGTAATAGTATTCCTTGCCGGTTTCGGGCAGCCCGCCAACCGCGAAAGTGCCGGAACTGGCCGGGGTGCCCGGCGTGCCGCCGGTATCGGTGAGGTTGAAATCGGCGCTGACCTGCAGCTTGCTGGTCAACGGGCGCGAATAGGTCACGGTGACCGACTTGGCGGTGAGCGTGCGGTCTTTCGCCAGTTGGTAGATCTGCGGGTCGGTAAAGAACGGACGCAGGCCGTCCAGCGTGAAGATCGGCAGGTTGTTGACCACGTCGCTCTGGCCGATCAGCGCATTGGTGGTGGTGAGCAGCGGCGACTGGCGATAGTCTGCGGTCAGCCCCAGGCTCGATCCGTCCGGCCAGTTGTAGTTGAGCGACAGCAGCCCGAGGTTGAGCCGCTTGAACTTCACGTCATAGTCGATCATCGTATAGGCGTTGAAGCGCTTCTTGAGATAGCGCGCCTCGAAACCCACCGAGCGGCGATCGACGAAGCCACCCTTGGCGTGCTGGTCGAACCAGTAGAAACTGGTCTGCAACGGACTGCGCTTGTTGCCAAGATCGACGCTCAGCCCATAGAATGGCCGTTCGGTGAGGACGCTCATCTGGTGCGACGACAGCACAGGAAACCCCGCGACTGCGTTGAAGCGCAGCTTGGGATTGGCCTGGAAGCCTACCAGCGCACCGTCGAACCGGCCCAGCACGCCAGCGGAGTTGCGGGTCTGGCGACCGATACGCAGCGAGGAGTTGAGGTCGCTGTCCGAGTAATCGATGTAAAGCGCGGTAAGCGCCTTGATGCCGCCGCCGGGGCGCGAGCGGAAAATGCGCTGCTCATTACCGTTGTTGGTGGTGAGGATGGAGGCGCTGGTGCCGAAGTTCTTGGTATAGGAACCGGCAGCGCGCAGCTGCAACTGGCGGCGATCATTGCCGCCGGTGATTGTCACGTCGGCCGAGGTCAGCAGCTGGTTGACGTTGACCGAATTGTCGACCTCGTTGCCCAGCGTCGAATTGGTGGTCAGCGTGCTGGTGCGGCCCTGATCGCGGAAATAGAACTGCGAAAAGCTGCCGCGCGCCCCCCAGGTCCAGTCCCGGGCGGTGACGCTGCCGCCGCTGGCGGCGCGCAATTGCGTGGCGGACGGCGTGCCGGAAGAAGCGTTCAGCGCCGCGAGCCGCTCGCGCACCCGGTCCGCGCCTTCGCCGGAAGGATAGCGGCGCAGGTAGTCTTCATAGTCGGCGCGGGCATGGGCGGCCTGGCCCTTGCGCTCGCGCGTGAGCCCCAGCAATTCCACCGCGCGCGGCGTGTTCTCATTCTCGGGCCGGGCGGCAGCGTTGGTCAGGAGCTGGATGGCGCGATCAAGATTGGCATCGCGGATCGACTGTTCGGCATCGCCGATCAGCCGCGCGGTCTCGGCCTTGTCTGCATCGGTGGCGACCGTGCCGGTCGAGGCCGGGGGTGTAATCACTGGCGCGCCAGAACTGTCGCCCCGCGCGGCAAGGCCCTGCGTCCGTTCATCGGCAGTGGCCTTGGCCACCCAGGCCGTGGGGAATACCGCCAGCAACTGCTTGCGCGCCGCGTCGGCAGCCTCGTGCGTGGGGAAGAAGCCCGCGCGCCGCCGGTGCCACACCTGCGCGCCCTTCTCGAACTGGGTATCGTAGGTAACGAGATTGCCCAGCGCCTGCCTCTGCGCCGGGGTGGGTTCGGCCAGGGCGTTGGGGGAGGATTCGACGTTGACCACATAGAGCCCGGCCGGGGCCACGGCGGCAGCGGGCACCGGGGCCGGTGACGGGGTTTGGGCGCTCTCTTCGGTGGCGGGCACGACCGGCGGCGGCGCGGGCATGACCGGGGCTGCCTCGGCACCTTCGACGGACGCGGCGCACTGGCTGGCGCCCGGCTCGCTGAGTTGGATCGTCAGCTGCGTCGGCTGGTTGCCGGCGTTGACCGCGAACTGCATGTCGTGCGTGAAGAACAGCGACAGCACCGGGCCGCCCGAGTTGTCACCTTCGTACTCGACCGAGCGCAATTCGGGAGCGCTCGAAGGCGTGCGCAGCGAATCGCGGATCTTGGTCACCGCGCCCGCATCGAGCGGCAGCACGCGCACGTGCAGTTCGCGGCCCGAGCGTTCGGGAAAGTGGCTGAGCAACTGCACGCGGATGTTGAAGTTGATCGTCAGCGTGGTGCAGCCGCCGACAGTGTCGGCCCTGAGGTCGGAAAGGGCGCGGTCGGCCACGGTCTGGCCAAAGGCGACCTCGGGCAGCGCCAAGCCGGTGCCCAGCGCGGCGGCGAGCGCCACGAGCGAGGTTCCGGCGCGGGTGTAGGTATTAGTCAAACTCGTTCCCCTGGGCCAAGCGCAGTCTTATTTGCTGAAGGTTCTGGTGGTGTGGCAGCTCGCGCAGTCGTCCGACGTGCGCGGGTGATCGCGCGGCTTGCCGATGGCGATGGTGCCGTTGTGGCAGCTGACGCAGGTGCCGATGACGTCGTTGTGGTTGACCCGGGTTGCCGGGTTCCAGACCTTCGTCGAGTGGCAGTCCTGGCACAGGTTGTTGGTCGAGATGTGCGTCGCCGACTTGCCCGTAGCGGTGGTGCCGTTGTGGCAGGACGAGCAATTGGTGGTCACGCCAGTGTGGCTGAACGTCGCCGGGGTCCATGCCGTGGTCTTGTGGCAATCGCTGCATTCGGCGGTGGTGGGAATGTGCGTCGCGGGCTTGCCGGTGGCGATGGAGCCATTGTGGCAGCTGCTGCAGGTGCCCAGAACCTGGGTATGATCGACGTTCACGCTCGTCCAGTTGGTGGTGACGTGGCAGAAATCGCATGAATCGGTGCTGCGGATGTGGCTGGCCGGCTTGCCGGGGGCCTTGGTGCCGTTGTGGCAACTGGCGCAGGTGCCGATGGCATCGGCATGGTTGAACGTCTTCGCCGGTGCCCAGGCGACCGTCGTATGGCAGTCCTCGCAGGTATTGGTCGTCGACAGGTGCGTGGCATTCTTGCCGGTCGCGTTGGTGCCATTGTGGCAGGACGAACAGGTGCCCATAATGCTGGCATGGCTGAAGTTGGCCGGCGTCCACGCGGTGGTCCGGTGGCAGTCGCTGCAGTCTGCCGAGGTGGCGATGTGGGTGGCGGGTTTACCGGTGGCCTTGGTGCCGTTGTGGCAGCTGGCGCAGGTGCCGATCACGTCGTTGTGATTGACCGTCTTGGCCGGTGCCCATGCCGTGGTGGTGTGGCAATCCTCGCAGGTGTTGTTGGTCGAGATGTGCGTCGCCGACTTGCCAGTGGCGTTCGTCCCGTTGTGGCAGGACGAACAGGTACCCGTCACGCTGGCATGGCTGAAGTTGGCTGGCGTCCACGCGGTCGTCTTGTGGCAATCGCTGCAGGCTGCCGAGGTCGCGATATGAGTGGCAGGTTTGCCGGTGGCCTTCGTGCCATTGTGGCAGCTGGCACAAGTCCCGATCACGTCGTTGTGATTGACCGTCTTGACCGGGCTCCACGCGGCGCTGGTGTGGCAATCCTCGCAAGTGTTGTTCGTCGAGATGTGCGTCGCCGACTTGCCGGTCGCGTTCGTCCCGTTGTGGCAGGATGAGCAAGTACCGGTCACGCTGGCGTGGCTGAACGTTGCGGGTGTCCAGGCGGTGGTCTTGTGGCAGTCGCTGCACGCTGCCGAGGTGGCGATGTGGTTGGCCGGTTTGCCGGTGGCCTTGGTGCCGTTGTGGCAGCTCGCGCAGGTGCCGATCACGTCGTTGTGATTGACCGTCTTGACCGGGCTCCACGCGGCGCTGGTGTGGCAATCCTCGCAAGTGTTGTTCGTCGAGATGTGCGTCGCCGACTTGCCGGTCGCGTTCGTCCCGTTGTGGCATGATGAGCAAGTACCAGTCACGCTGGCGTGGTTGAACGTTGCGGGTGTCCATGCGGTCGTCTTGTGGCAGTCGCTGCAAGCCGCCGAGGTGGCGATGTGATTGGCCGGCTTGCCGGTAGCCTTGGTGCCATTGTGGCAGCTTGCGCAAGTGCCGACCACGTCGTTGTGGTTGACCGCTTTGGCCGGGGCCCATGCCGTGGTGGTATGGCAGTCCTCGCAGGTGTTATTGGTTGACAGGTGGGTCGCGGTCTTGCCGACGGCATTGGTGCCGTTGTGGCAACTCGCGCAGCTGCCGGTGGCATTGGCGTGGCTGAACGTTGCGGGAGTCCATGCCGTGGTCTTGTGGCAGGAGCTGCATTCCAGCGCCGTCTGGATATGGGCGGCGGGTTTGCCGGCGGCCTTGGTGCCATTGTGGCAACTGGAACAGGTGCCGATCACATCGTTGTGGTTGACCGCCTTGGCCGGGCTCCAGGCGGTGCTGGTATGGCAATCCTCGCAAGCGTTGTTCGTCGCGATATGGCCGGTGTCCTTGCCGGTGGCGCTAGTCCCGTTGTGACACGATGCGCAGTTGCCGGTGACGCTGGCATGGCTGAAGGTGGCTGGCGTCCAGGCGTTGGACCTGTGGCAATCGCTGCATTCGGCGGCGGTCGGGATATGCTTCGCGGGCTTGCCGGTAGCCTTGGTCCCGTTGTGGCAGCTGGAGCAGGCCGCGCTGGTATCGGCATGGTTGAAGGTCGCCGGGCTCCACGCCGACGTGCGGTGGCAATCCTCGCAGGCGTTGCTCGTGGCGAGGTGGGTGGCCGACTTGCCGCGCGCGGTGGTGCCGTTGTGGCACGCGGCGCAGTTGCCCGAGGTGCCCGAGTGATCGAAGCGCGCGCCGGCCCAGGTCTGGGTGCTGTGGCATGAGCCGCAATCCTGCGTGGTCGGCAAGTGAGACGATCCCTTGCCGGTCGCCTTGCTGCCGTTGTGGCAACTGGCGCAGCTGCCCGAAACGCCGCTGTGATCGAAATGGACCGAAGCCCAGGTGCCGGTGCTGTGGCAGGCGGAACAATCCTGCGCCGTCGAGATATGGCCCGCCGGCTTGCCGGCGGACTGCACGCCATCATGGCAACTCTTGCAACTGGCGCTTACCCCCGAATGGTCGAAGCGGACGATGCTCCATTGCTTGGTGGAATGGCAGGTATCGCATTGCGCCTGGGTGCGCACGTGGTTGGCGGGCTTGCCATCGGCGCGAATGGAGTTGTGGCAGCTGGAGCATTCCTTCGGCGTGCCGATGAAAACCCCGCCATTGTGGCACGATTCGCAGCGGACAGCCGCATGGGCACCGGTGAGCGGGAAGCCGGTGCGGAAATGATCGAAGCCGGGGCCGGGAACATTGTCGCGCGCGCCAGCAGGCACCGCCGCAATCAGCAGCGCCAACAAGACTGACAGGATCGTCCACAGACGCTTCCCGAACAACAACTGAACCCTCTCTGCCAGACTTGGCAAATCCCAACGACCCGCCCCGGTCTGCTGGAGAACCTTAAGCAGAGAACGAACAGTTCTGGTAAACAGGCTGGATCGGACTATCGCTGACCAGACTCAGTTCACCGGAATATTCGGCGACTTGTAAGTTTGCTGTCAGCTTGACGTTAATCAGCTCAACGAGAGCTGTTCATCAGGATCTCGCGAAACCCGCTGGTGACGTGGCACCGTTCGCAGTCTTCGCCGAAGCCGCCGCGATGGCTGTCGTCGCGGCGATGGCAGTCGATGCAGCGGGTGCCGAGCCGCGCCGGATCGCCCGCACGGGTGTGGCAGGCAGAGCAGATCAGCCCCTGGTGCTTGCCGGTCAGCGCGAAGCGAGTGGCCTTGTCATGATCGAACGACCAGCTGCGCCAGTCGGTCGCGTTGTGGCAGCTGCGGCATTGCGATGGGCTTCCCAGCGTGCCGGCGTGGTGCTTGTCGGCGTGGCAATCCTGGCAGGCGACACCTTTCGAGGCGAAGGTCTTGTCGGCATGGCACCCGGCACACTGCAGCGCGCGGTGCTTGCCAGTCAGCGGGAAGCGCCCGAGATCGTGGTCGAAGCGCACCTGACCGGCCCAGGCGGCGCTGCTGTGGCAACGGGCGCAATCGCGGCCCAGCTTGCCGGCATGAACATCGTCCTTGGCGTGGCACGACGCGCATTCCACCGCGAGGCGCGTCTTCTGCCCCGGCGCGGTGTGGCAGGCTTCGCACTTGGCGCGGGCATGGGCACCCTGCAGCGGGAAGCGGGTCATGGTGTCGTGGTTGAAGTTGACCGATTTCCACGCCGATTCGGTGTGGCACCGCGCGCAGTCGGTGCCGTTGTCGCCCTTGTGCTTGTCATCCGCGGCATGGCAACCGATGCAGGTGACCGGCGGCTTGGCGACCTTGGGCGGCTGCACGTGGCAGCCCTCGCAGAATGCGGTCCGATGCGCGCCCTTGAGCGGGAAGTCAGTCATCCGGTCATGATCGAAACTGGTCTGTTTCCAGCCGCGTGACGTGTGGCACGATGCGCAATCGGTGCCGTTCTGGCCCTTGTGGACATCGTCGCGGGCGTGGCAGGCGAAGCAGCTGCGCGCGGGATGCTTGTTGGCATTGCCCGCGCCGTGGCAGCTGGCGCAGGCTGCCTCGGCATGGCCGCCGTTGAGCGGGAAGCCGGTGCTGGCATGGTCGAAAGTGGCGGAACCCCAGCTGGCGGTGGAATGACACTGCGCGCAGTTGCTGCCGCGGCTGCCGTGGTGGGCATCGTCCTTGGCGTGGCAGGCGGCGCAGCCGGTCCCCAGTCCCTTCCAGCGTTGCCCGGCATGGCATGACAGGCAGCCGAGGCTGCGGTGCGCCCCGGTCAGGCCGAAGCCGGTGCTGGCGTGGTTGAAGCCCTGGATCGGTTTCCACGCGGTCGTGGTGTGACAGTTCTGGCAGGCCCGGCCCAGCTGGCCGCGATGCGGGTCCTTGCGGGCGTGGCACGAAGCGCAGTCGCGCGGCACCCCGCGATAGTCATGGCTGTTGCCATGGCACCCGGCACAAGTCGCCCGGGCATGCGCGCCGGTCAGCGGGAAATCGGTAAAGGCGTGGTTGAAGCTGGCGCGGTTGAGCTGGATCAGCGCAAACCCGCGCCCCTTGTGGTCACTGTGGCAGCTCTTGCAGGCACCGCCGCGCGCCGGGCCGAAGCGTCCGTGGAAGTGGGTGCCACCGGCGATGTCTGCCGCCACACCGCGATGGCAGGCATTGCATTTGGCGTTCTGCGCTTCCTTGCGGAATGACGAGTGGCAGGAATCGCAGCTGCTTTCCAGCCGGGCATGCACGTTGCTCAGCGGCCCCGGCGTGATCAGCCGCTCGACAATCGACTGGGCGCAGACCGGCGTGGCCAGCAGGATGGCCAGCATCCACAGCAGGCGCGCCCATTGCCGCATCAGTACATGTGCACCGCTACGATGTGGAGGACGGCGGCGGCGACCAGCAGCACGAACAGCGGCAGGTGCAGCAGGTGCCACAGGCGCAGCAACCGGTCATAGAAGGCGAACTCGGCGGCGCGGCGCACGGCTTCGAAATATTCGTCGATCAGGTCGCGCAGGCGGGCGGTGCGCCGGTCGGCGTTGCCGGGCAGGGCTTTGTGCAACCGGGCC
The DNA here is from genome assembly GCA_028869175.1 of Sphingomonadales bacterium. Lineage (GTDB taxonomy): Bacteria > Pseudomonadota > Alphaproteobacteria > Sphingomonadales > Sphingomonadaceae > Novosphingobium. Next base: position 11,055 of record JAGWTB010000016.1, read on the forward strand.
TTGGCGCGCCGTGTCTCGATGCCGAGACCGACCACGGCACCGGCGCTGCTCCAGAAATTGCTGCCCGCCGCCACGGCGCGATCCTCGAACGGCTGGATCTCGCGGAGCAGGGCCTCGCGCGAAAAGCCGCGCGATTCCATCGCGGCAAGCTTTTCGTCCATCTCGCGCTTGAGCGCGCGCATTTCCAGCTTGCGGCCCGAATAGCCGCGATGCACCCGCGAATAGAAGAACCGCCCGACCAGACCGCTGGACGCGACCACGATCATCGAACCGAGCGCGAAGGCGCTGTTGAGCGCCCCCCAGGTGAAGCGCGAATGATAGAGGATCGCCAGCGGACCGACCAGTCCCAGAAACATGTGCAGGCGAAACCAGAAACCGATGGTGCCGTAGGCGCGGGTCGCCGGGCGCACGCGCTTGCGCACCGGATAGGCCAGCAGGATCAGCATCAGCGATCCGCCGATGATGCCCAGTGCATAACCGAAGCCGTGCGAGGGATCGATCCACGCGTCATGCCGGTGCAGCCAGCCGAACACGATGGCGGCGCAGACGGCGGCAAGCACCGCCAGCGAGACGATGCGCTCCACCATGCTGGCGGACAGTCGCGATTGCTGCGGCAGCGACGGGGCATTTTCTGCTCTTGAAGCCATGATCTTTGGTTACTTCGCGGTGAATGTCGTCTGCCAGATGCCAGATTGTGCTTAGCGTTTGGTTTCAGCAGCGGGGAAAAGTTCGCCACGGTTCGTCTCTTTTGACGGGCGATACACCGTTGTTTCGTCGATTTGACAGGTTCGCGTCAGGAACAGGCTGTGCGAGGGGCAAGCGTCAATGACATGGCAACCGTTGCCGGGCCATGGCACCGGACGAAAGCAGAAATGGGGTCGAACATGTTGCAATACCTCCTGACCGGGCTGGCCGGAATCGCGCTGGGCATCGTTGCCATGCGCGTCTGGCAGGCGCGCGAGCCGGGCGAGGCGGCACCGCAACCGGATTCGGTGGAAGGTGCCGCGCCTGAAACCACGCCGTCCTCCGCTCCGGGTATACAACGCAAGCTGCTGATCGGTGCTGGCGGACTGGTTGCGGTCGCGGTCGCCGTTTTGGCACTGCGCAGCCCCGATGCCCCCGCCGCGTCCGATGCACCGGCACCGATGCCGCGCGGTGCGGCCAGCGGCAAGGCGCTCGACGATGTCGATACCATGATCAATCGCCTCGCCGCGCGACTGGAAAAGGAGCCCAACGACGGCGAAGGCTTCCGCATGCTCGGCTGGTCCTATCTGATGACCAACCGCCCCGAACTGGCCATCGCGCCGTTCAAGCGCGCGCTGACCCTGCTGCCCAACGCTGCCCTGGTCCACTCGGGCTACGGCGAGGCGCTTGCCGGTGTTGCCAAGGGCGCCGTCACGCCCGAGGCCAAGGCTGAGTTCGACCGCGCGGTGGCGCTCGATCCCAAGGACCCGCGCGCGCTCTATTTCCTCGCGCTGTGGCAGGCACAGCACGGACAGCAGAAGGAAGCGCTCGAGAAGTGGATCGCGCTGGCCAACAGCGGCCCGGCCGATGCGCCTTGGCAGAGCGATCTGCGCCGCCAGATCACCGACGTATCGGGCAAGCTTGGCGTCGATGTATCGGCGCGGCTGACCGGGCCGGCCAGCGCCACCGCCGGTGTCTCCGCGCCGCCGATTCCGGCGGGCGCGATGCAGGCCGCCAGCGCCTTGCCCGCCAGCGACCGGCAGGCCATGGTCGATCAGATGGTCAATGGCCTGGCTGACAAGCTCAAGGCCAATCCGGCCGATGTCGATCGCTGGGTGCTGCTGCTGCGTTCACGCATGGTGCTGCATCAGGGCGAGCAGGCGCACGGCGATCTTGTCACCGCGCGCAAGGCGCTGTCGTCTGACACGGCGGGTCTGGCCAAGGTCAATGCCGCCGCGCGCGAACTTGGCATACCGGGTGCGTGATGTCGCTGAACACCCTGCTGCTGGTCTATGCGCTGCCACTGCTCGCGCTCTGGGCGCTGTGGGTCGGCACGGGCAAATGGCGTTCACGGCGCGCCCAGGCGATTCTTGACGAGAACATCGAAGCCGGGCTGATGGAGCCCAACACGCTGCACCCGATCATCGATCCCGCCCGCTGCCTCGGCTGCGCCGCCTGCGCGCGCGCCTGTCCGGAAAAGACCGTGCTGGGCATCATCGATGGCAAGGCGGCGCTGATCGAGCCGACGATGTGCGTCGGTCACGGGGCCTGCGCCACCGCCTGTCCGACCAATGCCATCACCCTGGTGTTCGGCAGCGAGACACGCGGTGTGGACATTCCCTTGCTCAGCCCGGAGTTCGAAACCAGCGTCCCCGGCATCTTCATCGCCGGCGAACTGGGCGGCATGGGCTTGATCAAGAACGCCATCGAGCAAGGGCGACAAGCCATCGAGCACGTTGCCAGGCACGCGCGCCGGGTCGGTGGTGGCGGGGCCGAGGTGCTGGATGTGGTCATCGTCGGCTGCGGCCCGGCAGGGATCGCCGCCAGCCTTGGTGCCATCGAGCGCAAGCTGTCGTTCGTCACCATCGATCAGGCAACCCTGGGCGGCACGGTCGCGCATTTTCCGCGTGGCAAGCTGGTGATGACCGCACCGGCGACCTTGCCGCTGGTCGGCAAGGTCAAGTTCGGTGAGATCAGCAAGGAAAAGCTGCTGGCGTTCTGGGAGGACGTTCTCGCCAGGACCGGGCTGCAACCGCATTTCGAGGAACAGGTCACTGCGGTCCAGCGCAGCGGCGACCTGTTCGAGATCACCTCGTCACGCGGACGCTACCGGGCGCGGGCGGTGCTGCTGGCCATCGGTCGTCGCGGCACGCCGCGCACGCTCGACGTGCCCGGCGAGGAGCTCCAGAAGGTTGTCTATCGGCTGATCGACCCCGAACAGTATGCCGGGCGCAACGTGCTGGTGGTGGGCGGCGGTGACAGCGCGCTAGAAGCCGCGGTGCGGCTGGCCGAGCAGCCGGGAACGAACGTCACCCTCTCCTACCGCAGCGCATCCTATGCCCGCGCCCGCGCCCGCAACCGCGAGAGCATGGCGGCATTCGTCGCGTCCGGGCGAGTGGAAGAGCTGCTGCAAAGCCGCATCGTCACCATCGAACCGCAGGCGGTGACCATCGCACATGGAGGCGAACTGCGGAAAATTGCCAATGACGACGTCATCATTTGTGCAGGCGGCGTGCTCCCCACGCAATTCCTGCATGAAATGGGGATAAATGTTGAAACAAAATTCGGCGTTGTTTGACGTTGGAAGCGCTTTCGGCCAAAGGACCGCTTGGGGCACAAGGTTACATCGCGATCTTTTGCTTGGGGGTGCGGCATGCAGGTGCTGCTGATAGACGATGGTTGCGAGGGTGCGCGGATACTCTCGTCCCGGCTTGACGGAGCCGGATTTCGGACATCGCGAGTGGGTTCAGCAGCAGAAGCGCTGAACAGTCCGGTGCGCGACAGCGTCAGTGCCGTGCTGCTCGATCATTGCGGCCTGGCGCATTCGCCGGCCAGCGTGGTTACCCCGCTACGCAGCGGCGGCATGGAGCAACCGCTGATCGTGCTGTCTGCGCTGGCTGACTGGCGCGAGCGCGTCGCCAGCCTCGATGCGGGGGCGGACGATTTTCTGATCAAGCCGATCCATTCCGAAGAGGTCGCCGCGCGGCTGCGCGCAGTGATCCGGCGGGCCGCGGGCATGTCAAGCGACCGCATCGTTTTCGGCGACATAGATCTGGATCTCAAGGCCCGCTGCGCATGGGTTGGCGGTGTGTGTCTCAACCTCACGCGGAACGAATTCCTGCTGCTTCGGCTGCTGCTGCTGGCACCGGAAAACACCATCACCAAGCAGCAGATCATGCAGGCCTTGTGGGTTGGCGACGCACAAAAGACCGGCAACGCCATCGAAGTGCAAATGGCCCGGCTGCGGCGCAAACTGGGGCACGAGCGCATCAGGACACTACGCGGGATCGGTTATCGGGCCATCCCGGTTGGCGGCGGTGACGATGGCGGCATGGCCCGCAACGCCTGCCGCAAGGGTTGCGGTCCCGCTGAACCACTGTCGTCGGGCTGTCAGGAGTTTGACCCCGGCATTTGATGGTGCGGGGCCAAATTCCTGACGCGATCAGGCCGGTTGCAGACCCAGCCATTGCGACAGCCGGGGCAGGCGCGGCAGGATCAGCCGGTCGAACACGGCAAGCGCGAGCAGCGAGATCGCCAGCATCGGCAGCAGCGCGGCCAGCAGCACGATAACCGGCACCAGCGGTCGCAGGCGGCTGGCGCGCGGCGGCGGCGGTGCCCCCAGCCGGTCGTCCGGCTTGCGCCGCCGCCACATGACAAAGCCGGTGACCGACAGCGTGACCAACATCAGCGCGGTGACCACGCCGATGGCCTGGTTGATCCAGCCGCACAGCTGCCCTTCGTGCCAGGCCACGCCGTAGCCCACCACGCGGTCGATCGGATGGCCATCGGCAAAGGTCTTGCGGGACATTTCGCGGCCGGTCATCGGATCATAGGTGATCGTGACGCGCAGCGGGCGATTCTGGCTGTCTGAGCGAACGCTCCAGTTCGCAGCGCCCTTGGCCCCGAACCGGCCCGGCGCGCCGGGCGGCGTTACCAGAACCGGGAAGGCAAGGTGCTCCCCCTTGGCCGTGGCGACGATCTGCGCAAGGCTGACGCTCTGCATGCCGTGCATCGCATGACCCGGCATCGCCGCCGGGTGATCCATGCCGGGCATGGCTTCGTTCCCAGCCATCATCGCCGCGTGATCGTGCTCGGCATGTTCGTCTGCGCTGGCGGAAGCGCCCGGTGCGCGGCCGCCGATGGTCCAGTCCTGCTCACCCTTTACCCAGCCCATCTCGCCGCGCACCGCCTTGAACGCGCTGCCCCAGACATCGGCCCAGGGCAGCCCGGTCAGCAGCAGCACCAGCGCAAGACCGGACACCCAGAAGCCGGTTACCGCGTGCATGTCGCGCCAGGCTGCGCGCGAGCCAAGCTTCAGGCGCGGCCAGACCACCCCCGCCATGCCGCGACCGCGCGGCCACCACAGGTAGAGCCCCGAAACGATCATGACGATGGCCCAGCTGGCCGCCAGCTCCACCAGCCAGCTGCCCCGGTGCCCCAGCAGTAACTGGCCGTGGATGTCATGGGCGATCTTCATGATTCGCCGGTCGGGATCGAGCGCCCCCACCACCTTGCCCTGCGGGGAAACGAACACATCGCGCATGGCCTTGCCGTTGCCGGGTAGCCCGAGGTGGATCAGCACCGCATCGCCCGGTGCCTGCGGCAGACGATAGGTGTGGAACCGTGCCCCCGGATAGACGGCAAGCGCGGCCTTGACCTGCTCGCCCGGAGACACCTCGCCCCGGGTGTCCAGATTGTGGAACGCCCGCTCCTCCCAGCGGTCCACCTGCGGCTTGAACAGATAGACCGCCCCGGTGAGCGAGAGTATGAACACCATCGGCACCACGAACATCCCGGCATAGAAATGCCAGCGCCAGATTGTCCGGTAGAAGCCGCTTGCCCCCTGTCCCATGTCCGCGCCTTTCACAGTTTTGCCTTCAGGTCGACGACGAACGTGCGCTGCGGCAACGGGTGTGCGACATAGGCCTTGAAGTTCAGCAGGTTGTCGATCCCCGCGCTCAGTTGCACCTGCGGCGTCAGGTCCCACGACAGGCGGCTGTCGACGATGAAGTAATCCGACTGGTAGCCATAGGCCCGGCCACGCTGCAGCCCGAGCAGGTCGGAGTTGGGCCGCGATCCGTAGCGCCAGCCGAGCGACCACTTCAGCGGCTGCGTGATGCGATAGCGGATATTGCCGTTCGCCCGCCACGCCGGAATGCGCGGGAACTGTACCCCCACGGCGCGTGGATCGGCGGTGTTGCGCACCGTTCTGGCGCTCATCCAGGCGATGTTGCCATCGAAGTCCAGCCCGCGAACCAGCAGGTCCATTCCCTCGACGATCAGTTCCGCGCCATATTGCCGCACCTTGTCGACATTCTGGTAGCCGTTGAACAGGCTGTTGTCAGGCAGGGTCCCCTGGAAGCTGTAGACCGCGTCCTTCACATCCTGGAAAAACAGGCTGGCGGTCATCCGCAACGGGCCGAACTGGCGGCGCAGCAGCAGGCTGGCGTCAGTGGATTTTTCCGGCCGGAGGTAGGGATTGAAGCTGGCTGCAATCAGGTTGCCCGCCGTGTCCTGGCTGCCCTGGAACAGCTCTCCCACCGTGGGGAAGCGAGTGGCAAGACCGAGGCTGATCTGGAAATCCACCTCTCCACCAAGCTTGCCCTGCAGGCTCAGCTTCGGGCTGACCGAATGGTCGCTGCGCCGCGCGAAGGGGGCATCGACCCGCGCCGTGCCGACCAGGCTGGCGAGCCCGCCCTTGAAGGCGTGCCAGGCATCGTAGCGCACACCGCCCGACAGCACGAAATCGCCGCCAAGGTCCAGCGCGTCTTCCAGCCACAGACCCCACAGGCTGGTCTTGCCATAGCTGGCATTGCCGAAGACCGGATTGGCAGCACTTTTCCAGTTGGCCACCTTCCAGGTATCGGCGGAGGTCTCGTACAGGTTGCCGTCTGCACCGAAGGCGAGCTTGTGGTCGCCCAGCCGCCGCTCCAGCACGAGCGCCCCGGTGTACCACCCCGGCGTGCCCGACAGCGTCTGCTTGCCCGCGCCCGCTGCCGCGCCGGTCGCATAGTCGTTCGATGAGCGGGCATCCTGCCGGCCGATCCAGAACCGCGAGAGGTTGAGCGACGCATCCCAGCCGGCGAGCGGCCCGGCGAGGCGAAGCCCGGCAAGGTATTCGGTCCGCTCGGTCCGCGACATGGTCAGGCCCGAGGCACTGTAGGCGATGCCGCCCAGCAGGACATTGCCCTGATAGACCGGCACGCCGGTTGCGGCATTCACCAGCCAGCTCTGCGGCTCCGAAAGATCCTGCCGCGTTTTCCAGATCATGCCGAGGGCATCGATCTTCCAGCCGGCGGTGGTTTCATAGCCCAGCCGCAGGCGGAACTGGTCCTGCAGCACATCGACCGGCGAAGCCGCGCCGAACACCGCCGTCACCCCGGCGGCGGGCAGGCCGGCAGGGCGGATCAGCTGCGGATCGACAAAGGCCCCGGTCACCGTCGTGGTTGCGGTGCCGGTGGCCTTCTGCAGCAGGTTGTATGTCATCGACTGGCCGGTATTCTCGAAGTGCCGGAAGCTGGCGCGCAGGCTCCACGGTCCGTCCTTCTGCCTGTAGCCGATCGCGCCTTCGACGCTGTAGCCACTGAAGGTCCGGTCGAAGTCATATTCCCTGAACGGCATGATCATGGTCTGCACCGTGCCCGAGGCGGAGAGGCCTTCCTTGGGGTCCTGCGTCGTCACCGAGATCACGCCGCCCATCGAATTGCCGCCATAGCGGGCCGAATAGGGGCCATAGACGATGTCGAACTGGCGCACCTCCGATGGGCCGACCACGTTCCACTTGGGCGGATAATCGTAGCGGTTGCCCAGGAAGTTGGAGACGACGAAGCCATCGACCATCACAATCGTCCGCGCGCTCTGCACCGTGTTGGTGCCGCGCATGGCAACCACCGCGTTGTCATCGCCGGCGAAGCGTTTGCGGACGAAGAAGTTCGGCGTGTACTTCATCAGGTCCTCGACGTTGATCGCATTGATCGCATCGAAGTTTTCCTTGTCGAGCGAGATGGCCAGACCGCGTGGCACCACGGTAATCGGCGCATCTTTTTGCCCGACCACCAGGATCGTGGTGCCATCAGCACTTTCTGCAGTAGCGGCAGTGTCATTGTCTGCTTCGGCGGCCAGCGCCGGGGCATGGGCCAGCAAGGTCGCCGCAATGGCGAGGATGGAGGTTTTCATCGCAATGATTCCTGATCGCAGGAATGGGAGGACGACGCTGCCGCGCTGGGCGCAGCCGGCTTCCGGCGCTGTGGGCGGAGGCGCGGCGGCAATGTGCGGCGGGCGTCGGGATGCCTGGGCCCCGCACCGGGACCGGCTTGGGTCAGATCAGCGCTGGCGGTCCGCGCAGCGGCGGGCGCAGGCGATTTTCGCGGGCGCGCGGGAGGATCGCGGCGGGCGCAAAGCCCAGCGCCAGAATGTAGACCAGCGCCAGCGTCAGCAGTGCCGGATCGGCACCGGTGAGAGAAGCCATCGCCAGCGAGGCATAGGGGCATTCGCCCTTGCCCTGCGCATGGCCCGTATCGCCGCTGCTATCCTTGAACGGGATAACCATCTGCCGAACCGCCTGCGTGCCCGATGCATCGTTGCACATCAGAACGGTCAGGGTCTGCGTACCCTGACCGATCATGTAGCCGGTTGGCACCAGCAGCTTCATGCACAGCGCCGCCAGGACCATGCAAAAGGCCAGGGCGCGGTGGCGCAGCAGGAAGGTGCGGAACAGGTCCATCGCGGCGCGCCTTAGCGCCGGAATCGCCGTCTGTCATCAGGCTCTACAGCGGGGTGAAGTCCAGCCCGATGTCCGCCGCCGGTGCGCTCTGGGTCAGGCGGCCGACCGAGACATAGTCCACGCCCGACGCGGCGATGGCGGCGATGGTATCAAGCCGCACCCCGCCCGAGGCCTCGCAAGGCACCCGCCCCGCCACCAGCGCCACGGCCTCGCGCAGCAGGTCCGGCCCCATGTTGTCGAGCAGCAGGTGGCTGGCCCCGGCGTGCAGCGCCGGTTCGATCTGGTCGATGCGGTCAACCTCGCAGATGATCGCCTGCACGCCTGCCGCTTTCGCGCGCCGCACCGCTTCGCTAACGCCGCCGGCCACGGCAACGTGGTTGTCCTTGATCATCGCCGCATCCCACAGCCCCATGCGGTGGTTCTGCGCTCCGCCCATGCGAGTGGCGTACTTTTCCAGGTGGCGCAGGCCGGGAATGGTCTTGCGGGTATCGAGCAGCCGCGCCTTCACCGGGCCCATGGCATCGACATAGTCGCGGGTCATCGTGGCAATGCCGGACAGGTGCTGGACGGTGTTGAGCGCCGAACGTTCGGCGGTGAGCATGGCGCGGGCATTGCCCGAAAGGCGCATCAGGTCGGTCCCGGCGGGAACCTGTTCACCCTCGGCACGCAGCAACTCGATCTCCATCGCGGGGTCGAGCGCACGGAAGAACGCTTCGGCGATGGGCAAGCCGCAGACGACGATGGCATCCCGGCTGTCCATCACCCCAGCAAAGCGCGCTGCCGCCGGGATCACGCTCTCGCTGGTCACATCGTGGCCGCCGCCGGGCAGGCCAAGGCCAAGGTCCTCGTCCAGCGTGGCGCGGACGAAAGCGGGAAGATCGAAGCCGGGGAGCGTGAAGGCGGTCATGGCCTGCAATTGGCAAACATCCCCCGTCGTGTCGAGCAGAGTTAGAGCGGCGCATCACGACTGCCAAGGCTCCGTTCGTGTCGAGCGAAGGCGGGAGTTTGACGGAACGACCCTAAGGCGTTTCCCCCGGTTCGTTTCGGGTGACCATGCTGGCCAGCAGCTTGTCGATCTTGAGGCCGTCCATGTCGATCACCTCGAACCGCCAGCCCTGATCGGTGAAATGCTCACCCTCCTTGGGCAGCCGCTTGAGCACCGACAGCGCGTATCCCGCCGCCGTGGCATATTCGCGCGCGTCGGGCAGGTCGATGCCGATGCGTTCGGCCAGGGCGTCGGCGGGCAGGCTGCCGGCGACCAGCAGGGTGCCGTCCTCGCGCACCACGATCATCGGCTCGTCGCCTTCGTCCTGATGGCTGACGAAGTTGCCGACGATGGCGGTAAGCAGGTCGGCGGGGGTGACCACGCCTTCCAGATGGCCGTATTCGTCATGGACCAGCGCCATGGCGACATCGGATTGCTGCAGGATGCGCAGCGCGTCCATCGCGTCGAGCTGATCGGGGATGACTTCGGCCTTCTTCATCAGCCGGGCGATCTGCAGGCGCTTGCCCGCCAGCAGCACCGCCTGAACATCGCGCACCTTGACCACGCCGACAATATTGTCGGGCGATCCGTCGGCCACTGGCAGCAGCGAATGCGGACTTTCCTTGAGCATCGCGCGCACGTCTGCCTCGGCGGCGCGGCGGTCGATCACGTCCAGCTCGGTGCGCGGGGTCATCAGTTCGCGCACCGGGCGATCCGCCAGCCGCATGATGCCCGACATGATCTGGCGTTCCTCCTCCTCGATCACGCCCGACTTGGTCGCCTCGGCGAACAGCATGTGCAGTTCTTCGGCGGTGACGGTGTTCTCATCGCTCTGCCTGACCCCGAGCAGCCGGAGCGACAGGTGCGAGGAACGGTCAAGCAGCCAGACCAGCGGCGCGGTAACCCGGGCAACGATCGCCATGGGCCGCGCCGCGAGGATCGCGATCGGCTCGGCCGAGCGCAGCGCCACCTGCTTGGGCACCAGCTCGCCCACGACCAGGCTGAAATAGGTGGTCAGGGCGATCACCAGCGCGAAACCGGCATCGTCGGCATAGCGCGCCGGCACGCCCAGCGCGGCGAGCCGTTCCGCCGTCGGCCCGCCCAGGCTCGCGCCCGAATAGGCACCGGCGACGATGCCCACCAGGGTAATGCCGATCTGCACGGTGGAGAGGAACTTGCCGGGGTTCGCCGCCAGCGCCAGCGCTGCCCTGGCCCCGCTGCTGCCCCGCTCCGCCGCCATTTTCAACCGCGCCGGACGCGAAGAGACGATTGCCAGCTCGGACATCGAGAACAGGCCGTTGATCAGGATCAACCCTGCAATGACGACTACATCTGACCAGGGAAACGCGCTCACCCGCCTCCGCTAGCAGATATGTGTTGCCGCGCGAAGACCGTCGTTGAATTCGCCGGTTTTACGGAACCTTGCAATTTCCCCCGCGTTAACCGACACACAAGCCACATTCCGTTCATCTTGCCGGGACCACGTTCCGGTCGAACACACTGGCTTTCATGACTGAAGGGAAGAAGTCGCCATGAAGAACAAGTCCCGCTGGCTCGTCTCGAGTTTCGCCGCGCTCTCGCTCGTCGCCGTTTCCGGCTGCGTCACCGATCCCAACACGGGGCAGCGCAAGGTTTCGCGTACCGCCATCGGCGGGGCTGGCGGGGTGCTGGCCGGCGCGCTGCTGGGCGGGCTGATCGGCGGCAAGACCGGGCGCATCGTCGGCGCTGGCATCGGCGGCGTTGCCGGCGCGGCAGTCGGCTACCAGATGGACAAGCAGATCAAGGAGCTGAAGGAGCAGACCGCCGGTTCCGGCATCGACGTCACCCCGACGGACAATGGCTCGGCGATCCTCGTCAACCTGCCCGATGGCGTTACCTTCGACGTCGGCAGCGCCACGCTCAAGCCGGAATTCCGCGCGACGCTGGACCAGATCGCCCAGTCGATGAACCAGTATCCGAACAGCCTGATCGACGTTTACGGCCATACCGATTCGACCGGGTCGGACGCCTACAACCAGACCCTGTCCGAAAACCGCGCGCGCACCGTGGCGAACTACCTCGCCTCCAAGGGCGTTGCGGCGGCACGTATCCGCAGCCAGGGCTTCGGCGAAACCACCCCGATCGCCAGCAACGACACCCCGGAAGGCCGCGCCAAGAACCGCCGCGTGGAAATCAAGATCGTTCCGGTGACCCAGGAAGACGTCGCCGCCGCCAAGTCCGGCGGCCAGTAAGCGCAACACTGCACAGCGCAGTGACCAGGGAAGGGCTCGCCGCAGGGCGGGCCCTTTTCGTTTTGTCCGGCGGCGGCCTGCTCGGACATGGGGGCACCGTGCCCGATCCATGACCCGCCCGATCCGTTCGTGACGAAAAAGGCCCGCTACCCCGCCAGTTCCTTCGCCCGTCCCGCCAGTCGTTCCACCGCCGCGCCGTGGATGGCCGGGGCGGAGACCAGCACCCCGAAGGCGCGCGGATCGTGCTTGTTGTAGTTGATCGGGCCGCCGAAGGCGTCGGTCACCGCCGCGCCGGCCTCACGCGCGATCAGGCCGGCGGCGCCGATGTCCCATTCATAACCCCAGCGCAGCGTGGCGACGAGGTCCGCTTCGTCCGCCGCGACCATGGCCATGCGCAGGGCAATCGAATTGGGCTGGTCCACCGCGACCAGATCGGCATCGACCGGCGGCAGCACGTGGGCCGGCACCCGCGCGCCTGCCAGATCGCCGCGCGTAGAGGCGGCGAGTCGCTGGCCATTGCGCCATGAGCCCTGCCCGGCTTCGCCATACCAGAATTCACCCCGCGCCGGGGCGTCGAGCAGCCCGAACAGCGGCCTGCCCGCACTGACCAGCGCGACCGAGACGGCCCAGCCCTTGCGGCCCCGGATGAAATCGCGGGTGCCGTCGATGGGATCGACCAGCCAGATCAGGCTGCCGTCCAGCCGTTCGGGCGCATCGACGGTTTCCTCCGACAGCCAGCCAGCGGCGGGCAGCAGCGCGGACAACTCGCGGCGCAGGAAATCGTCCACCGCCAGGTCTGCCGCACTGACCGGGTTGCCGGGGGACTTCTCCCAGGTTTCCAGCGCATGCCCGTCGCCGGGCCAGGCGGCGTGGGCCATGCGCCCCGCTTCGCGGACGATGGCTTGCAGGCGTTGGCGGTCGATCATCGGCGCTGCAGGCTCCTTGCTGCGAACCATTCGCAAACCATGAGAACATTTTTACTTCTGCGCGCCCCTCGGGGACTTTTCAAGTCGCCATGGCTCGCCTATGCGGCAGCGCAACATGGCGCGGGTAGCCACCCTCGCCGCCAGACGCAACGAAGGGACTTGCGGCATGAACATCCATGAATATCAGGCCAAGGAACTGCTCAAGAAGTTCGGCGTCGGCATTCCGGACGGCATTCCGGCCATGACCGTGGCAGAAGCGGTCGCCGCCGCCAAGCAGCTTCCCGGGCCGCTCTATGTCGTGAAGGCGCAGATCCACGCCGGCGGCCGCGGCAAGGGCAAGTTCAAGGAACTCGGCCCCGATGCCAAGGGCGGCGTGCGCCTCGCCAAGTCGATCGAGGAAGTCGAGGCTCATGCCAAGGACATGCTCGGCAACACGCTTGTAACGATCCAGACCGGCGATGCCGGCAAGCAGGTCAACCGGCTCTACATCACCGACGGGGTCGACATCGGCAAGGAATACTACCTGTCGATGCTGGTTGATCGCGCCACTGGCCGCATCGCCATGATCGCCTCGACCGAAGGCGGCATGAGCATCGAGGACGTGGCCCACGAAACCCCGGAAAAGATCGTCACCATCACCATCGACCCGGCGCAGGGCTTCATGCCGCACCACGGCCGCGCGCTGGCTTTCGGCCTCAAGCTGAAGGGCGATCTCAACAAGCAGGCGCAGGTGCTGGGCAAGCAGCTTTATGACGCCTTCCTCGCGCTCGACTGCGCGATGGTTGAGATCAACCCGCTGGCCGAATGCGATGGCAAGCTGCTGGTGCTCGACACCAAGATGAGCTTCGATTCGAACGCGCTCTACCGTCACCCCGACGTGCTCGCCCTGCGCGACGAGACCGAGGAAGACCCGGCGGAAATCGAAGCCAGCAAGTATGACCTCGCCTACATCAAGCTCGATGGCGACATCGGCTGCATGGTCAACGGCGCGGGCCTGGCCATGGCGACGATGGACATCATCAAGCTGAACGGCATGTTCCCGGCCAACTTCCTCGACGTTGGCGGCGGTGCCACCACCGAAAAGGTGACGGCGGCGTTCAAGATCATTCTCGCCGATCCGGCGGTGAAGGGCATCCTCGTCAACATCTTCGGCGGCATCATGAAATGCGATACGATTGCCGAAGGCATCGTTGCCGCAGCCAAGGAAGTGAACCTTTCGGTGCCGCTGGTGGTGCGTCTCGAAGGCACCAACGTCGAACTGGGCAAGCAGATCCTCGAAGGTTCGGGCCTGCCTATCGTTTCGGCTAGTGACTTGGGCGATGCCGCCCGCAAGATCGTTGCCGAAGTGAAGAAGGTGGCGGGCTGAGCCTGCCGAAAGCCTGTACGCAATCGGGCCCCGCCAGCGATTGTATCGCGGCGGGGCTTGACGTTTTTGGCGTCTGCGGCAATGGCGAATCGAGCAATTTAATCGCGCGACTAAATTTCGGTCGTGCCCTTTGAGGAAGGACCTTTCGCGATGAAGATCCTGGTGCCCGTCAAGCGGGTGATTGATTACAACGTGAAACCGCGCGTCAAGGCGGATGGCACGGGTGTCGATCTGCAGAACGTCAAGATGTCGATGAACCCGTTCGACGAAATCGCGGTCGAGGAAGCGATCCGCCTGAAGGAAAAGGGCGTGGCGACCGAGATCGTCGCGGTGTCCGTCGGCCCGCAGAAGGCGCAGGAAACCCTGCGCACCGCGCTCGCCATGGGCGCTGACCGGGCAATCCTGGTGATGACCGACGATGAGGTCGAACCGCTCGCGGTTGCCAAGATCCTGAAAGCCATCGCCGACGAGGAAGCGCCGGGCCTGGTGATTCTGGGCAAGCAGGCGATCGACGACGATTCGAACCAGACCGGCCAGATGCTCGCCGCGCTGCTCGGTCGCCCGCAAGGCACCTTCGCCAGCGCCGTTACGGTCGAGGGTGACAGCGTGACGGTCACTCGCGAAGTCGATGGCGGTCTGGAAACGGTGAAGCTAGCCATGCCGGCCGTGGTCACCACCGACCTGCGCCTCAACGAGCCGCGCTACGCCTCGCTGCCGAACATCATGAAGGCCAAGTCCAAGCCGCTCGCCACCAAGGCACCGGCAGACTACGGCGTCGACACCGCGCCGCGGCTCAAGACGCTGAAAGTCGCCGAGCCGCCGGTGCGCAGCGCCGGCATCAAGGTTGCCGACGTCGATGCGCTGGTCGCCAAGCTCAAGGAAATGGGCGTAGCCTGAACCCGCTCACCCACCTCCGTTCGTGTCGAGCGAAGTCGAGACACGGGCGCGAGGCTTCTCGACTTCGCTCGAAGCGAACGGGATTTGGAAGGAATTCGGTATGAAAACTCTCGTCTGGGTCGAACACGACAACGCTTCCGTCAAGGACGCCACCCTCGCCGCCGTCACCGCCGCTTCGCAGCTCGGTGAAGTGCACCTGCTGGTCGCCGGCGCGGGCTGCGCCGCCGTGGCCGAGCAGGCCGCGCAGATCGCTGGCGTGGGCAAGGTCCACCTCGCCGACAACGCCGCCTATTCCAACGCGCTGCCGGAGAACGTCGCGCCGCTGATCGTGGACCTCATGGGCCACCATGACGCCTTCGTCGCGCCCGCCACCAGCAACGGCAAGAACATCGCCCCGCGCGTCGCGGCGCTGCTCGATGTCATGCAGCTGTCGGACATTCTCTCGGTCGAAGGCGGCAAGACCTTCACTCGCCCGACCTATGCCGGCAATGCCATCGCCACGGTCGAAAGCACTGACGCCAAGCTGGTGATCACCGTGCGCGGCACCGCCTTTGCCAAGGCGGAAACCAGCGGCGGTTCGGGCACGGTCGAAGCCGTCTCGGGCCCGGCGGATGCAGGCCTTTCCAGCTTCGTCGGCGCGGAAATCGCCAAGTCGGAGCGTCCGGAGCTGACCGCTGCCAAGATCATCGTCTCGGGCGGCCGCGCGCTGAAGGATGCCGACACCTTCCAGCAGGTAATCTTCCCGCTGGCCGACAAGCTGGGCGCCGCCGTCGGTGCCAGCCGCGCGGCGGTCGACGCGGGCTATGTGCCGAACGACTACCAGGTCGGCCAGACCGGCAAGATCGTCGCCCCGGAAGTCTACATCGCGGTCGGCATCTCGGGCGCGATCCAGCACCTGGCGGGCATGAAGGACTCCAAGACGATCATCGCGATCAACAAGGACGAAGACGCGCCGATCTTCCAGGTTGCCGACATCGGCCTGGTGGCGGACTTGTTCAGCGCCGTGCCGGAACTGACCGGCAAGCTCTGAACCGCTTCGTCCGGAATGGACATGAAAGGCCTCGGGCGGCAACGCCCGGGGCCTTTTCTTGCGATGGAGCCTACAGCAGCAGGTCGATTCCGTGCAGCGCTACCCCGACGAGGCCGCCCACAAGGGTGCCGTTGATCCGGATGAACTGCAGGTCGCGCCCAACGGCACCTTCGATGCGCAGGGTGACGGTTTCGGCATCCCAGCGCTTGACCGTTTCCGAAACCAGCCGGACGATCTGGTCACCATAGCGGCTGACGACGCCGACCAGCGTGCGGCGGGCGAAGCGGTTGACCATCGTCTGCAGGCGGCCATCGCGCTGCAAGGCACCGCCCAGTTCCGCCAGACTCGCGCCGAAATGGCCGGACAGGGCATTGTCCGGATCGCGCGCGGCGCGCAGCAGTCCGGCGCGGCTGCGCTCCCACATGGCGTCCAGCCAGCGGCCCATGGCGGGATTGGCCAGCACTTCCAGCTTCATCCGGGCCACACGACCTGCCATCACGGGATCGTCCACCAGATCGCGCGCCAGCGTTTCCAGCCCTTCCTCGATCTTGCCGCGCAGCGGATGCTGCGGATCGACGATGCATTCGGCGAGCAGCTTGTAGAGCCCGTCGAGGATGGTGTTGGCCAGCCGCTCGTCCAGCCCGGTCCAGCGCACCAGCGAGCCGGCGCGCTCATGAATCATGCTGCGGATCAACGGCTCGTTGTCCTCCAGCGTCATCCCGGTCCAGCGCAGGATTGATTCGAGCAGCGGCAGGTGGCGCTTGTCGGCAATCGCGGCGGTGAGCAACTGGCCGAGCAGCGGCGCGGCATCGAGCTTTTCCAGCTGGCTGCGCAGCCCCTGCTTGACCAGACCGCCGAGCTGTTCGGGATCAAGTGATTGCAGCATGTCGGCAAACAGGCTGGCCGCGCCCAGCCGCAGCCGCGTTTCGCCGCCGCGCGTCGGATCGGCGAGGAAAGTGCCCGCCGCCTGCGCGAGGTTCATGCCGCGCAAGCGCCGCGCGACCACTTGCGGCGTCAGGAAATTGGCGCGCAGGAACGCCGCCATGGTATCGGCGATGCGGTCCTTGTTTTCCGGGATGATCGCGGTGTGCGGGATCGGCAGCCCCAGCGGCCGGCGAAACAGCGCGGTCACCGCGAACCAGTCAGCCAGTCCGCCGACCATGGCAGCCTCGCTGAAGGCGAGCACCCAGGCCCAGGCCGGGTGGGTGCCGAGAAAGTGGCGCGCGAGCAGGAACAGCGCCGCCATGACGACCAGCAGGCCGGTGGCAAACAGCCGCATGCGCCGGGCGCGATCCATCTGATCGGCCGCGGCAGCAGTGAGGGGTTCGGCGGCGCTCACTCGGCGGGCAGAGGTGCCCGCGCGCCCGGTTCGGTCGCCTGGTCGCGGTGTTCAGGCTCGAACGTGAGGATCGAGCGGCGCAGGCGCGGGCCGATTCGTTTTTCGAAACCGTCGGCTAGGCTGAAGCCTGCCGGCACGATCAGCAGGGTCAGCGCGGTGGACAGGATCAGCCCGCCGATCACCGTGGTGCCCATCGGTGCCCGCCATGCCCCGTCACCCGAAAGCGATACGGCAGTGGGAATCATCCCCGCGGTCATGGCGACGGTGGTCATCACGATCGGTTGGGCGCGCTTGTGGCCGGCTTCGTAGATCGCGCGGAACTTGCTGGCCCCATGCGCCATCTCCTCGATGGCAAAATCGATCAGCAGGATCGAGTTCTTGGCGACGATGCCGAACAGCATCAGCACGCCGATGAACACCGACATCGAGATCGACTGGCCGGTGATGGCCAGCGCGATGAGGCCGCCGAACGGGGCCAGGAACAGCGAGGCCATGTTGACCAGCGGCGAGATGAAGCGGTGGTACAGCAGCACCAGCACCGAAAACACCAGCAGGATGCCCGCCGGCACGGCCAGCGACAGGCTGTCGATCATTTCCTGCTGCCAGCGATCCGAACCGAACGGCGTGTTCGATACGCCCGAGGGCAGGTGCTTCATGATCGGCAAGGCGTTGACCTTGACCATCGCATCGCCCTTGACCACGCCGGGGGCGAGATCGGCGCCGACGAAGATGCGGCGGCTCTGGTTGTAGCGCTGGATGCTGATCGGCCCGGAGCCGAGCGAGATATCGGCAACGCGTGACAGCGGCACCGTGCCACCCGAGGCCGTCGGCACGGGCAGATTGGCGATGTTCGACAGGTCGCGCCGGGCATCCACCGGCATGCGCACGCGGATCGGCACCTGCCGGTCCACCAGCGAGAACTTGGCCGCGTTCTGGTCAATCTCGCCGATGGTGGCGATGCGGATCGCCTGGCTCAGCGCCGAAGTGGTGACCCCGAGGCTGGCGGCGAGATCCAGCCGGGGCCGAACGATCACTTCAGGGCGGCGCATGTCGGCATTGATGCGCGGCGCGACGATGTCGGGAATGCCCTTCATCTGTTCGACCAGCTGCGCCGCGGCCTTTTCCAGCAACACCGGGTCCGAACCGGACAGCATGACCGAGATCGGCCGGCCGATTCCCCCCGGGCCCTGCTGGCCCATCGACTGGAAGGTCACCCGCGCATCGGGAATCTTCTGCAGGCGCGGGGTGAGGCCGCGTTCGAATTCCTGGCTGGTCTTGTCGCGATCCTTCTTCAGCGTGACGAAGATGCGCGCATTGCCTTCGCCGATGCGGGCATAGGCGGTCTTGGTTGCTGAGTCGGCATCGAGGATGCGGGCGACTTCATCAGCAACCAGCTCGGTCTGGCGCAGCGTCGTGCCCGGCACCATCTCGATGCGCACTTGGGCAAAATCGCTGTTGGTATTGGGCATGAATTCGCTTGGCAGCACCTTGAACAGCACGCCGGTGAGGATCAGCGCGGCGAAGAACACGCCGACCATCCACACACGGTGATCGCGCAGCCGCGCGGCGATGCGCTTGCCCCAGGACAGATGGCCACCGGCGTCGCGGCGAGCGGCCCGATAGGCGTCGGCCGCGCGTGTATCGAGCGACCAGCGCAGCAGTTTGAGATAACGATCCATCCACGGACCGCCGGCATGTTCGGCATGACCATGGGTCTTGAGGAAATAGGCCGCGACCATCGGCGTGATCATGCGCGCGATGGCCAGGCTCATCAGCACCGAAACCACCACGGTGAGGCCAAAGTTCTTGAAGAACTGGCCCGAAACGCCCGGCATCAGGCCCACCGGCAGGAACACCGCGACGATCGAGAAGGTGGTTGCCACCACCGCCAGGCCGATTTCGTCAGCCGCGTCGATAGAGGCCTGATAGGCGCTCTTGCCCATGCGCATGTGGCGTACGATATTTTCGATTTCGACGATGGCATCGTCGACCAGCACCCCCGCGACCAGGCCGAGCGCAAGCAGCGAGAAGCTGTTCAGAGTGAAGCCGAGCAGGTCCATGAACCAGAAGGTCGGGATCGCCGACATCGGAATGGCGATTGCCGAAATCATCGTGGCGCGCCAGTCACGCAGGAAGAAGAACACGACGATGACCGCCAAGATCGAGCCTTCGACCATCGAAGCCATCGAGGATTCGTACTGGTTCTTGGTATAGTCGACCGAGGTGAACAGCTGGGTGAACCTGAGCCCCGGGTGCTCCTTCTCGATTTTGTGGATCTCGGCCAGCGCATTGTCGTACACGGTGACGTCCGACGCCCCGCGTGCGCGGGCGATGGAGAAGGTGACGACCGGCTTGCCTTCCATCTTGCCCAGCGAGGTGATCTCGCCAAAACTGTCATGCACATCGGCAATGTCGGCCAGCTTGATCGAGCGGCCAGCGCCAATGCCGATGTCGGTCTGCGACAGGCTGAAGGCGTCGCGGGCATTGCCAAGCACGCGCACCGACTGCCGCGATCCGGCGATTTCCGCCTTGCCGCCCGCCGCGTTGACGTTGACCTGGCGCAGGGCAAGGTTGACCTGCGCGGCAGTGATTCCCATCGCCTGCATCCGCGCCGGGTCGAGCGTGACGACAATCTCGCGATTGACGCCGCCATTGCGCGCCACTTCGGCCATGCCGTCCAGCGACAGCAGCCGCTTGGCCACCGAATCGTCGATGAACCACGACAACTGCTCCAACGTCATGTCGTCTGCCGAAACCGCCCAGTAGGCGATGGGATCGGACGACGTTTCCGCCTTGAACACCTGCGGCTCCAGAATGCCGTCAGGCAATTCGCCGCGCGCCTGGTCCACCGCGTTCTTCACTTCGGCAACGGCAGCGTTGATGTCATGGCCGATCTGGAACTCGACCATCGTCTGGCTGTTGCCTTCCGAGGCGGTCGAGCTGAGCGAGACCACCCCGGAAATCGACCGGACCGCCGCTTCGACGCGCTGGGTGATCTGGGTTTCGATTTCGGTCGGCGCGGCACCGGGCTGGGCAACGATCACGAATACCATCGGGAATTCGATATCGGGATCGTTCTGCACCTCCATCCGCATGAAGCTGACGATTCCCATCAGCATCAGCGCCGCGAACAGCACGATGGGGACGACCGGGTTGCGGATCGACCAGGCGGATATGTTGCGCAGGCCCATGGTCTGTTCCGGCCCTATTTCACCAGCCGGGGCACGATGGTTTCGCCCGGTGCAAGGAAGCCGCCGGCACGCAGCACGACCTGTTCCTGGCCGGAAAGTCCGGCGACGATCGGGATACCGCTGGCGTTGACGGTGCCGATGGTCACGCTGCGGCGCTGCGCCTTGTTGCCGGGGCCGACGACGTAGACATAGCTGCCCTTTTCATCCGACAGGATCGCCGATTCGGGCAGCAGCGGCGCAACCACCGTGCCACTGCGGATCACAACGCTGGCAAAGCCGCCGGGGCGCAGGTCGGGCGCATAGGACAGCGCGATCCGTGCGGTGCCCTGCCGGGATTGCGGGTTGATCACCGGGGACAGCTGCCAGACCTGGCCGGTATAGGCCGTGGTCGAACCGACCGGCGTCACTTCCGCCGCCACGCCGACCGACAGCGCGGCAAGGTCCGCCTCGCCCACCTGGGCCAGTGCCTCCATCTCGCCGCCCTTGGCGATACGGAACAGGACACCGCTGCCCGCGCCGACCACCTGACCGGGTTCGACCTTGCGTTCGAGCAGCAACCCCGCAGCGGGCGCAACAATGTTGAGCCGCGCCGCCTGGGCGCGGAGCTGGCCGAGCGAGGCCCGGGCCACGCCGACGCGGGCATTGGCGGCGTCGCGCGTTGCCGTCAGCCGGTCAACATCGGCCTTGGACACGAAGCCGCGCTGGACCAGCCGCAGCGCGCGGTCCAGATTGGCCTGGGCCAGCCGGGCATCGGCTTCGGAAACCTGAATCTGCGCGGCCTGGCCGATCTGCTGCTGGCTCTGCACCGAACGATCGATCACGGCCAGCACCTGGCCCTGGCGGACCCACTGTCCGGCCTCGACCAGAACCTGCGCGACCTGACCGCCTTCGCCTACCGAACCGACCGGCAGTTCGCGCCGCGCGGCCAGCGTGGCCGAAGCGCTGATCGCGCCGGTAATCGTCGCGCGGCCAGGCACCACAACCGAAACCGTCGCCGCCTGACCAGCCTTGTCGGCAGCGGGATCCTTTTCCGCGCCGCCACGGTGCATGAACAGCCACATCGCGGCGAGCAGCGCCGCAATCACGACGCCGATCAGGATCATGCGCCGCTTGGCGCGCCGGTCTTCGTCGTCGGATCCGATCATGGGGTTGAACGGTGCCGCCTGCACGCCTTCGCCTTCCCCGTCGATCCTGGCTTCGTAGTTCATCATGTCACCGCCTGAGTCGCCGACCCCGCCGCGACGCGGGACAGGGGACTGTATTAATCCGATAAATCACCTCGGGCAAGGCCGGGGTGCCGGCGACCCGTATGGGGCGCAATGCTGTTGCCGCGACATAGCTGCGCGCGCGAGGCGAGGCAACGCGCTGTCGATGAACCGCCAACCCCGTCCCGCCGATGGCATCGGCCCGCAGCGAGGCCGGGGTTGGCGGAAGTCGGCTAGCGAACGCGTCCGCGCTGAACCAGGTTGATGATCCCCAGCAGGATCACCGCACCGACGACGGCGATGACCAGACCGGTGATCGAGAAGTGCTGGACCGAGCCGGCGATGCCGAAACGATTGGCGACGAGGTTGCCGACAATCGAGCCGACGCAGCCGACGATGACGTTCCACATGATGCCCATCGAGGCGTCGCGGTTCATCACCATGCTGGCCAGCCAGCCGGCAATCCCGCCCACGATCAATGCAATAATCCAGCCCATAGATTCCTCCGTCATTCCTTGCGACCCCTGCCTGCCGCCCCGGCCTTTCGGCGCGGCTTGGCCCGGACAGGAAAAACCAGCCGGAAACCGAAGTTCCCGGCTGGTCAGAGCGTACAACGATCACGGTCGGCTGTCGCGGCGATTTTCAGTCGCCCGGCCTGACCCCGCCGGTCAGTACTTGAGCTGTCGCTCGTAGAGGTCGCGGTAGTGCTGGATTCGCGTGACTCGCAGGCCCTGCATACCCGATCGGTCGACCGCGCGCTGCCACGAGGCGAATTCCTCGAGCGTCAGGCTGTAACGCTCGCAGACCTCGTCAATGCTCAGCAACCCGCCATTGACCGCCGCAACGACTTCCGCCTTGCGTCGCACGACCCAGCGGGTGGTGCTTGGCGGAGGAAGACTGTCGAGCGAAAGCGGTTCGCCGAGAGGCCCGATGACCATTGCCGGTCGGATTTTCTGGTTCTCAATCATCACTGTCCTCGATCGCCAGGCTCGGTTGCATCGGCGATAATTGCATCCTTGCCTGAGACGTCTTTGCCATCGGCTAAAGCAGTTGGGTTAACGCCGCGTTGGGCTTTGCCCCAGGCGAGCAGCGATCGGGCTGCCCGCGCATCGAAACTGCCGCCGGGTGTTTCGGCGACCTGGGCGGGGCCGAACGCCAGCCGGCAGGAACGCGCGGCGGCAAAGCGTGCGCGCAGCCCGTCCCAGTCGAAACCAGCGTGGGCGCTGCTTTCTCCAGCCAGTCCGGCCTGCCTGCGCAGCCGAAGTTCCTGTTCGAATCCCAAGTCCATTGACGCCGGGATAGACCAGCGAACGTCAAGGGCAGGTAAAGCGCGGCTTTACCTCGCGTTGACTTAGGTTAAGGGCGGCGAAAGCCTTCGGCAAAACCGGCGCAACTGCGCGCTTTTGCGCGACGGCGGACGAAGGTGTATGGGCCGCGCCATGTCGATTTTATCGTCCCTTTTGAGCGCTGGCGAAGCCGAATCGCTGTTCCAGCTGCCTGCGCCGCTGGCGAAAAGGCGAATCGTTGTGGCCATGTCGGGCGGAGTCGACAGCTCGGTCGTCGCCGCGCTCGCCGCCGCGAGCGGAGCCGAAACCATCGGCGTGACCCTGCAGCTTTATGACTACGGCGCGGCGACCGGTCGCAAGGGTGCCTGCTGCGCCGGCGACGATATCCGCGATGCGCGCGCCGTCGCCGACCGGCTGGGCATCGCGCACTATGTGTTCAATCACGAAAGCGCCTTTCGGGAAGAGGTGGTCGAACGCTTTGCCGACGAATACATGGCCGGGCGTACGCCGATCCCCTGCATCCGCTGCAACATGGGGCCAAAGTTCACCGACCTGTTCGCCATGGCGCGCGAACTGGGGGCGGACTGCCTCGCCACCGGCCACTATGTCAGACGCATGGCAGCCGCGGGCGGGCCTGAACTGCACCGCGCGGTCGATCCGGCGCGCGACCAGAGCTACTTTCTCTACGCCACCACCGACGCCCAGCTGGACTACCTGCGGTTTCCGCTGGGCGGCATGGCCAAGAGCGAGGTCCGCCGGCTGGCCGAAGCGGCGGGGCTGCGCGTGGCGGGCAAGCCCGACAGCCAGGACATCTGCTTCGTTCCCGATGGCGACTATGCCGCCGTGGTGCGCAAACTGCGGCCCGAGGCCGATGCGCCGGGTGACATCGTCGAGGTGACCAGCGGCGCGGTGCTGGGGCGGCATCGCGGAATCGTGCATTACACCGTGGGTCAGCGCCGGGGACTGGAGATCGGCGGCCAGCCCGAACCGCTCTATGTCACCGGCATCGACGCGGCGGCACGGCGGCTGCTGGTCGGGCCGAAGCGGCTGCTTGCGGTCGGCGCGGCGCATCTCGTCGAAACCAACCGCATCGGGCCGCTGCCCGATGTTCCGCTGCAGGCCAAGGTCCGCTCTCTGGCCAGGCCGGTGTCGGTCACGCTGGAAGGGACGCCGGGCGATGGCGCATCGGTGATCCTGCGCTTTGCCGCGCCCGAATATGGCGTTGCGCCGGGCCAGGCGGCAGTGCTCTACGCGGGTGACCGGGTGGTCGGCGGCGGCTGGATCGCCGGCACCGAACCGGCAGCGTGAACACTCAATCGTTCCACTTGTCCAGCACGCAGCCTTCGCCGGGCCGGTAGGTAGCAGTCTGGGTGGAGACCAGCGGGAAGCGTGCGGTGACGCTTTTGGCCACCTTGTCCGCGCTCAGCACGACCAGCCCCATGCCCGGTTCGAAATCCTTGCGGCAATCCGATAGTCCGCGTCCGCCGATAAAGTGGCAGGAACAGCCGACGCGCGCGCCATAGGATGCCCCGGTACGGCCATAGGAACGCAGCGTCGGCCAGGACAGGACCAATGCCACGACCACGGCAAGCGCAACCCAGACCAGCACGACCCGTGACCAGCGGCGGGGCCGTGCGCCGGGGCGCGGGGGCAGGCGTTGGGGCTTTGCAGTTGCCATCGGTGCTCGCGTTGCGCATGGGTTGCGCGCCATGCTGACGCGCCGCGCCTCCCTTATCCTGCCCTTGCTGGTGCTGCCAGCCCTGATCGGTTGCGGGCCGCAGCGCGGCACATTGCCGCCGCTGGACCCGGCGGCGCTCAAGGTGGTGGTGCAGCAGCCGGGCGTGCCGCGCGAATCGCTCGCCCGCGCGGTGGACGCCCTGTTCACCGATGAAGAGGCGCAGGAAACCCGCGCGCTGCTGGTGGTCTATGCTGGGCGCGTGGTCGCGGAACGCTATGCCGCGCCCTATCACGAGAACACCCGTTTCGTGAGCTGGTCAATGGCCAAGTCGATCACCGGCGTGATGATCGGGCTGCTGGTGGCCGACGGGCGGTTGCGGCTCGACGAATCGGTGCCGGTGCCTGCCTGGCAGCGCCCGGGCGATTCGCGCGGCGAGATCACCTTGCGGCAGCTGTTGCAGATGCGCTCCGGCCTGCGCCACCGTGAGGAGGCTGATCCGGTCTACGATGCCGATACCGTGCGGATGCTGTTCCTTGACGGGCGCGACGACATGGCCGCCTTCGCCGAGGCGCAGCCGCTGGAGACCGAGGCGGGCCGCAAGTTCAAGTATTCCTCGGCCACCAGCGTCATACTCGCCGATCTGGCGGCGCGCTCGCTGACCGACAGCACCGATCCGCATTTCCGCCGTCAGGCCGTGGCCGATTACCTGCGCACCCGTCTGTTCGAGCCGGTGGGGATGAAATCGATGGTCCCCGAATTCGATGCGGCGGGCACGCTGATCGGTTCAAGCCTGATCCACGGCACCGCGCGCGACTGGGCGAAATTCGGCGAGTTCCTGCGCAACGGCGGAGCGGTGAAGGGCGCGCAGGTGATCCCGCGGGCCTGGATCGACTTCATGACCCAGTCCAGCCCGCGCAATCCGGGGTACGGTGCACAGTTGTGGCTCAATCACCCGCAGGTCGATGACGGCCAGCTGCGCTTTCCGGGTGCGCCGCAGAATGCTTTCGCGGCGATCGGCCATCTCGGCCAGTACGTGTTCGTCTCGCCCTCGCAGAAGCTGACGATCGTGCGGCTCGGCAAGACGGAGGAAGCCCATCGCGGCACGGTTGTCCGCCGCATGATGGCGGTGGCCGCGCTGTTTCCCAGGAGTGAATAACGCCATATCCGGAACTATCGATCCGGAAGTCCGGCACTCGCCTTTCAGGGATACTTCATCTGCACCCGGGTCGACAGGCCCGCGCGCGGCACGGCCAGGCGGACCGAGCGGAACGTGGGCAGACCCGCCAGCGTCGAGGGATTGTTCGAAAAACCGAAACCCTCTTCGGGGAAGCCGATGGTCGACCGATCGAACTTCTGGTTGGCGTTTTCGTCGTGATAGAGCGCCAGGGCATAGATGCCTGGCTGCGGCACGAAAATGCAGGTGTGGGTGACGCCCGCCTGCGCATTGCTGCGTCCGACATAGAGCGACCCGTGCTTCACCAGGAACTTGCGCGGATTATCGGCATAGAGCGTTACCGCCATCAGGCCGCGACTGCTGCGCACGCCATCCACGGTAACGTTGAGCCAGGTGGCGCTGGCCGGGCCGGTGCAACCGGGCGGCGCACCTGCCGGGGCGTCGGCAGGCGCTGCGGTGGGCAGCGCCAGCGCTGCAACACCGGCAACGACGCAGGCGATGGCGGCCGCTGGGTGCAGTCGTCTCGGCAAGCTCATAGAGGTTCGATCCTGGCGGGCAGTGAGTGGGAAGTCGGCGGACGATCAGGCCATAGCCCCGCTTTGCAGGCCGGATCGAACGGAGGTTCCAGTGCCGGCTCCTCAACCGGCACAGCAGTGCTAGAGCGACTTGCGATTAATCTGCAACATACCCGGATTCCTTGAGGTAGTTCGAGCATTCATCGGGCGAGTAGAGTTCGCAGATTGATCCGACGGCTTGCCAGAGGGCATCGATGGTCCGTGGTTTGG
>JAGWTB010000101.1 GCA_028869175.1 Sphingomonadales bacterium
GGCAAGGGTTCGGTGAAGACCACCGGCAAGCTGGGCGAGGTGATGAGCGAGAGCGTGCAGATGGCGTTCAGCTTCGTGAAGGCGCGCAGTCCTGCCTATGGCATCAAGCCCAGCGTGTTCCAGCGCAAGGACCTGCACATCCACCTGCCCGAAGGCGCCGTGCCCAAGGATGGGCCGAGCGCGGGCATCGGCATGGTGACCGCGATGGTCTCGACGCTGACCGGGATTCCGGTGCGGTCCGACGTGGCGATGACCGGCGAGGTGACGCTGCGCGGGCGGGTGCTGGCGATCGGCGGGCTGAAGGAAAAGCTGCTGGCGGCGCTGCGCGGGGGCATCAAGACGGTGCTGATCCCCGAGGAGAACCGCAAGGACCTGGCCGAGATCCCCGACAACGTGAAGCAGGGGCTGGAGATCGTGCCGGTCAGCCATGTGGACGAGGTGCTGGCGCGGGCGCTGACCGAGGCGATCACCCCGATCGAGTGGACCGAAGCCGACGACATCGCCAGCCAGCCCGGGGCCAGCCAGCCGGGGGCATCGGCGCAGCCGGTTTCGCCTGGTTCCGCTACGGCGCACTGATTCTCTCGCAACTGCAACAAGTTCGTGCTGCATTGCCGCGATTCGGCCTTTGGGCCGGGTCGCGGCATCGTTGTTTCGGTGATTGGCGCCATCGTGACGTCAAGACGCCGCAAATCTCCCATGAAATCGGCAATATCAGCCCGTTCGGGAGCAGATTCCGCTTTGACAGGCGAGTCAAAACTCGCTCAATTCCGGCCGCTCCTGGGGCACTCGGAAAAACGATATTCACGGGATCATAAAAAGGGTTCGAGCACATGAACAAGAATGATCTGATTGGCGCGGTCGCCGAAGCCAGCGGCATGACTCGCAGCGATGCCACCAAGGCGGTGGAAGGGGTTTTCGATTCGATCACGGCCGCGCTGAAGGGCGGCGACGAGGTTCGTCTGGTCGGCTTCGGCACGTTCTCGGTCGCCAAGCGCAAGGCGTCCACCGGCCGCAACCCGCGCACCGGCGAGCCGATGAAGATCAAGGCTTCGTCGCAGCCGAAGTTCAAGCCCGGCAAGGGCCTGAAGGATGCGGTGAACTAGGCTGCGGTTACGGGGCGGGCGGGCACTGCGTCCGCTTCGCTCCGATACTGACTTGAAAGCCGCCCCGGGGCGAACCCGTGGGCGGCTTTGTCGCATGGGCGGGCCGGATTGTCGCCTCAGCCGCCGATGCGAAGGATCGCCATCGGCGCGGTGGTGGTGCGGGGGCCGATCGTCCATTGCAGGCGCTGGCCGGTGGCGGCGGGCTGGGGGCCTTCATCGGTGTTGTTGGCCAGCACGGCGGCATCGGTGGTGAGGGTGAACTGGCCTTCGGGCTGCGGCCAGGGGGCGGCAGGCTGGCCGTTGCCCGGGTCGTTCATGCCGGCACGGGGCATGCCGGCCATCATCGCCGCAAACGGGCCGCCGCTGGCCCCGCCAGTGAAGCCGGGTGCGTCGAGGCGGACGGTGCCGTCCTGCCGGCGCGAGAGGGTGAGGAACGGGTTGGCCATCGCCATGCGTTCCACGGTGGGGAAGGCGAAATCGCGGTCCAGCCGTCCGTCGATGGCGAAATCGACCTCGTACAGTCCGTCGCCCCGGTAGGCGACGCTGCGCCAGCCGGCCTGCTTGCGCAGCCGGGCGGCGAGTTCCTCGGCGCTTTTCGGGTCCGACATGTCGAGGCCACCGAACAGGGTGCGCATCGCCTGGGCATCGCGCTGCGCCTTCTGGGCATCGCCGGCGTGCTCGCGGTTCCATTCGAGCCGCTGCTCGTCGATCTCACGCGATGTGCAGGGGTGGTGCTTGGCGGGATCGCCTTCGTTCGGGCAGGGCTGGGGGGCGAAAGGCTTCGCTTTCGCCGCCTCGCTCATCCGCGCCAGCCGGGATAGGCCCAGCACCATGATTTGCCCGGTGTAGCGATAGCCGAACGCGCCGTCCTTGCGGATGTCGAGGCTGGCGGTGAACTTGCCGGGCGAGAGCAGGCAGCCGGCGAGAACCAGCGTGACCGCCAGCAGGGTGACGGCAAGACCGGTACGGCGCAGCGTGGCAAAGTTCATCGTTGCCTCCCGGCGGGTCATTCCCCGATTGTGCGTGTGGCGGCGGCGTAAAGCGCGATGGCGGCGGCGTTGGAGACGTTGAGGCTTTCCATCGCCTCGGCAATCGGCAGGCGGGCGAGGGCGTCGCAATGCTGCTGGATGTTGTGGCGCATCCCTTCGCCTTCGGCGCCGAGGACCAGCGCGACCGGGCCGACGGGCAGCGCCTGGGCAATAGTCAGCTTCGCGTCGCCGGCAAGGCCGATGCGCCAGTAGCCGGCCTCTGCCGCCTCCTCCAGCGCGCGGGCGAGGTTGACCACGCGCACCCACGGCACGATTTCCAGCGCGCCCGAGGCGGACTTGGCGACGACGCCCGATTCGGGCGGGGCGTGCCGGTCCTGCGTGACCACGGCGCAGGCGTTGAACGCGGCGGCCGAGCGCAGGATGGCGCCGACGTTGTGCGGATCGGTAACCTGGTCCAGCACGACGAGCGGGCGGGAGGGATCGCCGGTCAGCACGTCTTCGAGGAATACGTCCTCAAGCAACTCGCATTCCAGCACGAGGCCCTGGTGCGGGGCATCGCGCGCCACCAGCCGGCCCAGATCCGCGGCCTGGGCATATTCCAGCGGGAAATCCCTGGGCAGTTCGCCATCGAGCGATTCGAGCCCTTCGCGCGTGGCCCACAGCTTGCGGTGCATACGGTCGGGATTTTTCAGCGCGGCCTCGACCGCGTGGCGGCCCCACAGCCGCACCGGCGCCTTGCTGGTACGGCCGCTGCCGCGCCCGCCTTTCATGCGTCCTGCCTGGCCACGCAGGGCGCGGCGGGGGGATTGATCGCTATGGTTGTCTCGATTCCTGCTCATGAAAGCCCTATTGCGCCTTGGCGGCCCGCTGCCAAGTTGATTGATGCTGCACAATTTGCCGCTGTGCCCCATTGACAGCGCCAGCCCGCTTGGGCATTGGCGCGCTTCCTCGGCCGGGGCCTTCACTGCGAAGGCACATTTCGGGGCAACCCGTCACCGGCAAGCTGGTGTGGACAGGTGGCCGAGTGGTTAATGGCAGCAGACTGTAAATCTGCCCGCGAGAGCGTACGGTGGTTCGAATCCACCCCTGTCCACCACCGACCCTCAGGAACGAGCGCGACCTGACCGGCAGCGTCAACGTCGGGAACCACCGTTTGGCCCGCAGGGCCAACGCGGGGGTTCGGACTCGGAGCCGCGCAGCGGCGGAGAGGGCCGGAGCGAAGCGGAGGCCAATCCACCCCTGTCCACCACCAACTTCCCTCAGGAACGAGCGCGACCTGACCGGCAGCGTCAACGTCGGGAACCACCGTTTGGCCCGCAGGGCCAACGCGGGGGGTCGGACTCGGAGCCGCGCAGCGGAGGCCAATCCATCCCTGTCTAGTCCTGACCGTCTTTACCGGAACGTGGCCTGAAACGCGAAGACCCCGCCTTCGCGAAAGGCGGGGTCTCGGGAAGCTCTGTGTTTCTGGCTTGACCACAGACTACGCCAGCCCGATTTCGGGATGGTTAACGGCGCGACAAGCAGTTTTCCGGTGCAGAGTGGATCGCGGGAGGGTGCTTTCGCGGGTGCCGGGTGAGGCGCATTCGCCGTCACGACGGGGGATAGGTCTCGCGGCAGCCGTTGACCGGCATTGTCATAAAAATGTAATTTAAACGTCAAATTTTTGCGCCGCGTTGTAACAACCATCGAAAGTACCTGATTATTCGCCAGATTGCCGCCTTGCCCTACCGGCCTACCGGACCCGCGCTGGATGCGCCGATTGAGGTGATGCTGGTTACCTCGCGCGGGTCGGGGCGCTGGGTGCTGCCCAAGGGAAACAAGGGCAAGCGGGCGATGCCGCACGCCGCCGCCGCGCGCGAAGCCGAAGAGGAAGCCGGGGTGAAGGGGGCCGTATGCCCGACGCCGCTGGGTTCGTATCAGTATCGCAAGCGACTCGATACCGGGGCGTCGCTGCTGGTTACCGTCGATGTCTTCTCGTTCGCGGTGACCGAGGAACTGGACGCCTGGCCCGAGCAGAACGAGCGCGAGCGGCGCTGGTTCAGCGTGGCCGATGCCGCCAATGCCGTTGACGAGCCCGATCTGCGCGAGTTGCTGCGCAGTTTTCGTGCCTCCGAATTCAACCACCTGCCGCGCCGGAATGCCTTTGCGGCATCGGTACACAGCGTGACGGAAGGACTTCGCATGTTTCACTGGTTCCAGTCGCTGCTGCCCCGGCAGGGGAATTTCTTCGACCTGTTCGAGGCGCACGCCCGCACCCTGGTGGGTGGTAGCGATGCGCTGGTGCGCCTGCTGGGCGGCGGTCCGGCGATGGGCGACCACATCCGCGAGATCAACGAGCGCGAGCAGGAGGCGGACGACATTATCCGCGAGGTGCTGCAAACGGTGCGACGCACGTTCCTGACGCCGTTCGACCGGGGCGCGATCACCAGCCTGATCTCGGCAATGGACGATGCCATCGACCAGATGAAGCAGACCGGCGGCGCCATCAGCCTGTACGAGGTGACGACGTTCGACCAGGAAATGCGCGACATGGCGGCGATCATCGTCGATAGCGCGCGGCTGCTGGCCGAGGCGCTGCCGCTGTTGCGCAACATCCATGCCAACGCCGCGCGCCTGCACGAGCTGACCGAGCGTCTGGTGCGGATGGAAGGCCATGCCGACGACATTCACGATTCGGGGCTGAAGAAGGCGTTCAAGGCCTATGGCGAGACCGCGCCGATGACGTTCATCGTGATGCGCGAGATTTACGGCCATCTGGAAAAGGTGGTCGATCGGTTCGAGGACGTGGCCAACGAGATCGACGGTCTCGTGATCGATCACGCGTAAGCGGGCGGCGGGCCAATGACGGGAACCATGATCGCGCTGCCGCTGCTGATCGGCCTGATCGCGCTGGCGCTGGCGTTCGACTTTCTCAACGGGCTGCACGATGCCGCCAATTCGATCGCCACGGTGGTCTCCACCCGGCTGCTTTCGCCGGTGCAGGCGGTGCTGTTCGCGGCGTTCTTCAACTTCGCGGCCTACTTCACATTTGGCCTGAAAGTGGCTGAAACCGTTGGCAAGGGCATCATCGACAAGGATGTTGTCACGCCGCAGGTGATCTTCGGCGCGCTGGTGGGGGCGATGGTATGGAACGTCGTCACCTGGTGGAAGGGCATTCCCTCGTCATCGAGCCACGCGCTGGTGGGCGGGCTGGTCGGGGCCGGGGTGACTCATGCGGGCACCCACGCGATCGTGTGGAAGGGACTGGGGCAGACGACGACCGCGATCGTCGCCTCGCCGGTGCTGGGGCTGGCGGTGGCGATGGCGTTGATGCTGGCGACATCGTGGCTGTTCATGCGATCGACGGCGGGCGCGGCGGAGGGCATTTTCCGCAAGCTCCACCTGCTCTCTTCGGCGGCCTATTCGCTGGGGCACGGCGCCAACGACGCGCAGAAGACGATGGGTATCATCTCCGTGCTGCTCTATTCGCAGGGAATGCTGGGCGGGAAATTTCATGTACCCGGCTGGGTGGTGATCTCGTGCTATGTGGCGATGGGGATCGGCACGCTTTCGGGCGGCTGGAAGATCATCGAGACGATGGGAACGCGGATCACCAAGCTGTCGCACCAGCAGGGCTTCTGCGCATCGGCGGCGGGTTCGATCATGCTGTTCTGCGCGTCGTCGCTGGGTATCCCGGTTTCAACCACGCACACCATCACCGGCTGCGTTGTCGGGGTGGGCGCGGCGCGACGCGCATCGGCGGTTCGCTGGGGGGTGGCGCACCGGGTGGTGGTGGCCTGGCTGATCACCATTCCCGCATCGGCGGCGGTTGGCGCGCTGTTCTACTGGATCGCGTCGCTGTTCTGATGCCCGAAGCATCGCGCAAAAAAGTGGGCACCGGTTTTTTGCTTCAAGCGATGCGAAGCAAGGAGCGCACGCCTGATCGGCCCGGCAACCGCAAGCGGGCCGGGCCGAGGCGACCGTCAATCAGGCGGGGCAAGCCCGATCAGCGGACTACTTGAGCAGGGACAGCACATTCTGCTGGGCCTGGTTGGCCTGCTGGATCATCGCCGACGAGGCCTGGCTGAGGATCTGGGCCTTGGCCATTGCCGTGGTTTCCGCCGAATAGTCGGTGTCCATGATGCGCGAGCGCGAATCGGACAGGTTGGTGCTGGCGCTGGTCAGGTTGTTGACCGCGGAAGAAAGCTGCGATTCGCCGGCGCCCAGGCTCGAGTTGGTCTTGACCACGTCGGTCAGCGCCTTGTCGACGTTGTTCATGGTCGTCTGGGCGAGGGCCGGGGTGGTCACGTCCAGCGCGGTGGCCGAAAGGTTGGTGCCGTCGATGGCGGTGCTGGTCAGCGTCACGACGTCGGAGGTGTTGGCGCCGGCCTGGATGTTGAAGCTGACGTTGCTGCCCGAGGTGGTCGAGAACAGCGCGACGCCGTTGAACTTGGTGCCGCTGAGAACCTGCGAGATCTGGGTCTGCAACGAGGACACTTCCTGCTGCATGTTGGTGCGGTTGGCGGACGTATAGGTGTCCGAAGCCGACTGCACCGCCAGTTCGCGCACGCGCTGGAGCATGTTGGTGACTTCGTTGAGCGCGCCTTCGGCGGTCTGCGCCAGGCTGATGCCGTCGTTGGCGTTGCGGATGCCCTGACCCATGCCCTGGATCTGCGCGGTCATCTGCGTGGAGATGGCGAGGCCGGCGGCGTCGTCCTTGGCCGAGTTGATGCGCTTGCCGGTGGACAGGCGCTGCATGGCGACGCCAAGCATGGCGGTTGCGGTATTGCTGGCATTGGCGGCACGGGTGGCCGCGATGTTGGTGTAGATGACAGTCATGGTCTTACCCCTTTGATCGGCGTGCGCGGGTCCAGGCGGATTCCACGCGGCGTCGTCACGACCTTTTTCGGCCGATGGGTGCAAAATCCATCATTGCCTCTGAAAGGCGGGTATGCGGGTGCCTAGGCAATTACGCGTAATTCGGGGCCGTTAACCCTCCTTCGTGAAGTTTTTTTAACGATGCGCGGCCGGCCGGCCAGATCGGCGGCGATTCGGCCGCGTGCGCAGGGGTTCGCGAACGCCGGGTTGCCGGGGGGCGCCCGCTCCCCTAGAGAGCGCGCATGGCAGGTGACAATCTCGATAATCATGGACGTGGCACGGCTAGCTGGAGCTGGCCGTCGATCCATCCCGAGGGGCGCAAGTTCGCCCTGATCGCTGCGGCGGTGAGCGCGTTTTTCGCGTTCCTGGCCTGGGAAACGCTGGCCTGGCCGATCGGCCTGCTGGTGCTGGGCATCCTGGCGTTCTTCCGCGATCCACGACGGGTAACGCCGCTGGGCGAGCGGCTGGTCATTTCGCCCGCCGACGGGCTGGTGACGATGATCGCGCAAGTGCCGCCGCCGCGCGAACTGTCGCTGGACGATGGATCGGGCGGACCGGGGCTTGGCAGCGAGCCGGTCACGCGCGTCTCGATCTTCATGAGCGTGTTCGACGTTCACATCAACCGCGCGCCGATCGGCGGCACGGTGCGGCGGATCGTCTATATTCCGGGCCGGTTCCTCAATGCCGACCTCGACAAGGCGAGCGAGGAGAACGAGCGCCAGCACATCCTGATCGACCGGGGCGGCGGGGTGATGATCGGGTTTACCCAGATCGCCGGGCTGGTGGCGCGCCGTATCGTGCCGTTCGTCAAGCCGGGCGACATGATCGCCGCCGGCCAGCGGGTCGGCCTGATCCGCTTCGGCAGCCGCGTGGACGTTTACCTTCCGGCCGACACCGACCCGCTGATCGTGCTGGGCCAGCGCGTGCTGGCGGGCGAGACCGTGCTGGCCGAGATCGGCCGCCGCGCCACCATCGAGGGCGTGAACCAGTGAAGGATGAGGGCGCCCGCCCCGGACATGGCCTGTCCGACGCGCGGCTGCCCGGCGGGCTGACCCTGCGGGCGCTGATCCCCAACGCCATCACGTCGGCGGCGCTGTGCTGCGGGCTGACGGGCATTCGCTTCGCGATACAGGGGAACTGGGAAAAGTCGGTGCTGGCGGTGATCCTGGCCGGGATGCTGGACGGCATCGACGGGCGGATCGCGCGGCTGCTGAAGGCGCAGTCGCGCTTTGGCGCGGAACTGGACAGCCTGGCCGATTCGATTTCGTTCGGGGTTGCGCCGGCGTTGATCGTGTTCCTGTGGTCGCTTCAGGAAGTGCCCCGGCTGGGCTGGTTTGCCGCGCTGGCTTTCGCCATCTGCTGCGTGTTGCGGCTGGCGCGGTTCAATGCGCGGATCGACCTGATCGACCAGCCGCACAAGGAGGCCGGTTTCCTGACCGGCGTACCCGCGCCGGTGGGCGCGGGGCTGGCGTTCCTGCCGATGTACCTGTGGATACAGACCGGCGAGCCGCTGTTTCGTGAGCCGCGCCTGGTTGGCGTGTGGCTGGCGGTGATCGCGTTCCTGCTGATTTCCAGCGTCGCGACGATGAGCTGGAAATCGATGCGGCCGCGCAAGACGATCCGCCTGGAAATCATCGCCGTCGTGGGCCTGGTGTTTGCCGCGCTGCTGACCGAGCCGTGGTGGACGCTGATCGGAATCTGCGTGGTCTACCTGGCGATGCTGCCGATCGGTTTCGTTTCCTATGCCCGGGTCAAGCGGCAGCGCGCGGCGAGACACGCAGCGGAAGCCCCGTCGCACGCGGGTTGAAGCGGCGCTG
>JAGWTB010000102.1 GCA_028869175.1 Sphingomonadales bacterium
AAAGCGCCAGGCTGTGACCAATGGTGACAACACGATTTTTGCGGTGAAGCGCCTGATCGGCCGCCGCTTTGACGATCCGGTGACCAAGAAGGACACCGAGCTGGTTCCCTATACCATCGTCAAGGGCAAGAACGGCGATGCCTGGGTCAAGGCCGGCGGCGAAGACTATTCGCCCAGCCAGATCAGCGCCTTCATCCTGCAGAAGATGAAGGAAACCGCCGAATCCTATCTGGGTGAAACTGTCACCCAGGCGGTTATCACCGTGCCGGCCTACTTCAATGACGCCCAGCGTCAGGCCACCAAGGACGCCGGCCAGATCGCCGGTCTTGAAGTGCTGCGCATCATCAACGAACCGACTGCGGCGGCGCTGGCCTATGGCCTCGACAAGAACGACGGCAAGACCATCGCGGTCTATGACCTTGGCGGCGGCACCTTCGACGTCTCGATCCTCGAGATCGGCGACGGCGTGTTCGAGGTGAAGAGCACCAATGGCGATACCTTCTTGGGCGGCGAAGACTTCGACACGGCTGTGGTCGAATGGCTGGCCGAGCAGTTCCGGAAGAAGGAGAACATGGATCTCCGCACCGACAAGCTGGCTCTGCAGCGGCTGAAGGAAGCCGCCGAAAAGGCCAAGATCGAGCTGTCGAGCGCGCAGACCACCGAAATCAACCTGCCGTTCATCACTGCCCGCATGGAAGGCGGCGCCACCACGCCGCTGCACCTGGTCGAAACGATCAGCCGCGCCGATCTGGAAAAGATGGTCGCGGGCCTGATCGAACGCACCAAGGAGCCGATGCGCAAGGCGCTGGCCGATGCCGGGCTCAAGGCTTCGGACATCGATGACGTCGTGCTGGTCGGCGGCATGACCCGCATGCCGCGCGTGCGCGAAGTGGTGAAGGAGTTCTTCGGCAAGGAACCGCACACCGGCGTCAACCCGGACGAAGTCGTCGCCATGGGCGCGGCGATCCAGGCGGGCGTGCTGCAGGGCGATGTCAAGGACGTGCTGCTGCTCGACGTCACGCCGCTTTCGCTGGGTATCGAGACGCTGGGCGGGGTGTTCACCCGCATGATTGATCGCAACACCACGATCCCGACCAAGAAGAGCCAGGTGTTCTCGACTGCCGAGGACAACCAGCAGGCGGTGACGATCCGCGTGTTCCAGGGCGAGCGTGAAATGGCGGCGGACAACAAGGTGCTCGGTCAGTTCGACCTTGTCGGCATCCCGCCGGCCCGGCGCGGCGTGCCGCAGATCGAGGTGACCTTCGACATCGACGCCAACGGCATCGTCAACGTCAGTGCCAAGGACAAGGGCACCGGCAAGGAGCAGCAGATCAAGATCCAGGCTTCGGGTGGTCTCAGCGATTCCGACATCGACCAGATGGTCAAGGACGCCGAGCGCTTCGCCGACGAGGACAAGAAGCGGCGTGAATCTGCCGAGGCGCGCAACAACGCCGATAGCCTGGTCCATGCTACCGAACGTCAGCTGGAAGAGAACGGCGACAAGATCGACGCCGCGCTCAAGTCCGAGATCGAGGAAGCCATCGCCGAAACCAAGACCGCGATCGAAAGCGGCGACGTCGAGGCGATGAACACCAAGACCCAGGCGCTGACCGAAAAGGCCATGAAGATGGGCCAGGCGATCTACGAGAAGGAGCAGGCTGCGGCTGCCTCGCCGGGGGCGGAAGCACCGGCAGGCGGTGAAGATGTGGTCGATGCCGAATTCTCGGAAGTCGATGACAACAAGGGCTGATGTGAAACCCCCCTCCCGTTGACCTTCGGTCCGCCGAGGCGTCAGGGGAGGGGCCGGGGGTGGGGCTTGTCTGTGGTAAGGCTGCCTGTTGCGGACAGCCCCCACCCCAACCCCTCCCCTGAAGGGGAGGGGCTTTAGGGACTATTCCATGCCGGCCGAAATAAACTTCTACGAACTGCTCGAAGTCAGCCGCGATGCGGACGATACGACGATCAAATCGTCGTATCGCAAGTTGGCGATGAAGTGGCACCCTGACCGCAATCCCGGCGATGCCGAGGCCGAAACGCGGTTCAAGGCGATCAGCGTGGCCTACGATTGTCTCAAGGACCCGCAGAAGCGGTCTGCCTACGACAACTTCGGGCACGAAGCCTATGTCAGCGGCGGCGCGTCCGGCGGGCAGGGCGGCTTTGGCGGGGCCGGATTTTCCGACCTTGGTGACATCTTCGAATCGATCTTCGGTGGTGCATTCGGCGGCGGTGGCCGCCAGCAGGCACGGCGCGGCGCGGATCTGCGCTATGACATGGAAATCGGCCTGGACGAGGCGTTCCATGGCAAGCAGGCCGAGATCGAGATCGAGGTTTCCACAACCTGTGAGCCATGCAGCGGGTCCGGCGCGGAACCGGGCACTGGCACGCGGCGCTGCAACCTGTGCGGCGGCCACGGCAAGGTGCGGGCACAGCAGGGCTTCTTCATGGTCGAGCGCACCTGCCCGACTTGCCATTGCCGGGGAGAGGTGATCGAAAAGCCCTGCCGTTCGTGCCGGGGCGACGGGCGGGTGGACAAGCCGCAGACGCTGGAAGTCACCATTCCCCCCGGCGTCGATTCGGGCACCCGCATCCGGCTCGCCGGCAAGGGAGAGGCCGGGCCGAACGGCGCGCCAGCCGGCGATCTATACATCTTCCTCCACGTCCGCCGCCACGCCGTGTTCGAGCGCGACGGGACGACGCTGATCACCCGCGTGCCGATAACCTTCACCACGGCGGCGCTGGGCGGAGAGATCGAAATCCCCGGGCTTGACGGCGAGCGACACGCCATCACCATCCCGGCAGGGATCCAGTCGGGCAAGCAGTTGCGCCGGCGCGGCGCGGGCATGCCGGTGCTGCAGGGGCGTGGCGCGGGCGATCTGGTGGTGGAGATCATGGTCGAAACGCCGACCAAGCTCTCCGCCCGCCAGAAGGAATTGCTGCGCGAACTGCAGGCTACCGAAACCGGCGAGGAAACGCCCCAGTCCAAGGGATTCTTCGATCGGATCAAGGAAGCCTGGAGCGACCTTACCGAGTAGCCATCACGCCGTCTTGCGCCGCAGGAACAACATGAAGCGCGCCAGATCGAAGCGGAACAGCAGCAGGTAGGCGGCGTGCGCCAGGGCGAGCGGCAGCAGCAGGTTGCCGAACAGCTCATGCGCTTCGCCCAGCGCACCGTGCTCGCCGCCTTCGCCACCTTCGCGTTCGCCATCCTCGGCATAGGCCGTGCCGATGAGGCTCCAGCGGGAGGCCTCTTCACGGTCTTCGCCGCGCTCGCTTTCGCCGCCTTCACCCTTTTCGCCGTCACCCGCGCGGATCGACTTGCCGACGAGCGTGCCGCCCTTGTCCATGGCTATGCCGGTTCCCGCCACGCCGGCCACGCAGATGAACAGCGCCAGGGTAAGCGCGTGGGCAATGGCAGGATGGCGCAGGCCAGTCTGGCCCAGCGGGGCGCGGCCGGGGCGGGGGATCATGCGCCGGAATTCGAACCCGCGCCGGCGGGCGATGCCCAGCGCAAGGCGCAGCCCGATCAGCAGGCCGACGCCATAACCCAGCCAGGCGTGGACCAGTCCCAATTCCTCGGCAGTGAAATAAGCGGCCAGCGCGGCCAGCGCGATCAGCACGTGATAGAAGCGGAAAGCTCTCATGGAGGCACCTTGGTGAAAGCCCCCTTCCACCGTGGCTGCGTCTTAGGCGAATGGGTCTGACGGCATCCTGACGAGGTTCAATCGCCAAGCCGGGCCATCACTTCGCGCCGCAGCCCCGGTACCAGCGAAGGATCGGTCTGCAACCGAGCCTCTTCTTCATCGAGGATGGCCAGGAATGCCTCTCGTTTGAAGCGTTGCAGCTCTGCGTCAGCCAGATGCATGGTATCGGGCAGGGCAGAGGCGACCAGGTCGATCATCCGCTCGGCCCCGTGCAGCCGGCCCCAGAGGTAATCGTTTTCCCGGTAGGCGCGGCTGAAGAAGGCGCCAAAGTTGTAGAATTCGACCCCGCGCAAGCTCTCCTGCGCGCTGCCCTGGCGGATCGTCTGGGCATCGTCTGGCGAGATGCGGTCAACCTTCACCGGATCGAACTCGGTCAAGCCTTCACCGCGCAGCAGGGGCAGGGTGGCGACATCGTAGAACGGGAAGCCGAGATAGCTCAGCAGCACCTTGCGGCGCAGAGCCTCTGGCATGTCGGCCAAGGCACCCGCCAGCATGGCGTCAACGATGACGTCGGTCGATTCGAGCTGGCGGCGCTGCGCGATGGCTGCCAGCACCGCGCCCGGATCGTCAAACACATGCTCCGCCACCGCGCCGAAGTCCGAGCCCAGCGATTCCGAGCTCTCGCGGTCAAAATACATGGCCAGTGCCCGATAGACCGCATCGCGTGCATTCTCCCGCGCAGCCTCCGAGACGGCTTCATCGCTTTCCCAGTCCTGGGTCAGCCGGCGCGACAACAGCCGCAGACGGCGGATGCGATAGGGCAGGTCGTGTTCGCGGAAGAACGCTTTCGCCGCATCGGAGACGCCGCCGCCCTTTTGCGCCGCGATATGGCCCAGCCCGTGTTCGGCCAGATGCGCGTTCAGCCGCCGGGCGATGGGTTCGTAGGAGGGCAGGGCCAGCGCCGGGGCGGCGTTGTAGATCGCCGAGGCCAGCGAATCGACCACACCGGCATATTTGACCTGAGCATAGGCCTGATAGGCGAAGCCCGCGCGATCGGCCGCTGCCTCCTGCGCCTTGGCGCGCCAGCCGGTGAGGCGTTTCACGTTTGGTCGGTCAAAGAACAGGGTGTGGCCAAACAGCTTGGCCACCGCATCCTCCACGCCGGGGCGCAGCGCCTCGACGATGCCGCGCAGCCGCGCCATCTCTCGCGAGGCATTGGCCAGCTCGTCCAGATTGTCACGCACTGGCTGCTCGCGCGGGATCGATGAGAGCGAGCCGAAGATCACCGAGAAAAACCCCGGCGGCTTGGGATCACCGCGTTCGAGGCCGCCGATCCGGTCCGGTCGGGGATCGATATAGACGAAGCGGCGATCCACCTCGCGCTGCGCTGGCCGGTCACGCAGCACTGCCATGGCATCGGCGAACGGCGCGTTGACCAGAACCGATCCGTCGATCAGCGCCACCCCTTCGACATCGCCACGCTTGCAGTGTTCGGGCATGATCCGCCGCAGGAAGGCGCTGCGGCCATGCCACGGCGCGTTCCGTTCGCGCGCCAGTTCGTCCATTTCCGGCAGTTGCAGCGCGGGGAAGGCACCGGGAAAGCTGGCCGTGGCCCGCGCGGCGAAAACCAGTTCGAGCGGATCGGCCATCGCCGCGCCGGATTCGGCAGGCGTCGGCGCGCGGAACCCGATCGACAGGCGGTGCTCGCTTTCCTCAACCAACGGCGGGCTGTTGAGCCGCAGCGCTTCCATGTGGCCCTTGAAGTCTGTTGCCGTCACAAACAGATCGAGCGGATGGCCGACGGGCAGCAGCGGCGGCCCGGTCTCGCTCGCTGCCATGGCGTCAAGCGCTTCGGCCAGCAGCCGGGCGAAGCCGATGCCGCCAAACGGTGGCTCGAACCAGCGCGAGCGGATCAGGCGGGACAGCTTCTGCCGCACTTCCATGCGCGTTTCGGGTGCAACGCTGGCGGATATGACGTTGCCGGGGCGGGTCAGCGCAAGCCAGACAATCGGCATGGCCCAGAACTTTGCGACGCGCGACCAGGGCCGGGCATCGGGATCGAGCAGCACGTCCACATCCGCACGTTCCAGCCACAACCGGGTCAGCGGCTCAAGCGATTGCCCCGAATGGACCGCCTGAGCCAGGAACACGCCATTGATCCCGCCCGCGCTCGCCCCGGCGACGATGTCGGGCAATACCCGCAACTTCAGTTCGTGGCGCTGTTCGATGTGGCGCAGCAGCTTGAGATAGACCTGCTCGGTCCCGCTCGGCGGCTCGCACCCGCCGTGGAACGCGCAACTGGCGCGCGACAGCTTCCACAGCTCCTTGGTGACGCCATGCATATAGACCGCAAGGCTGATCCCGCCGTAGCAGACGAGCGCAATGCGGAGTTCCTTCTGGCGCATGGTCAATACCTTGGCAGATTATGGTTGCCAAAGCCAAGCCAAGCTTTCGGGAGTTTTACGCAGCCGATTGCGTTCCCTTTGTGTTCTTGCTAGTGCCGCAACATGGCCAAGCCCAAACGCCGATATGTCTGCCAGGCTTGCGGGAGCGTGACGCACCGCTGGCAAGGGCAATGCGCCGACTGCGGCGAGTGGAACACGCTTGCAGAGGAAGCGCCAGCAACGGTATTTTCGATGAAGCATGACCTGTCATCGGGCGGGCGTCCGATCGCCTTTGAACCGCTCGACAAACCCGGTGCGCCTCTGGTGCGGCGCGGCACCGGCATTGCCGAGTTTGACCGGGCGCTGGGGGGTGGCCTGGTGCCGGGTTCGGCGATCCTGATGGGCGGCGATCCGGGGATCGGCAAGTCCACCCTGCTGCTGCAATCTGCCGCGCTGATCGCCAAGGCGGGCGGCGACGTAGTCTATATCAGCGGCGAAGAGGCGGCGGGGCAGGTGCGG
The DNA here is from genome assembly GCA_028869175.1 of Sphingomonadales bacterium. Lineage (GTDB taxonomy): Bacteria > Pseudomonadota > Alphaproteobacteria > Sphingomonadales > Sphingomonadaceae > Novosphingobium. The sequence goes on from JAGWTB010000102.1 coordinate 6,545, forward strand.
CTGCGGGCGGAGCGGCTGGGCCTTGCCTCGGCCCCCATCCGGCTCGCAGCGGCCACATCGGTGCGCGATATTCTCACCACGCTCGGCCAGATGGAACCACCTGCACTGGTGGTGATCGATTCGATCCAGACGATGCATTCGGACCAGATCGAGGGCGCGCCCGGAACAGTCAGCCAGGTGCGTGGCTGCGCTTTCGAGCTGATCCGCTATGCCAAGGAGAACGGTGTCGCGCTCGTGCTGGTCGGCCATGTGACCAAGGACGGCTCGATAGCCGGGCCGCGCGTGCTGGAGCATATGGTAGACGTGGTGATGAGCTTCGAGGGTGAACGCAGCCACCAGTACCGCATCCTGCGCAGCATCAAGAACCGCTTCGGCCCGGTTGACGAGATCGGCGTTTTCGCCATGGCCGGGCAGGGGCTGGAGGAAGTCGGCAATCCCTCGCTGCTTTTTCTTTCGGGACGAAGCGAAGCGATGCCGGGCAGCGCGGTGTTTCCGGCGATGGAAGGTACTCGCCCGGTGCTGGTCGAAATCCAGGCGCTGATCGTCCGCCTACAAAGCGGGGCCACCCCGCGCCGTGCGGTGGTGGGCTGGGACAGCGGGCGGCTCGCCATGCTGCTGGCAGTGCTGGAAGCGCGCTGCGGGCTGAACTTCTCGAGTGCCGAAGTCTATCTCAACGTGGCCGGCGGTTACCGGCTGGTCGATCCGGCGGCGGACCTGGCCGTGGCGGCGGCGCTGGTTTCGGCGCTGGCCGACAAACCGCTGCCGGGCGAAAGCGTGTGGTTCGGCGAAGTATCGCTGGCGGGCGAGATACGCCCGGTTGCCCACGGCGGGTTGCGCTTGCGCGAAGCGGGCAAGCTGGGCTTCGCGCGCGGGTTCGGTCCGGCGGACAACGGGCAGGAAGTTGCCGGCCTGCGACACACCGGGCTGGCGCTTTTGCCAAATCTCGTTGACCGCATCATGTCGGCAGCATAGTTTCCCGGACGATGACGGGTTTTGATATTGCAGTACTGCTGCTGGTGGGCCTTGGTGCCATAACCGGGTTCATGCGCGGCTTCGTGCAGGAGATTCTGGCGCTGCTCGCCTGGATATTCTCGCTGTTCGCGATTCACTACCTGCACACGCCGATGACGGACTTTCTCCAGCCGCGCATCGGCACGCCTTCGGGGGCGGCGGTGCTGGCTTTCGCCATCCTGCTGCTGATTCCCTACGCCGCCACCAAGGTTCTGGCGAATTGGCTGGGCGCGGCCAGTCGCTCATCGGTGCTCGGCCCTATCGATCGGGTGCCCCGGCCAGCATTACCGGCGCTCGCTTCGCCTTCATCCACCATTTTTCGCCCTTTTCCCGCGCCAAACCGGTCTTTCCATAGCCCCATTATCACTGTCCGTGAAAGGGGATTATCGGATAGTTTCATCTACATATGCTATATTTTTCATAGAGATGCTGTGAGGTTAATCCATAGCCCTTCCAAAGCCAAACGCCCGATCTGACGCCCTGTCAGATATCGCAGTCACTTGCCTGAACTGTCCAGAATCCGCAGCTTGAGACAAGGCTCGGGCATCAAGTGACTGGCGAACAAAAATGTCGCTCCCGAACCTTCGCTGGAGATGACGTCCGACACTGAGCGCGTAGCGTTGCTGACGCCATGCTGTCGGACTGTGGTAAATGCCAATCGCTTGCCAGTAACTTCCTGTGGCGCGAAGGGCAGACAGGAATATCCAGCGTGCCGCTCCGGCATTGAAGCAGGGGTCCGAAGTCAACCAGTGCCTGACATCCTTTTCTGAGCGACCGACCATCGCAGCGAACTTGGGCACCCACCATGTGTTGATTTGGAGCGGGCCGAGATCGTGTGATCCATTGGTGTTGCGCACTTGTGCGCCGATCCATCCGCCTTCCTGATCGCGCAGGCCCCATAGGGTTTTCTCGAGCCAAGGGCGTCCGCCGGATACCTGCCGGATGCACTCAGCAATGCGCGCTTCGCCCTGCTGGGTGTCGCGCGCGCCCGCTGGAACGGGCGAAGCAAGGACTACTGCCAAACCAACGAGCGGCGTGAGAGTGCGGCGAAATGCCGGCGTTTCAATCAAAGTCACGAT
>JAGWTB010000103.1 GCA_028869175.1 Sphingomonadales bacterium
GATCGCATCGCGGCGCGCAGGTCAACCTGCTCGTTGCCGCCGAGGCAGGCATAGAGCTGACCGGTGGCAGTCACGCGGATACGGTTGCAGCCTTCGCAGAAATTGTTGGTCAGCGGCGTGATGAAGCCGATGCGCCCGCCGGTTTCCGCTACATCGACATAGCGCGCCGGGCCGCCGGTGCGATGGGCGCTTTCGATCAGCGTCCAGCGCGCCGCCAGATCGTCACGCACCGCGCCAAGCGGCAGGTAGTGATCGAATCGATCACCCTCCACCTCGCCCAGCGGCATCACCTCGATCAGCGTCAGGTCGATGCCCTGCGCGTGCGCCCATGCGATCAGATCGGGCAGTTCGCCCTGGTTGATCCCCTTGAGCGCGACGGTGTTGAGCTTCACCCTGAGGCCCGCCGCGCGCGCCGCCGCGATGCCTTCCAGCACCTGTGGCAACGAATCACGCCGGGCAAGGCGGGCGAAGGCATCGCGGTCTAGCGTATCGAGCGACACGTTGATCCGCGCCACCCCCGCGGCACGCAGATCGTCGGCAAATTCGGCAAGGCGCGTGCCGTTGGTCGTGAGCGTCAGTTCTTCCAGCCCATCCCCCAGCTTGCGCCCCAGCGCACGCACCAGCTCCATCATGTCGCGCCGCACCAGCGGTTCGCCACCGGTGAGCCGGATCTTGGTGATCCCCCGCGCCATGAAGCCGAGCGCCATGCGGTGCAGTTCTTCCAGGCTGAGCACATCCTTGCGCGGCAGGAACTCCTGCCGCTCGGGCATGCAATAGGCACAGCGCAGGTCGCAGCGGTCGGTCACCGACAAGCGCAGGTAGGTGATCCTGCGCTGGAAGCTGTCGACAAGCGGGGCGGTGTTCTGCGTCATCAGGCGGAGGATACCACCTCGCCCGCGCCGTGGCTATCGAGCGGCAGCAATTGACCGGTGACGCCGCCGGCGGCGTCGAGATAGCGCTCCGCCGCAGCCAGCGCCACTTCGTCCGTACCTTCCACCGCGTTGATCCGGCGGTGGGCACAGCGACGGGCGAGCGACTGCACGGCGGCAAGCCGCCAGCTGCGGTGGCTGTAATCAGCAGGATCGAATACCAGCAGCGCGGTTCCGCGCGCCTCGGTCAGCGCGCCAATCACGCGCGGCAGCACCTGGCCGTGAAAAGCGGCAGCGGCAGCGAGCGGGTCTGCCGGCAGCGGCCCGACGACGATCCGCGCCACGCTTCAGCGCCGCTCGCGCGTGAGCGTCATGCCGATTCGCTCCCCGTTTTCGCTGATCGCCAGTTTGACGATCTTCACCGTCACCGCCAGCACGCGCTCATCCTGCACGAACAGCGTCTCGCAGATGTGATCCGCCACCGCCTCGATCAGCTTGAAATGCACCCCTTCCGGCAGCGCCTGCGAGGCGGCGAACTTCAGGTCCATGTAGTTCTTGCTGGCGTCGAGCGGGGTATCGGGTTCGTACCGCGCCGCCGGCTTCATCCGTGCCTGTACCGTGAAACGCAGCGGCTGCGGTCGCCCCGTCTCTTCGGAATAGATCCCGGTGAGCACGTCGGCTTCGAAATCGGCCACTTCGAGGATCAGGCTGTCAGCCATGGATTGTATGTCCTGCATACTAATTGCCCGTCGGGGATGGCATGGCGGGCCTGGGAAGGGAAGAGGGATTATCCGTTGCGCCACCGGGCGAAGATCGCGGTGGGCAGCAGCCGCCCCGCGATCCCGTCTATCACGCCTTCCTCACGCACCGCCAGATCGCCGTGTTCGATGGTGCCGGGCAGGTCGGTGAACATTTCCGCCAGCAGCCCCGCCAGCGCCAGCGACGACATGCGCACGGCATAGACGGTGAGGAACAGGAAGCGGCTTTCGGCATCGAGCAGCTGCCGGCAATCGGCGACCAGCCCCGACAGGTGATCCTCCAGCCGCCAGACCTCGCCCTCCGGCCCGCGCCCGAACTTCGGTGGATCGAGGATGATCCCGTCATAGCGCTTGCCCCGGCGCACCTCGCGCGCGGCGAACTTGGCCGCATCGTCAACGATCCAGCGCACCGGGCGGGCTTCCATGCCCGAAAGCGCCGCATTCACCCGCGCCTGGGCGACCGACTTCTTCGAGGCATCGACATGGGTGACCGGGCCGTAGCGCGACAGCGCCAGCGTGCCGACGCCGGTGTAGCCGAACAGGTTGAGCGTGGCGGCGTCGCTGGTGCCGGCCAGCTGCTCCCCCATCCAGTCCCACACCGGCGCCATGTCGGGGAAGAACCCGAGGTGGCGGAACGGGGTGCACTGCGCGGTGAAGCGCACCACGTCATCACCGTTGCCCCAGGCGAGCGGCCAGCCAGCCTGCGGCACCGGATTGGCGAACTGCCAGCGCCCGCCGCCGTCCTCGTCAGAGCCGGGGACAAATTCACCGTCCGAGGCCCAGCGCTCCAGCCGGGGCGTCCACAGTGCCTGCGCATCGGGGCGGATGAAGCGGTGCGGGCCGTAGCGCTCCAGCTTGCGGCCATGCCCCGAATCGACCAGGCCATAGTCGGCCCAGCCCTCGCCCGACAGGATCAGCGGTTGGGTTAGCAGCTCTGCCATTCAGCCCGCGCGCGGCACCGCATGGGCGGCGACGTAACCGGCGATCGCCGCATAGTCGCCCGGCAGTTCGATCATGCGTTCCTCGCGCTCGAACAAGTCACCGATCCGCGCGGGCAGCGAGGGACGGTGCCCGGTCGCACGCTCGACTGCGTCGCGGAACTTGGCCGGGTGGGCCGTCGCCAGCGTCACCACCGGAACATCGCGGGGCAGGCCGGCACTGCGCGCGGCGTGGAGGCCGATGGCGGTGTGCGGATCGAGCAGCTCGCCGCTGGCCTCCCAGGCCCAGCGGATCGCCTGGCTCATCTGGTCTGCGTCGGCGCGGGCGGAGGAGAACAGCGCGGCGGCGCCTTCGCGCTGCGCGTTGGTGAGCTGCATCGCCCGGGTCGCCTCGAAGGTCGCCATCTGCGCTGCCAGCGCCGTGCCGTCGCGACCGTTCAGATCGAACAGCAGCCGCTCGAAGTTGGACGAGACCTGGATGTCCATCGACGGTGCGGCGGTGGGGGTGACCGTTCCGGCGGAATAGTCGCCGCTGGTCAGCGCCCGGTGCAGGATGTCGTTGACGTTGGTGGCGACGATCAGCCGCGCCACCGGCAAGCCCATCTGCGCCGCGACATAGCCGGCGAAAACGTCACCGAAGTTGCCGGTCGGCACGGCGAAAGCCACCGGACGGTGCGGCGCGCCGAGCTGGAGCCCTGCGGCGAAGTAATAGACCACCTGCGCCATCAGCCGCGCCCAGTTGATCGAATTGACCGCGCCGATGGCGAAGCGACCGGTCATGCCCTCATCGTTGAACATCCGCTTCACCATCGCCTGGGCATCATCGAAGGTGGCGTCAGTCACGGCGATGTTATGGACATTGGGCGCGAGCACCGTGGTCATCTGGCGGCGCTGCACGTCGCTGACCCGGCCATGCGGGTGGAGCATGAAGATATCGACCTTGGCCCTGCCCGCCACCGCGTCGATCGCCGCCGAGCCGGTATCGCCGGATGTCGCGCCGACAATGGTCAGGTTGTCGCTCCCGCGCCCGAGAAATTCCTCGAACAGCAGGCCGAGCAATTGCAGTGCCACGTCCTTGAATGCCAGTGTCGGGCCGTGGAACAGTTCGAGCAGCCAGTTCTGCTCATCCAGCTGCTTGAGCGGCGTGACGGCAGCATGTGCGAAGCGGCCATAGGCGGCGCGGGTCAGCTCCAGTAGACGCTCGGGCGTCAGGCTGTCCCCAACGAAAGGCTGCATGATCCGCGCGGCCAGCTCGGCATAGGGCAGCCCGGCCATGGCGGCGATCTCGTCCGCCGAAAAGCGCGGCCACATACGCGGCACATAAAGCCCGCCGTCAGATGCGAGGCCGGCCAGCGTCGCGCCGGCAAAATCGAGCGCAGGGGCGCTGCCACGAGTGCTGATATAGTCCATGGAGCCGCGCGTTAGCGGCAACCCAAGCGAATTGAAACCCTGCCCGTTTGCAGCGGACAGACCGCGTCAGGCGGAAAGGCGCTTGCGCAAGGCCAGCGCGTAGATCGTCAGCGCGGTCAGCGCGAAGAGGAACCACTGCACCGCATAGGACAAATGGTTGTTGGGGATATTCGCCGGATCGGGCCGGGCGTTGGCCTCCAGCCCCGCGAGTGGCGGATCGGCGACCAGGCGTGGGCCGGGGGCAACCGTGCCGCTGACCTCTCCGCCGCGCCAGTCAGGCGAGACGGGACTGCGCGACCAGCCAAGGACGACCTTTGCCTCACCGCCGCCCGCCAGCAGGCAGGTTGCAACATGGGCCATGCCGCCATCGCCTGCCCGGTTCTCGCCGGCACGCGCACTGATCCCGCTCACGCTCTCACAGGTGACGCGGCTGCGGCGGTAGAGCGCATTCCCGGCAGCAGCAGCATCGCGCGGCCAGGCGACTTCGGAAGACATCGATTCGGCAGCGGCATAGCGCGCCAGCAGCGCTTCCTTCTGGTGCAGCCGGTCCAGTTGCCAGAAGCCGAGCCGGATCATGATCCCCGCCGCGATCAGGACGATCAGCGTGGGCAGGATCGGAATGCGGCGGATCATTCGTCCACCACGTCGCTCGCCCCGGCTTCCACCGCCTTGCGCTGGTATTCGGCGGCAAGCAGCGCCCCCTTGCCAGCGCGCAGGCCCCAGACCACCAGCCCGGCGGTGATTGGCACCCACAGCACGATATGCACCCAGAACGGCGGATGCAGCGACTGGTCGAGCCAGATCGCCAGCCCGGTGACCAGCGCGCCGATCAGCAAGGTAAGGAAGGCAGCCGGTCCATCACCGACGTTGAAGGTCGAATAGTCGAGCCCGCAGGCACGGCAGCGCGGTGCGAAACTGGCCAGGCCATCGAACAGCGTACGCGCACCGCACCGAGGGCACAGACCGAAAAGGGCAGCCGGAACGAGTCCCGGCTGCCCTTCGGTTTTGGGTTCAAGCTCTGGCATCAATGCGTCGGGTAGCCCCAGCCACCCCAGACGTAGATCGCAACGAACAGGAACAGCCAGACGACGTCAACGAAGTGCCAGTACCAGGCCGCGGCTTCGAAGCCGAAGTGCTGGCGCGGCGTGAAATCGCCGTTGTAGGTGCGCTTGAGGCAGACGATCAGGAAGATCGTGCCGATGATCACGTGGAAGCCGTGGAAGCCCGTCGCCATGTAGAAGGCCGAACCATAGGTGTTGCCACCAAAGCCGAACGGCGCATGGGCATATTCGTAGAACTGGATCGACGAGAACAGCAGGCCGAGCAGGATCGTCGCCCACAGGCCCTTTTTCAGACCATCGCGGTTGCCGTGGATCAGCGAGTGGTGCGCCCAGGTGACGGTGCAGCCCGAACACAGCAGGATCAGCGTGTTGAGCAGCGGCAGATCGAAGGGATCCATGACTGCTTCGATCGCCTTGGGCGGCCACTGCCCGCCCACCACGTCCGCCAAGGTCGACGGGAACAGCGAGAAATCGAAGAATGCCCAGAACCAGCCAACGAAGAACATGACTTCGGAAGCGATGAACAGGATCATGCCATAGCGCAGGTGAAGCTGCACCACCGGGGTATGATCGCCGGCGTGGGCTTCCTTGATGACGTTCGACCACCACGAGAACATGGTGAGCAGCACGCCGGCAAGGCCCAGCAGCAGCACGAATTTGCCGGCTGGCATGCCGTGCATGAACAGCACGCCGCCGCTGGTCAGCGTCAGCGCCGAAAAGGAACCCACCAGCGGCCAGATGCTGGGCGGCAGGATATGGTAGTCGTGGTTCTTGGTACCGGCCATGGTCGCCTGATTCCCCCGATTCGAATTACTTTCCCCGGCATCCGGCACAGGGCCGCACGCAGGCATTCCCGTGCCCCTTAACCGCCCGCCTTGCTGCGGTCCAGAGGGTTCGACGCAATATCCTTCACCGTATGGAAGGTATAGCTCAGCGTGATCTGCTCGACATCGCTGGCGTCAGGGTCCTTGCGGATCGCCGGATCGACGAAGAACACCACCGGCATGCGCACTTCCTGCCCCGGCTGCAAGGTCTGCTCGGTGAAGCAGAAGCACTGCACCTTGTTGAAATAGCGCCCCGCCTGTTCCGGCTCGACATTGAACGAAGCGCGGCCGGTGATCGGGTGGTCCGAGGTGTTCTTGGCGAGGAAGATCGCCATGTGCCGCCCGCCCATCTGCACCGTCTGCGTCGTCGCTTCGGGCCGGAACTGCCAGGGCATGCCCCGGTCGACATTGGCATCGAAGCGGATCGAGATCGTCTCACCCGTAGCCCGCACCGCCCGCGCCTCAGCCTCGCTCACCCGCTGGGTCGTGCCGCCGAAACCGGTGACCTGGCAGAACATGCGGTAGAGCGGCACGGAAGCATAGCCGAGCGCCAGCATGGCCAGCGCCAGGGCCAGGGCGTAGATGCCCACCTTGCGATTGCGGTTTTCGAGCGCGGCGGTGGTCATGCGCCGCCCCCTCAGCTCATCTTCGCGATCGAGACCGCGAAGATCAGTACGACCCACAGGGCCAGCACCACGGCAAACACGATGTTCTTCTGCCGGATGATCCGGTTGCGCGCTTGATCGGAGTCGGAAGGATTGGTCATGGGCACGGTCCCTGCATCAACGCGGCGTATCAGGCAATGCCGATCCAGCGGTCTGCGACAAGTATGCCGAAGAGCGCGAAGAGATAGAGGATGGAAAAGCCGAATAGCTGCTTTTCCGGCTTCATTGCGTCATCCGCGCCGCTGCGGTGGCGGAAGCCCACCCGCAGGGCGAAGCCGAGGAATATCGCCGAGAGTACAGCCGCACCCACTCCGTAGACCAGGCCAGTCGCGCCGATGGCCCAGGGCAGCAGGCTGAGCGGGAACAGCAGCACGGCATAGACCACGATCTGGCGGCGGGTCACCGCTTCGCCGGCGACAACCGGCAGCATCGGAATGCCGACCTTGGCGTAGTCGGTCTGCACGAACAGCGCGAGCGCCCAGAAATGCGGCGGGGTCCAGAAGAAGATGATGGCGAAGAGGATCACCGGCATCAGCGTGATATGGCCCGTTGCCGCGACCCAGCCAATCATCGGCGGAAAGGCCCCTGCCCCGCCACCTATGACGATGTTCTGCGGCGTGCGCGGCTTCAGCCAGATAGTGTAGACCACGGCATAGTAGAGGATCGACACGGCCAGGATGACCGCCGTGAGCCAGCCGATGGCCAGGCCCATCAGGATCACGGCGGTGAACGACAGGGCAATGCCGAAATCGCGCGCATTGGCGGCGGGCATGCGGCCAGCCGGGATCGGACGCCCGGCGGTGCGCTTCATGCCGCCATCGATGTCGGCTTCCCACCACTGGTTGAGCGCCGCCGCGCCGCCAGCGGCGATGGCGATGCACAGGATTGCGGTGAAGCCGAGCACCGGATTGATCGAGACCGGCGCGGCCAGCAGGCCGCACAGGCCGGTGAAGATCACCAGGCTCATCACGCGCGGCTTGGTCAGCGCGAAATAGTCACGCCAGTCGGCTGGCATGTCGATAACCGGCACCGAGGGCGGCGGCGCTTGTTCGAGCGGGGGGAGCGGCTGGGCCATCTGCGTTTCCTATCACGAAAAAGGAGGGCTGACAGGCCCTCCCTCCGCACCTGCTGCCAAGGCAGGAGAAATGTTGAGCGAAGGCCCGCCCGGTGAAGGGCGGGCCTTGCGGATCAGTGGTGGTCCGAATCGCCGATCACCGGCACGGTTTCGAACTGGTGGAACGGCGGCGGGCTCGACAGCGTCCACTCGAGCGTCGTCGCACCTTCACCCCAGTAGTTCCCTTCCGCCTTCTTGCCGGCAATCAGGGCGTAGGCGATGTTGATGAACCAGACCAGGATCGACACGGCCATGATCTTGTAGCCGAGCGTCGCGACGGCATTCCAGTGCTCGTAAGCCGGCGCATAGTCCGGATAGCGGCGCGGCATGCCCTGCAGGCCGAGGAAGTGCATCGGGAAGAAGATCAGGTTCACGCCAACGAAGAATATCCAGAAGTGGACGTGGGCGAGCAGTTCCGAATGCCAGCGACCGCTCATCTTCGGGAACCAGTAGTAGAACCCGGCGAAAAGCGCGGTGACCGCACCCAGCGACAACACGTAGTGGAAATGGCCCACCACGAAGTAGGTGTCATGCACCACGTCGTCGACACCGCCGTTGGCGAGATAGACGCCGGTCACGCCGCCGACGGTGAACAGGAAGATGAAGCCCATCGCCCAGACCATCGGGCTCTTGAACTCGATCGAACCACCCCACATCGTCGCGATCCACGAGAAGATCTTGATGCCCGTGGGCACCGCGATGACCATGGTGGCGGCGGTGAAGTACATCTTGGTGTCAACCGCCATGCCGGTTGCGTACATGTGGTGCGCCCAGACGACGAAACCGACGACGCCGATGGCGACCATGGCGTAGGCCATGCCGAGATAGCCGAACACCGGCTTCTTCGAGAAGGTGGAGATGATCTGGCTGATGATGCCGAAGCCCGGCAGGATCATGATGTACACTTCGGGGTGGCCGAAGAACCAGAACAGGTGCTGGTAAAGCACCGGATCGCC
>JAGWTB010000104.1 GCA_028869175.1 Sphingomonadales bacterium
ACTCTCGTTCATGCAGGCCGGGCCTTATGAATGGAACGGTGTGCCACTGGGGATCAGCCGCACCGGCTATACCGGTGAAGACGGTTTCGAGATTTCGATCGAAGGCAGCGAGGTCAGCGCATTCGCCGACGCGCTCTGTGCGCTCGACGAGGTGAAGCCTATCGGCCTGGGTGCCCGCGATTCGCTGCGGTTGGAGGCGGGTTTGCCGCTCTACGGCCACGATCTTGACGAAGAGATCGAACCGGTCGAAGCCGGGCTGGGTTTTGCCATATCGAAGCGCCGCCGCCTTGAAGGCGGCTTCCCCGGTGCCGAACGCATTCTTGCCCGCCTGACCGACGGCGCGCCGCGCCTGCGGGTCGGGCTGGAGCTGGAAGGTCGCATGGCCGCGCGCGAGGGCGCGACGGTGCATGCGGGTGATCGGGAAGTGGGCCGGGTCACCTCGGGCGGGTTTTCGCCCAGCCTCAACCACCCCATCGCCATGGCCACCATCGATACGGCCCATGCCGCGCCGGGAACGCCGCTTGAACTGGAAGTGCGCGGCAAGCGCCTGCCGGCGCGCGTCGTTGCCATGCCTTTCGTCCCCCATCGCTACCATCGCTGAGGAATTTTCCGATGAGCACCTATTTCACCAAGGACCACGAATGGATCGCCGTTGATGGCGAGACCGGCACCGTGGGGATCACCGTCTACGCCCAGGGCCAGCTGGGTGACATCACCTTCGTCGAACTGCCCGCCGTGGGCCGCGAGATCAAGAAAGGCGATGACGCTGCCGTGGTCGATTCGGTCAAGACGGCCGCCGACGTCTATTCGCCCGCCAGCGGCATCGTCATCGATGGCAACGCCGCGCTCACCGATGCGCCCGAACTGGTCAACGAAGACCCGGAGCAAGGCGGCTGGCTGTTCCGCATCAAGCTGTCGGACGCGGGCGAGCTGGCCGGGCTGATGGACCGCGCTGCTTACGATGCCTACGTGGCCGAGCTTTGAATGCCGCGTCGTCCCGGGCTTGACCCGGGACCGCTGAAAACCGGGCGCTCCGCCGGAGGCCCGCGATCCCGGCTTTCGCCGGGATGACGGATGGAAACCGATATGCGATACCTTCCCCTGACTTCTGCTGACCGTGCCGAAATGCTCGGCGTGATCGGCGCGGCATCGATTGACGATCTGTTTGCCGACGTCCCCGCCGCAGCGCAGCTTGACGGTCCGATTGCGGGGCTGCCCGGTCATGCCAGCGAAATGGCGGTTGAACGCCATATGGCAGCCCTGGCCGCGAAGAATGTCAGCGCGGGGGCCGCGCCGTTCTTTCTGGGGGCAGGGGCCTATCGCCACCATGTGCCGGCCTCGGTCGATCACCTGATCCAGCGCGGCGAGTTCCTTACCGCCTACACGCCCTATCAGCCCGAAATCGCGCAAGGCACGTTGCAGGTACTGTTCGAGTTCCAGACGCAGGTGGCGCGGTTGCTCGGCACCGATGTCGCCAATGCCTCGATGTACGATGGCTCGACCGCGTGCTGGGAAGCCGTGGCGATGGCCGGGCGGATCACGCGGCGCAAGCGGGCCGTGGTCTCGGGCGGATTGCACCCGCACTACCTTGCGACCATGACGACGATGGCACGGTTCACCGGTGACGAGATCGACGCGCGCGCGCCGAAGCTTGAGGCGGAACCTGACGATGCGGCGCTGATCGCGGCGATTGATGGGGAAACCTCCTGCGTTGTCGTCCAGTATCCCGACGTGCTGGGCCGCGTGCCCGATCTTGCCGCGATTGCCGCCGCCGCGCAGGCGCAGGGTGCCTTGCTGATCGCCGTGGTCACCGAGCCGGTTGCGCTCGGCCTGCTCGAAGCCCCGGGGAACCTCGGCGCGGACATTGTTGTGGGCGAAGGACAGTCGCTGGGCGTCGGTCTCCAGTTCGGCGGGCCCTATCTTGGCCTGTTCGGCTGCCGCGAGAAGTTCCTGCGACAGATGCCGGGGCGGCTGTGCGGCCAGACGGTCGACGCCGATGGCAAGCGCGGCTTCGTGCTGACCCTCTCCACCCGAGAGCAACACATCCGGCGGGAGAAGGCGACGAGCAATATATGCACCAATGCAGGGCTTTGCGCGCTGGCTTTCAGTATCCACATGACCTTGCTCGGCGGGGAAGGGCTGGCAAGGCTGGCGCGGGTGAACCACGCCACGGCGCGCAAACTGGCTGACCGATTGGCCAGGGTGCCCGGCGTCGGTGTGGTCAACAACGCCTATTTCAACGAATTCGCCGTGACCTTGCCCGAGGATGCCCGTGAAGTGGTGCGCCTGCTGGCCGACCGGCACGTGCTGGGCGGCGTCTCGCTCGGGCGGCTTTACCCCGGCGTCAATGCACTGGCGAACGGCCTGCTGCTGACCGCCACCGAACTTACCACTGACGAGGACATCGAAATGCTCGCCATCGCGCTTGAAGGAGTCCTGGCATGAACGCGCACAATCCTTCCGGCTGGCGGCCTGAAATGGGCGAGGGCGGCAATCTTGATGCGGTAGCAACGACCAGCGGTGATCGCGGCCTGATGCTGGAAGAGGCCCTGATCTTCGAGCTGGGTGCCCCCGGCAAGTGCGGGGTGGAACTGGACGAACCCGCATGCGACCCCGTGCCCGGTCTGGCCCGGTTCCTGCGCAAGGCCCCGCCAGCGCTGCCCGGGCTGACCGAACCGGAAACCGTGCGGCACTACACCCGGCTGAGCCGGCAGAACTATGCCATCGATCTCGGGCCGTTCCCGCTGGGCTCGTGCACGATGAAGCACAACCCGCGCCTTAACGAGAAAGTGGCACGACTGCCCGGTTTCGCCGATCTCCACCCGCTCGCGCCGCAACAGACGGTGCGCGGCGCGCTGGAGGTGATCAACCAGCTGGCCGAATGGCTGATCACGCTGACCGGGATGCACGGCGTGGCCATGACGCCGAAGGCCGGTGCGCATGGGGAGCTGTGCGGTCTCCTCTGCATCAAGGCGGCGATCGAAGCGCGCGGCGAGGCACGGAGCGTGATCCTCGTGCCCGAAAGCGCGCACGGCACCAATCCGGCGACGGCGGCCTTTGCCGGTTTCACCGTCGAAGCCATCCCGGCGACGGCGGCGGGGCGAGTGGATCTGGCGGCGCTGGCTGCACGGCTTGGGCCGGACGTGGCCGGGGTGATGATCACCAACCCCAACACCTGCGGGCTGTTCGAGCGCGAGATGAAGACCATCTCCGACGCGGTCCATGCGGCGGGCGGTTACGTCTATTGCGACGGCGCGAACTTCAACGCCATCGTCGGGCGCGTGCGTCCCGGCGATCTTGGCATCGATGCCATGCACATCAACCTGCACAAGACCTTCTCCACCCCGCACGGCGGCGGCGGGCCGGGTTCGGGGCCGGTCGTGCTGTCGGAAGCGCTGTGTCCCTTCGGCCCGCTGCCATTCACCGCGCGCACGGCGGACGGTGTGGTTCATCTGGTGGAAGAGGAAGACGCGGAAGCATTCGGTCATGCCCAGGCCTTTGGCCGCATGGCGGCGTTCCACGGCCAGATGGGCATGTTCACCCGCGCGCTGGCCTATATCCTCAGCCACGGCGCGGACGGGCTGCGGCAGGTGGCGGAAGACGCGGTGCTGAACGCCAATTACGTGTTGCGCAGCCTGGAAGATGTCCTTTCCGCTCCCTTCGCCGCGTCAGGCCCGTGCATGCATGAGGCGCTGTTCAGCGATGACGGGCTGCCCGAAGGCTTCTCGACGCTCGATCTCGCCAAGGGGCTGATCGACGAGGGCTTCCACCCGATGACGGTCTATTTCCCGCTGGTGGTCCACGGTGCCATGCTGATCGAGCCGACCGAGACCGAGAGCAAGGCGGGGCTTGACCGTTTCATCGGTTCGCTGCGCAGCCTGGCGGAGCGGGCGCGGGCGAGCGATCCATCGCTCAAGACCGCCCCGCACCTCGCCCCGCGGCGCCGGCTTGACGAGACGCTGGCGGCAAGGAAGCCGGTGCTGGTGTGGAAGGAAGCGGCGGCGGGCGGGTGATCGGCCAGGGCATCTGCCACCGAACTCCGTTCAACACGAACGGATCGGGCGGGCAAATTCCGGGGCAACCGGTTCAATGAACCGCGCGGTCACCGGCGTTGCCGACCGATTCGATGTCACGGCCCAGGCCCTTGACGGTGTTGCAGGCCGTGGCAGTCAGGGCGACACTGCCAATGGCGATGGCGAACAGCATTCTGCGGATCATGGTGCGTTCCTTTTTCTATCGCGCCGAGTCTAAGGGCAGGGCGCTTGCCTGAGCCTTAACGCTGCAACGCAGACTTGTGTTCCTGTCAATCGGCATCCAGCACGCCGGCGTGCTTGTCGGCCCGTGCGAACCGGTGTTCGCGCCAGGCGATGACCAGACCGGCCGCAACGATCAATGGCGCGCCCAGCCAGGTGGTTGCGGGCGGCAACTGGTGCCAGATCTGCCAGCCGTAGAGCGTCGACCAGATCAGCGCGGTATAGTCCATGACGATCACGCTCGCCACCGCGCCGAATCGCAGCGCCGCGGTCATGAACAATTGGGCGATGGTGCCAAACACGCCGACGGACACCAGCAGGAACCACTGGTGCGCGTCATGCGCCTGACCGAAGAACGGCAGGAACAGCGCCATCAGCGCCGAGCCGAACAGGGCGAACCAGAACACCACGCGGATGGGCTCTTCGGTGCGGCCCAGATCACGGATCTGGAAGCTGATCACTGCGTTGAACAATGCCGAAGCCATGCCTGCTGCGGCCCCCAGTGGTGGGATATGCGCATGACCGGGCTGGGTGATGACCAGAACTCCGGCAAAACCGAAGGCGACGGCTGTCCAGCGCCACGGCCCGACATGATCGCGCAGGACCAGTGCGGTGATCAACACGGCGAACAGCGGCGCGGTGAAGTTGAACGTCGTCGATTCTGCGAGCGGGAGAAGCGAAACGGCGGCGAAATTGCAGAACATGCCCGTCATGCCCATCCCGGCCCGCTTGGCGTGGCTGGCGATCCGTGCGGTGCGCAGCCGGCCAAGTCCGCCGGTCACCAGCAGGTAGCCGCCCAGCATCGGCAGGGTGACGAATTGCCGCCAGAACATCACTTCGGGCAAATTCACGCCGCTTTCGGTCGCCAGCTTGCCGAACATGAACATGGTCGCGATCAGCGCGGCGGCGATGACGCGCAGGCCCAGGGCCAGGATCGGACGATTGTGGTTCACCCGGCGGCTTTAGCTTTCCGCCGCAATAGGGCAAGGGCGCGCCATGGACGAAATGCCCGACTGGCGCCTCCTGTGGGGCCTGATAGCTGCCGTGCTTGCGGCAATGGCGTGGATTGGCGACCGCCGGCGGATGAAGCGCAGCGATCCCGATGCCGTCGGCTTCATGCCGTGGCGCGATCTCGCCTTCTGGTCGACCGGCGCAGCGCTGGTGCTGCTCGGCTTCTGGGGCCGGGCCTGGCTGTCAGGGCAGTTGTAGCCTGGAGTGTCAGAGGCAGGCTTCGAGATAGGCCTGGTCGAACCCGTATTGCCGCGCCTTTTCCAGCGTGTAGGGGCGCAGGCCGGACGAGCGGAACTCGCCGATGATCTTGCCATCGTCGCTCTCGTCGAGATACTCGAACTTGAACAGTTCCTGCGTCACGATCACATCGCCTTCCATGCCGATCACCTCGGTGACGTTGGTCGTGCGGCGCGAACCGTCGCGCAAGCGCTTGACCTGCACGATCAGGTCTACCGATTCGGCGATCTGGCGCGAAATGGCTTCCTTGGGGATTTTGATGTCGCCCATCAGGATCATGTTTTCCATACGGCCCAGGCATTCGCGCGGGCTGTTGGCGTGGAGCGTACACATAGAACCGTCGTGGCCGGTGTTCATCGCGGCGAGCAGGTCGAAGCATTCCGCGCCGCGGATTTCGCCCAGGATGATCCGGTCAGGACGCATACGCAGGGCGTTCTTGACGAGATCGCCGATGGTGATCGCGCCCTGGCCTTCAAGGTTCGGCGGACGGGTTTCCAGCGGCAGCCAGTGCGGCTGCTGCAGGCGAAGTTCGGCGGCGTCTTCGATGGTCAGCACGCGCTCGCCCGGGTCGATCATTTTCGACAGGGCGTTGAGCATGGTGGTTTTGCCCGAACCGGTACCGCCCGAGATGACGATGTTGAAGCGGCAGGCCCCGGCGATCTTCAGCGCGGTCGCCATCTTGTCGCTCATCGACCCGAAGTCGCGCAGCATGTCGATGGTGATCGGCTTCTCGGAAAACTTACGAATCGAGATCGCGGTGCCGCGCAGCGACAGCGGCGGCACGATGACGTTGACACGGCTGCCGTCCTTGAGGCGGGCGTCGGCCAGCGGCGTGGTCTGGTCGATGCGGCGGCCGACCTGGTTGACGATGCGCTGGGCGATCTGGAACAGGTGCTGTTCGTCACGGAAGCGGATCGGGGCAATGGTCAGCTTGCCCTTTTTTTCGATGTAGGTCTGGTCCGGGCCGTTGACCATGATGTCCGACACGTCGGGGTCTGACAGCAGTTCTTCCAGCGGACCGAAGCCGAGCAGTTCATCGATCAGCACCTTTTCCAGCGCGAACTGTTCACGCCGGTTGAGCGTGACCTTCAGTTCGGCCAGCACTTCCATGATGATCGGGCGAAATTCCTCCGACAGCTCTTCCTTGGTGAGCGTGGCGGCGGCTTCGGGATCGACGCGTTCGAGCAGGCGCGGCAGCACCTGTTCCTTGATCTTGTGGACCGAGGCTTCAAAGCCCTCAGCCTGATAGGTGTTCTCATGGACGCCGTTGATGCGGTCCGCCAGGCGGGTCATCGCATCGGACTTGGCCGCATCGGACGAACTCGGCGGCGGCGGCAAGGTCGCGTTGGGATCCTCGCCGGGCAGGGGCGGGAACTGGTCGCCCGCAAAACCAACGTTTCCTGCGGGTTTCGGCGCCTCTCCGGGCCCCTTCATCGGGCGCGCAACGCCGAATTGCGGACGTGCGCCGGGGCTCATCCCGCCGATTCCGTTACGTCGCCCAAATGCGCTCATCGCCGCAAGACCTCTGCGTTTTATCGGCAGCCGCTGTGCATCGCACATGGCTACCCGTTGCCTTATCCTTGTGGTGAATAAGTCGGAAACTTTGAGGAATTCCTAATACGCCTACCCGGAACCCCGGTTCGCCCTTTACCTGACGGGGCGGCTGGCTATGACCGGGGGATGGAAAGCATGGGCGCCGCGTGAGGCAGAACGAACGATCCGGGCTGCTGTTCGCGCTGGCAGGCTTTGCCCTGCTGTCGTGCGGCGATGCCGTCATCAAGACCATGACCGGTATGTGGGCGCCGACCGCGATCGCTACCACCCGCTATGTCCTGGGGGCGGTGGGGCTGGGAGCGCTCCTGGCGCACCGCCAAGGCGCGGCGGGATTTACCATGCAGATGCCCTGGGTCCAGCTTGCGCGGGGCGCGGCGGTGGGCATGGCGACTGTGGGCTTCTTTTCCGCAGTCTTCGTCATGCCGCTGTCCGAGGCGACTTCCATCACCTTCACCAGCCCGATGATCACCGCGCTGCTGGCCGCCCTGTTTCTGGGCGAACCCGCCCGGCGCGAGACCTGGATCGCCTCGTTCGTCGCTTTCGCCGGGGTGCTGATCGTGCTGCGGCCCAATTTTGCCGAGCTTGGCTGGGCCGCACTACTGCCGCTGATGTCGGCGGTGGGGATGAGCGTGCTGATGATCTGCAACCGGGCGGCGGCGGGCAAGGCTACGCCGCTGGCCATGCAGTTCTTCGTTGCCGCCATGGCCTCGCCCCTGCTGATCGCCGCGAGCCTGATCGGCCACGGCTCGGGGATCGGTCGCTTTGCCCTGCACTGGCCGCATTGGAGCGTGGTGGCGCGCTGTGCGGTGGTAGCCTGCAGCGCCAGCTTCGCCCACTGGTTCATCTACATGGGCACCACCCGCGCCGGTGCGGCATCGATCGCGCCGATGACCTATGTCCAGCTCATCGTCGCCCTGACGCTCGGCTGGGCGCTGTTCGGTGATGTGCCCGATGCCGTGTCGATGCTGGGCGCGGCAGTGATCGTCGGAGCCGGGCTGTTCCTGTGGTGGTCCGGACGGACGCGCCAGCCGGGCTGAGCGTGGCGGGGGAGGGGCGGTCAGCGCCGGTTCAGCCGCTCTCGCCAATGCGCGGCTTTGGCCCTATGGGCTCCCGGGTTCGACGATAACGATGGAATATCCCATGCTTGCGCTGCGCCGTGCGCTGACCGCCCTGACGCTGTCCGCTGCCCTTATGCTGACGCCCGCCCGCGCCGAGGAAGCCCCGCAGGGCGAACTGCCCGGGTGGATGGCCGGGGCCTGGGAAATGCAGGACGGCGCGGCCTGGTCG
>JAGWTB010000017.1 GCA_028869175.1 Sphingomonadales bacterium
TCGGCGGTCCAGGAATAGGCGGCAAGGCCGTAGGGCAGTCGGTTGGCCTCGGCGATCATGGCTTCCTCGCCCGGGAACGGGTTGATGATCGCCACCGGGCCGAACGGCTCCTCGTTCATGATCTGGGCATCGAGCGGGACTTCGCTGACCACCGAGGGGGCGTAGAAGAACCCCTGATTCCCCATGCGCTCGCCACCGGTAAGCAGCTTGCCGCCGCGCGCCACGGCGTCACCGATCAGCCGTTCCATGGCATCGGGGCGGCGCGGGTTGGCCATGGGGCCCATCTGGGTCCCGGCCTCAAGCCCGTTGCCGACCTTGATCGCCCCGGCCCGCGCGGCAAAGCCGGTGCGGAATTTGTCGAACACGCCTTCCTGCACGATGAAGCGGGTGGGGCTGACGCAGACCTGCCCGGCGTTGCGGTACTTGTGCGGGGCGGCGGTATCGAGCACCCGCTCAACGTCGATGTCGTCAAACACCAATACCGGGCCGTGGCCGCCCAGCTCCATGGTGGTGCGCTTCATGTCGGGGATGCACAGTTCGGCCAGATGCTTGCCGATCACGGTCGAGCCAGTGAACGACAGCTTGCGCACGATGGGTGAGCCAAGCAGGTGGCGGCTGACTTCGTCCGGCACGCCGAACACCGCCTGGGCGACCTGCGGCGGCAGTCCGGCGTCGAGCAGGCATTGCAGCACGGCGAGCGCCGAAGCCGGGGTTTCCTCCGCCGATTTCATGATCACCGCGCAGCCCGCCGCAATCGGCGCGCCCAGCTTGCGCCCCGGGTTGCCGATGGGGAAGTTCCACGGGCTGAAGGCCGCGACAACGCCGACCGGCTCGTGCACCACGGTGGAGCGGGTGCCTTCGGGGCGCACCAGCGAGCGGCCATAGAGGCGGAAGCATTCGCCGGCATAGAACTGGAACAGTCCGACGTTCATCATCACTTCGATACGCGTTTCGGCGAGCGGCTTGCCCTGCTCCATGGTGGCGAGCCGGGCGATGTCCTCCTGCCGCTCCACCATCAGCCGCGCCGCGCCATTGAGCACGGCGGCGCGCTGCTGCGGCGGCGCCTTGCGCCAGATGGCAAAGCCTTCGCGGGCAATCTCCAGCGCGCGGTCAAGGTCCGCCGGATCGGCCAGTGGCAGCTCGCCCAGCCGCTCGCCGGTGGCGGGGTTCACCACGGTGAAGGTCCGCCGCCCGCCGCCGGAGACCTTTTCGCCGCCGATGATCATGTGGAGCGAGATGGGGTAGGTCATGGATAACGTCCTTCTAAGCCCCTCCCCTTCAGGGGAGGGGTTGGGGTGGGGCTTGTCCCGTTTTCGTGGAGCCTCGCCAAGCCGACACGCCCCTCCCCCGGCCCCTCCCCTGAAGGGGAGGGGAGAAAGTCCAACTTACCCCTTCGCCTTTTCCCGGTTGATGTCACCCTGCCAGCGCTCGGCGACCATCTCCTCGCCGGTGATCGGATGCTTGCAGTGGAACGGCAGCAGCTTGTGGGTGGGCCACAGCCAGTGCTGCTCGATCAGCTCGTCCGGGCCAATCGGATCTTCGGGGAAGGTGACCTTGGGGAAGGGGACGTACTGTTCCTGGGTATAGGCCCAGCCCTTGTCGAAATCGGCATGCCAGTGCGGGAAGTAGTTGAGCACCTGGATTCGCCACTTGCCGTCCGCGCCCTTGGTATAGGTGTTCTCGTAGAGCCCGCCTTCCCACCACTGGCGGGGATTGGCGGTCATCGGGCTGGACGGATCGCAATAGTCGACATGGCGGCCCGCCTGCATGGTGGAGCGGCCGCGCACCCGCGCGGTCTTGCCATCGGGCTCCACCGTGACCAGCATCTGTATCTGCGGATGATCGAGCAGGAAGCCATCAATCGGCCCGTTGGTATTGTGGGTGAAGCTCTTGCGGAACCGATCGACATAGAGCCGGCGCACCCCGGCCTTGCCGCGATAGACCCCGCCGAAGAAGCGCACTTCGCCATCATCAGCGAAGAGGTCCACCACCTGATCGTACATGCATTTGTCGATCAGGTAGCCGTAGAGGTACTGCAGCTTGGTCACGTCCAGCTCTGCCTCGCGCAGCATCAGCCGGTGGTCGATGTCGGCCAGGCGCGATTCCAGTGCGGCGATACGGTCTTCGGACATCCGACTCTCTCCATGCAATTAGTATGCGTTGCTTACAATCTGCCGGTCCGGCGCAGGCCTGTCAACGCCCCTCCGCCTCCAGCCGGGTGACTTCCTCGCGGTAGGGCTTCATCGCGCGGATCATCAGCAGCGTGGCGAGCGGCAGCAAGGTGCCGGCGGTGATGACCAGGCTTTTCCAGAGCTGCGCCTCATCGCCCACGACATTGTCCTGGATCAGCCCGACGAACCAGCTGCCCAGCGCGCCGAAGAAGGTGAACATGAACAGGTACATCGCCGTCACCTGTCCGCGCATGGCATTGGGCGCGACGCGCTGGACGGCGGCGTTCTGCGGCACCGCGCCGGCCATGCCGGCCATGACGCCGATGCCCATCATGCCGATCGAGGCTTCGGGCGTCGGCATCAACGGCGAGAGAATCGAGGTGACGGTCACCACGCCGAACCAGATCGCGGAAGCGCGAACGTTGGCATCCTTGTGCCGCTTGGCCAGCCATTCGACAAAGACCCCGCCGATGGCCAGCCCCGCCAGCGATCCGACCAGCACCACCAGCCCCAGCGCCTTGCCGATCTGCGCCTCGTTCCAGCCATAGGTGCGGATCATGAAGGGCGTCCGCCAGAACTGCAGCCCGAACACGTCGAGCGCCGACAGCGCCAGCGCGCCGAACAGGGGGTAATAGACCTTGGGCTTGGCGTTGATCGCCTTGAACGCGTCCCAGCCCATGAAGGTTGCCATGCGCCGCCCGAGCGATCCGGCAGCCGGCGGCTGCAGGGCATCGGCGGCCGGGGCAAGGCGGGCAGGCTCCTTCACCGTCAGGAACAGCAGCGCCACCAGCAACGCCGGCAGCAGCATCCAGATCATGATCCATTGCCAGCCGAGGACTCGCAGCCCCATGACATGCGAGGGTGCCCAGGTGGCCGTCATCATCACCAGCATGCCGCCGATCCACGGGCCCAGCGTCGTCCCGCCGATGAAGCCGAACTGCAGCAGCGCGAAAGCACGGGTCAGCTTCTTGGGCGGGAAGGCATCAGCCAGCAGCGAGTAGGACGAAGGGGCATGCGCCGATCCCCCGGCGGCGAGGAACACCCGGCTGCCGACGAACTGGACGAAGGTCTGCGCGATGCCGCCCAGCGCGATCACCGTGCCGATAATCGTCACCCCGCCGGCCAGCACATATTTGCGGGGCACGATGTCCGCCAGCCGGGCCAGCGGAATGCCGACGAAGAAATAGCAGATGATGCTGGCCGGCCCCGCCAGAAAGCCGAGCTGCGAATCGGTCAGCCCGAAATCGTGCTTGATCCGCTGCGCCAGCATGCCGAAAACGACCTGATCGAAGAAGGTGAGAAAGGTGGCCAGCACGATCACCAGCAGCGCCCAGTAGGCAGCGCGCGAACTGGGCCAGACACGTCCGGCAAGGTCGCCGCCAAGCGGTTCCACCACTTCGACCCCCGGCGCTGCCGGTATCGCTCCACCTGCCATGGGCAATCTGTCCTCTCTCCGCGCGCAGGCCGTTTGCCAGCCCGTCATTTCCGCTTGGCAATTTGTAAGTAATGAATACAAAAAGGCGAGCGAAAAATGCAAGCCGACGGAGAGAGCGATGCAGAACCTTGAAGGCAAAACCGCCTTCGTCACCGGCGGCGCCAGCGGCATCGGCCTCGGCATCGCCAAGGCCTTGCTCGGCGCAGGCATGAAGGTGGCGATTGCCGACATCCGCGACGATCACCTCACCGCCGCCTCGGCCGAACTGGCGGGTGGCGATTCGGTGCTGGCGCTGAAACTAGACGTCACCGACCGCGCCGACTTCACCCGCGCCGCCGACGCTGCCGAAGCCGCGTTCGGCAAGATCCACCTGCTGGTCAACAATGCCGGGGTCGGGCTGGTCGGTCCGACCGATCTGGCCACGTTTGCCGACTGGGACTGGGTCAACGGCGTCAACGTCGGCGGGGCGATCAACGGCGTCGTCACCATGCTCCCGCGCATCCTCGCCCATGGTGAGGGCGGCCACATCGTCTGCACCGCATCGATGAGCGCGCTGGTGCCGGTGGGCGGCACCACGATCTATTCGGCGGGCAAGGCCTATGTCACCTCGATGATGGAATGCATGCGCCCCGAATTCGAGCCGCGCGGGGTGATCTGCAGTGCCTTCTGCCCGGGCGCGGTGCAATCGAATATCGCGGAAAGCGGCAAGACCCGCCCCGCGGAACTCGCCGACACCGGCTATGCCGAGGCCGACAAGCGCCGCCAGGAAAGCGGTGACCTGCGCCACTTGTTCCAGACCAAGGAAGAAGTCGGCCAGCGAGTGCTGCAGGGCATCCTCAACGACGAACTCTACATCCTCACCCACAGCGAATTCCTCGACGGCGTGCGCGAGCGCGGCGAGGCGACGACGCTGGCGGTGCAGGACCACCTGCCCGAAAACCCCGAATACAAGGCGACCTTCGCCATGCTGTTCAGCAACCCGGCGATCCGGGCGGAGATCGATCGGCAGAAGGCGCTGAAGGCGGCGCGTTGAACGATCAAAGCCCCTCCTCTTCAGGGGAGGGGTTGGGGTGGGGCTTGTGGAGCCCGGACACCCCCCACCCCCAGCCCCTCCCCTGAAGGGGAGGGGAGCAAGGATAGGAGAGTATCATGAAAGACTTTTCCGGCCGCACGGCCTTCGTCACCGGCGGTGCCAATGGCGTTGGCATCGGCCTGGTCCGCGCGTTGCTGGCCGAGGGCTGCAAGGTGGCCATCGCCGACATCCGCCAGGACGCGATCGACAAGGCGCTCAAGTCGCTCGACAACCGCGAGGTCATGGGCGTCCAGCTCGATATCGCCAACCGCGCCGACTATGCGGCGGCGGCGGACGAGGTGGAGGCGCGCTTCGGCCCGGTTTCGATCCTGTGCAACAATGCCGGGGTCAACCTGTTCCAGACCATCGAGGAATCGAGCTTCGATGACTGGGACTGGCTGATGGGGGTCAACCTGCAGGGCACGATCAACGGGGTAGGCACTTTCGTCCCCCGCATGGTCGAGCGAGTGAAGGCGGGGAAGCAAAAGGGCGGGCACGTGCTCAATACCGCCTCGATGGCGGCCTTCCTCTCGTCAGGCTCACCGGGCATCTACAACACCACCAAGGCGGCGGTGCGCGCCATGTCGGAATCGCTGCGCTACAGCCTGCTGGACTACGGCATCGGCGTTTCGGTGCTCTGCCCGGGGCTGGTCAAGAGCTACATCTACGCCAGCGACGACATCCGGCCCGACGATCTCAAGGGCGCGATGAAGCCGGTGAACAAGGAAGCGGTGGAGCGGCTGGCCGGGGTGCACGATTTCGGCATGGAGCCCGACGTGATCGGCCAGCGCGCCATCGACGCGATCAAGGCCAACCGGCTCTACATATTCTCGCACCCCGACCACAAGGAAGAGCTGCGCGAGGTGTTCGACTATATCCTCGATCACTATCAGGACTATCCGAAGGACCCCGGCCACGACCAGCGCGTCGCCTTCGAGAAGTTCCGCTACGATGCCGGGGCGGCGGCACGCCAGCGTTCGCTGGCGGCGGAGTAGCAGGCTGCGGTTCAGGTTGAGCGGGTTAGGCCGGGGCATGACCATGCCCCGCCTCGCCCCGCTCGCCCTGCTTTTCCTCCCAGCCCTCGCGGCGGCGCAGGCCCCGGTGCCGGATCGCCTGTCGGGCGAACAGCGGCTGGCGCTGCATTGCGGCGCGGTCTTCGCGATTGCCGCGCGCGCGCCGCAGGCCGCGCCGGGGCAGGCGGCGCGCGGACGCGAATTCTTCGTGCGCACCGCCGCGCGGATCATGGACGAGACCGGCATGACCCGCGAGGAAATCCGCGCCGCCGCCATGGCCGATGCCGCGACGACACTGGCCGCCCTGCCCCCTGAACCCGCGCGTGCGCCTGCACTTGCCCGGCAGATCGACGGTTGCCTGCCGCTGCTCGACACCGTGGTGCCACCGCTCGACGCTGGTCGGTCTCCATAAGCCGCCGGTCGAGCGCGAGAGACAAGGCGCGGCTCCACCGCTAGGACAGATGCCTAACGGTGGAATTGGGGAGACTGGCAAGGTGAGGCGGCCCGGCGCGGCAGTGTGGTTTGTCGGCGTGGCGCTGTGCGCGCTCGCTTCGCCGGCGCTGGCGCAGGACGCCGGAACCGCCACGCCAGCGGCCACCACAGCCACCTCCCCTGAACACCAGCGCGGCAAACAGGTCTTCACCCCTGCCGACTATGCCCGCTACGCCCCGCGCACCGCCTGGGACATGGTCTCGCAGACCCCCGGCTTCGTCGTCCACGAAGGTGACGAGGAGCGCGGGCTGGGGCAGGCTTCCACCAACGTACTGGTCAATGGCCAGCGCATCTCGGGCAAGACCGACGGGATCGAAACCCGGCTGCGCCGCATCCCGGCAAGCACGGTCGAGCGGGTCGAACTGGTCGACGCGGCGACGCTCGACCTGCCGGGGCTCAGCGGGCAGGTCGCCAACGTGGTGGTCAAATCGGGCGGGCTGACCGGCCAGTTCTCGTGGAAGGGCGAAGCGCGCCCGCATTTTACCCAGCCCCTGCTGACCAATGCCGCCGTGTCGATCGCCGGCAGCGCCTCGCCCGCGCTCGACTACAGCCTCGCGCTCGACAACACGAGTGCCTACCAGGGCGGGGCGGGCGGACCTTCGCGGGTATTGCTGGCGGACGGTTCGCTGTTCGAAACGCGCAGCGACGTGATCCGCGTCTATGGCGACAAGCCGCGCCTGTCGGGCTCGCTTGCCTGGCATGGGCCCGGAGGGGTGGAGGCCAATGTGAACGGGCTCTACCGCCAGTTCTGGAACCACACCCGCATTACCGACACCCGCCAGCGCCCCGGCGGGGTAGACCGCGCCCGCGCCTTTCGCGGCGAGGACAATGGCCACAACTGGGAGGCCGGCGGCGACCTGGCTTTCGGCATCGGCCCCGGACGGCTCAAGCTGATCGGCCTCGCGCGGGGGCAGCGCATCCCGTCGGAGCAGCAGGCGATCACCACCTATGCCGATGGCTCCCCCGCCACCGGCGACCGCTTCACCCAGACCAACCGCACCGCCGAACGCATTGCCCGCGCCGAATACGGCTGGAAGCTGGGTGGTGCGGACTGGCAACTGTCTGCCGAAGCCGCGTTCAACCGGCTCGATACCGAGGCAACGCTGGCCAGCCTCGATTCGCTCGGCGCATTCGTGCCGGTGGCCTTCCCCGGCGGCACCGGCGGGGTGAAGGAAGCACGCTACGAAGCCATGCTCAGCTACAGCCGTCCGCTGACCCGGCACTTGTCGCTGCAACTGGCAGCGGGGGGCGAACTGTCACGCCTGTCGCAGACCGGGGCCAATGCGGTGGAGCGCCGCTTCCGCCGCGCCAAGGGATCGGCCAGCCTGGCCTGGACGCCGACCAAGGGCCTCGACCTGTCGTTCAAGGTCAACCGCAAGGTCGGCCAGCTCGACTTCGGCGATTTCCTCGCCTCGGTCTTCCTCGATGACAACAATGCCAACGCCGGCAACCGCGATCTTGTTCCGCCGCAAAGCTGGGAGTTCGATCTGGAAGCGGTGAAGTCGCTCGGTGCCTGGGGCACGACGACGCTGCGATTCTACGACCGGCGGATCGAGGATCTGGTCGATTTCATCCCCATCGGCGCAGACGGCGAATCGCTGGGCAACCTGCCCCATGCCCGACGGCAGGGGGTGGAATGGACCGGCACGCTGATGCTCGATCGACTGGGCTTCAAGGGCGCGCGGCTTGATACCCATGTCCAGTTCGAACGCTCCCGCGTGCGCGATCCGCTGACCGGGGCACAGCGCCCGATCAGCGAGACCGAGGACCGGGTGATCGAGATCGACCTGCGTCATGACGTGCCCCGCACTCCGATTGCCTGGGGGGTACACTTCGGCAATTACCACTACACCGACCAGTACCGGCTGGTCGAACAGGGCCTGTCATGGGAAGGGCCGACCTGGGTGGGGGTCTTCGTCGAGCACAAGGACGTCATGGGCCTGACCGTCAACCTGCGCGCCGGCAACCTGCTGAGCGCGCGCAACCGGCTTGACCGCGTGGTACATATCGGCTTCCGCGACCGCACCCCGGTCGCCTTCGAGGAGCACCGCAGCCGGCTGATCGGGCCGATCTTCACGCTTTCGGTCAAGGGTGGTTTCTGACAACGGTTTACATCCGGGAGCCATGCATTCAGCCGCCGGAAAGCGATTTTCGCCTATTTCGCTCCTGCGCCCGGATTGCGGGTGACGGAGTTGCCCTACGATGTTCAAGCGTGCTGTCCTTGCCTGTGGCCCTGCTGCTGCCGCTCTCGCGCTGATCCTGGCCCCCACCGCCGCCGAAGCGCGCGAAAGCCGCTCTGAGGCGGCGCGCGGGCTGTCGGAAATGTCTGATCGGCTGAACGATCCCGAAACGCAGCAGTCGCTGGTCGGCATGCTGTCGGCGCTGACCGACGCGATGATGAACATGCGGGTCGAACCGTTCGCCCGCGCTGCCGAGAAGATGGGTGATCGCAGTTCCATGCGCCACATCGGCCGCAACACCACGCTGCGCGATGTCGCCGGGGTGGACGCCGCGGCCATGCAGCGCGACATGCGCCAGAAGCTGCCGCAGGCGATGTCGGCCACGGCTGGCATGACCGGCGCGATGGAGAGCATGCTCCCCGAACTCGAAGCCATGGCGCGCCGCATGCAGGACACCATGGGTGACCGGCTGGGCGGCATGGACGGCGCATCCCCTGCCCCCGAAGACCGCCGGGGTAACTGAAACCTTTTGCCCTTGCTCTTGCCCTCCCCTGCTGCCCTGTCACAATGGCGCGGCAACAGGGGAGCAGCACATGTCAGACTGGCTTGAATCGCGCGCACGGGTGGCCGACCTGGTCCATGCCTATGCCTTGCATATCCGGCAGGGCGAACCCGCCCGCTGCGCCGAGCTGTTCACGCCCGACGGCAGCTTTGAAGTGCGAACCTGGGACCCGCGCAACGCGGCAACGCTGACCACGCGCACGCGCACGGAAGGTCGTGCGGCGATTGCCGGCTTCATCGGCAGTTCCACAGGCGCAGTACGCATGTTTCCGATGATCCACAACCTGCTGGTCACGGTGAACGGCGACCGCGCCGAGGCGTCGAGCCTGATGATCGGCCGGCCCTTTCCCGAAGGCAGTGAAGTGATCGGCGAATATGCTGACAGTTTCCGCCGGGTGGACGGACGCTGGTTCTTCACTGCGCGTATCTACACCATCGCCCGGGCCGCTTGACCCGTCGCCCGGCCAGGCTACGATCCACCTTGGATCATAATACGGCGGGAGAGCGGATCATGGCGACATTCATGCTGGTGCACGGCGGCCATCATGGCGGCTGGTGCTACAAGAAGGTGGCGCGGCTGCTGCAGGCGCGCGGGCACATCGTCTATGCCCCGTCGATGACCGGCATGGGCGAGCGCGAGCACCTGCGCTTTCCCGGCATGAACCTCGATACCCACATCACCGACATCGTTCGCATCCTGGAAGTCGACGATCTGACCGAGGTGATCCTTGTCGGCCATTCCTATGGCGGCATGATCATCACCGGGGTGGCCGACCGGGCAACCGCGCGGACCGGGCACCGGGTCTATCTTGATGCCGCCTATCCGCAGAACGGCGAAAGCCTGCTGGTCCATGCCGGGGCGAATATCGCCCCGCTTGAGGCAACGATGCGGGTGATCGATGGCGTGGAACTGGTCGGCTTTCCCGAGCATATGCCGCCGCATTTCTTCGGCATCACCGATCCCGAAGATGCCGCCTTCACCGCCGCGCGGCTCGGTCCGCAGCCCTGGGCCTGCTATACCCAGCCGCTGCTGCTGACCAACGAAGCAGCGATGCGCGCGCTGCCCGAAAGCCACATCATCTGCACCTCCACAATTCCGGGGCGCGCCATGGACGTGCTGCGCGAGCGCTCGCAGGGCCGGGTTTGGGACATCGATACCGGGCATGACCTGATGATCACCGAACCGCTGTGGGTGGCCGACAGGCTGTGCGACGTCGCCGCGACGATGGGGTAGGCACGGTTTGACCTTCCGCAATGCCGCGCGACTGGGCTAGCCTATCCTGCAGACCTGCAAGGGAGATTCGCCATGAGCACCTACGGCAACGACATCTACGCAGAACCAGTTGGTCTCGGCACCGATACGCTGGCAAAGCTCGGCCCGCTCGCGCCGCTGGCAGGCGTGTGGGAAGGCGAAGGCGGGGTGGACATCGCCCCCAAGCGCCCCGGCCCGCGCACCCAGGCCTATTTCGAACGGATTTCGCTCCAGCCGGTCGATCCCGGCAACAACGGGCCGCAGGTGCTCTACGCCCTGCGCTACCACACCTGGATGAGCAAGCCGGGCGAGACGGGCACCTATCACGATCAGGTCGGTTACTGGCTGTGGGAACCGGCGACCGAAACGGTGATGCATTCGCTGACCATCCCGCGCGGGCAGACGGTGCTGGCGGTGGGCAAGGCCAAGGCCGATGCGAAGACCTTCACGCTGGAGGCAAAGCGCGGCACCACCGACTACGGCATCTGTTCCAACCCCTATCTTGAAGAGAACTTCCGTACCGACAGCTTCACCATCACCGTCACCGTCCACGACGACGGAACCTGGTCGTATGAGGAAGACACGGTGATGCAGGTGACGGGGCAGGCTGAACCGTTCCATCACAAGGACGGCAACCGCCTGCACCGCGTCGCCGCACCGACCCCGAACCCGCTCGCCGGGTAGGGACAATTCGCGTAAGCCAGTCTGCTGCACGCCAAGCACTGCATCGACATTTCCGCGCGCGCATGACACTCTCCGTTTCAGGGTAGCGGAGCAGGGCATGTCCATCACACGGCGGGATTTTCTGGATGGTGTGGCGCTGGCGATCGGTGCGGGAATCACGCCGGCAAGCCTGGCGCTGTCAGGCTGTTCGCAACCGGCGGACCGTTCGCAGAAATCGGGCGGCGGCTATGCCGAACCCGCCGCTGGCGAAAGCGCCGGACCGCCCTATCCGCCACGGCTCGGCGGCATGCGCGGCAGCCATGACGGGGCCTTCGAAGTGGCGCACCGCCTGCGCGATGGCGAAAAGTTCGCCATCGCCGACAAACCGGTGGAGGCGGTCTGGGACCTTGTCGTGGTTGGCTCCGGCATATCCGGCCTTGCCGCGGCATGGTTCTGGCGGCGCAAGCACCCCGATGCCCGGGTGCTGCTGCTGGATACCCATGACGATTTCGGCGGCCACGCCAAGCGCAACGAGTTTGACGCGGGCGGCGGCAAGCTGCTGATCGGTTACGGCGGCACCGAATCGCTGCAATCGCCCGGCAGTCTCTACAGCCCGGTGGCCAAGGGCTTGCTCAAGGACCTGGGCATCGACATCAAACGCTTCGAGACCGCGTTCGACCGCGATCACTACCCCCGGCGCGGGATGAGCCGGGGCCAGTTCTTCCCCAAGGACGTGTTCGGGGTGGACAAGCTGGTCACCGGCAGCCCGCTGTTGGGGGTTGCCGACGATCTGGACGCGGCGCGGCTCAATGCCCGTCCGCTCGCCGCCTACCTCGCCGATTTTCCGCTGCCCGAACCGGCGCGGGCGCAACTGATCGCGCTGTTCAGCGAAAAGCGCAATTTCTGGCCGGGCAAGCGTGCGGCAGCGGTGCAGAAGCTGCTCGATCACATGAGCTATCTCGATTTCCTGACCCAGCGCTGGAAGGTTGATCCGCTGGTGCTGGCCTGCCTGCGCAACGGCCCCTGCGACTTCTTCGCGGTGGGGATAGACGGGATTTCGGCGAGCGATGCCTTCGCCACCAACTATCCGGGCTTCCAGGGCCTTGCGCTCAAGCGCAGCGCCGAGGCGGCGGCGGAGATGGACGAGCCCTATATCTACCACTTCCCCGACGGCAACGCCTCGATCGCAAGACTGCTGGTGCGGGCGCTGGTGCCCGGGGTGGCGCCGGGCAAGACGATGGAGGACATTGTCCTCGCCCCGTTCGACTACACGAAGCTGGACCTGCCGGAAAATCCGGTGGCGGTGCGGCAGGGTTCCACCGTGGTCCACCTGGCGCAGGACGGCAAGCCGGGCCTGGTCGACATCGGCTATGTGAAAGACGGGGTAACCCGGCGGGTTCACGCCAAGGCCTGCATCTTGGCCTGCTACAACATGATGATCCCCTACCTGACCAAGGAGCTGGAACCGGCCCAGGTCGAGGCTCTGCGGCGCAACGTCAAAGGTCCGTTGACCTATAGCAACGTGCTGCTGCGCAACTGGGAGGCGTGGGACAAGCTGAAGGTCCATTCGATCAGCAACCCGGCCGGATTCTTCTCGCTGGTCAAGCTCGACTACCCGGTATCGCTGGGCGGCTATGCATTCTCGCCCGATCCCTCGCAGCCGATCGTTGCCCATCTGGTCCACGTGCCCACCGTGCCCGAAGCCGGGCCGGGGCTGGCCGACAAGTACCGCGCGGCGCGGGCCAAGCTGTTCGGCATGAGCTTCGCCGATTTCGAAGTGCCGGTGCGCGACGAACTGGCGCGGATGCTGGGCGACGGCGGCTTCCAGTCCGAGCGCGACATTCTGGCGATCACCGTCAACCGCTGGTCGCACGGCTATGCCTATTACCCCACCCCGCTCTACGACCATATCGATACCAAGCCCTGGCCCGAGGCGATTGCCCGGCGGCGCTTCGGGCGCGTGGCCATCGCCAATTCGGACGCCGGGTGGAGCGCCTATACCCACACCGCGATCGATCAGGCATGGCGCGCGGTGCAAGAGCTGGCCAGCGCCTAGCGCGAAGCTGAACAGGGAACAGACAATGGACCGCCGCGACTTCATCCGGGCCAATCTGGCGCTGGCCGCCACCTCGCTGGCCGCACCGGCACGTGCGGTGGCTGGGGCTGGGCGACTGGAGGTGCGGGTCAATGCCGCCAGCCGGACCGGCGCTCTGCCGCATGTCTGGGAAGAATGCGCCGGTTCGGACCGCGCGGTGATCACCCTGCGCGAGGCGTGGCGCAAGGATCTGGACCGCTGGCGCAACGAATGCGGGCTCAAGCGAGTGCGTTTCCACGGCATTCTCAATGACGAAATGGGCGTCTATGCCCCTTCGATCCTGACCCGGGGCAAGGCGGCAGTGAACCTGCAGAACGTGTTCCAGGTCTATGACGGGTTGCAGCAGCGCGGCGTCGCCCCGTTCATCGAACTGAGTTTCATGCCCAAGGCGCTGGCATCGGGCACCGCCACCTTCGCCGGCTACAACGGCAATATCACCCCACCGCGCAGCACAGAGGAATGGGGCAGCTTCATCGCCGCTTTCGCACGGGCGCTGATTGACCGCTACGGCATCGCGAAGGTTCGCACCTGGCCGTTCGAGGTGTGGAACGAGCCCAACCTGCGGTTCTTCTGGACCGGTGACCAGGCGCAGTACTTCGCCATGTACAAGGCGGCGGCGGTCGCGCTCAAGCAAATCGATCCTGGCCTGACCGTGGGAGGTCCGGCGACCTCGGGCACCGCCTGGATCGGCGATTTCGCGCGGTACTGCACCGAAAACAACGCACCGGTCGATTTCATTTCCACCCACAGCTATGCTGGCGACCGGCAGGCCGAAGTGTTCGGTCCGGACATCCACTTCCCGCAGAACGACGTCATTCCCGAGGCCATGGGCAGGGTCCGCAGCACCATCGATGCTACCGGCCTTGCTGGCAAGCCGCTGTGGCTCAGCGAATGGTCATCGGACAGCCCGGCGATGATCGCCCATGTCATCAGCCATTGCCTGGGCAAGGTGCAGGCGATGTCGCAATGGACCCTGACCGGGGTCTACGAGGAACTTGGCGTACCCGATTACGTGCTCAAGGAAGGCGACATGGGCTGGGGCATGCTGGTACAGGGCATCGCCCGGCCGGCGTTCAACACCTACAAGCTGCTCCACGCGCTGGGCGACGAACGGCTGGAAGCGCAAGGCCCGGTGCTGGCGACCCGGCGGCACGACGGCACGCTGGCGTTGCTGGTGTGGAACCTGGCGGACGTGCCGCAGGCTGCCGGCATTCCCGGCGCGACCAGCACCCGCACGGTCAACGGCGAGCGCAAGACCCTGACCCTGCGGCTTGACGGTGTCCCCCCCGGACGCCGCGCGCGGGTGCGCTATGTCGATCAGGAACGCGGATCGCCGATGCCCGCCTGGCGGCGGATGGGCAGCCCGCAGTATCCCAGTCAGGCCCAGTTGCAGGCGCTGCGCGCTGCTGCGGACGTGGCCCCGGCCACCCCGCTGCGCATCGGCGCGGACCGCACCCTGACGCTTGACCTCCCCCCCGAAGGCGTCGCGCTGATCGAGGTTTGATCCGCCGCCGGCCTCGCGCGATCACACCCCGGCAGGATCGCGGTGCATGGTCTGGGCGGTGAGGCGAATCTGCGCATTGGCCGCGCCATAGGCGGCGTAGCCGCGCCGCTCGACCACTTCGAAGAACACCCGCTTGGCGACGGCACGGCTGTAGAACTGGAAATACTCCGCCTCGCCATCGCGGTCATAGAGGATGTTCAGCGCCGCCATCCGCGCGACCAGTGCCGGATCGAGTGCGAACTTCGCTTCGATCTCTGCATAGTAGTTCGGCCCGATTTCCAGCATCGGCAAGCCCGCCGCCTGGGCCTGCGCGGCGGCGACAAAGATGTCGGGCGTCGAAAAGGCGATGTGCTGCACCCCTGCCCCGAAATAGTTGCGCACGAAGCGGGAGCTGAGCGCATTGGCCGCCAGCGAACCGTTGAGCGTGAAGCGTACTGCCCCACTCCGGCTTTCGACCGCCTGGCTGTAGACGATGCCCATCGGATCAGCGATTTCGAGCTGCGGCGTTTTCGTGAAATCGAACAGCGTGGTGTAGTAAAGCAGCCAGCTGAGGAATTCCTCGTACTGCATGGTCTGGGCGACATGATCGATCACGGCCAGATCGTTGCGCGGGGCGGCATCATCCAGCGCCAGCGGGAATTCGTCTGCCCACATCTGCGGCGCGGTAGCGGCATCAACCAGATAGATCAGGCTGCCGCCAACCCCGCGCAGGCTGGGTATCTGCCATTCACCCGGCGCAATGGTCTGTTCGAAGCGCTGGACGTCCAGCGCGTCGGACCGCGCCACCGCGGCCGCCTGATCGTCCACCGCCAGCCCGATGGCGCAGACCGAGCCGCCGTGGACAATGTCGAAGCTGTGGGCGAGGCCCTCGGGCTCCGAATTGATCACCAGATTGATCGCGCCCTGCTGCCAGCGCACCACCTGCTTGCTGCGGTGCCGGGCGACCGGGGCAAAGCCCAGCGCGGTGAAGATGCGGCCGAAATCCTCGGCTTCCTCATGGCTGGCGGCAAATTCGATGAATTCGAAGCGGCGCGGATCGATTGGCGGGGCCATGGCGGGTGCCTGCCGCAACTGCAGCCGCGCGCGCTCATGCAGTGCCTTCAGCGACCGGACGCCGTCACGGGCGATCTGCCCGGCGGAAGTGGAGCGGAAGCGGTCGTTGAAAATCTCCAGGCTCCAATAGCCCCGATATCCGATCCGGCAGAGCGCGGCGGCATAGTCATCCAGCGCGAAATCGCCCTGCCCCGGCATGCAGCGGAAATGGCGGCTCCAGTTGAGGTAGTCCATCTCCAGCTTCGGCGCGTCGGCGAGCTGGACGATGAACAGCTTGTCCGCGCGAATATCGCCGATGGACGCGCTGGGCACGCCGCGCGCCAGCGAATGGAAGCTGTCCAGCGTCAGGCCGATGGCGGGATGATCGAGATCGCGCACCATGGCCCAGGCATCGCGGTGATCCCAGACATGGCGACCCCAGGCGAGCGCTTCATAGGCAATGCGCTTGCCGTGGCTGGCGGCCAGATCGCCGAGCCGGTGCAGGTCATCGAGCATCTGCTGCCGATCCCCGCTCGCTTGCGGCGAACAGTTCGAGCACAGCAGGATCAGATCGGTACCGAGATCGTCCATCACCGCAAACTTGCGCCGCATCCGCTCCAGCGCCGCCTCGCGCTGGTCGGTTGGCATGCCTTCATAGTCACGGAACGGTTGCAGCATGGCGCAATCGAGGCCCAGTTCGCGCATCATCGCGCCGACCTGCCGCGCCGGCAGCGGGCTGGACAGCAGATCATTTTCGAAAATCTCGGCGGCGGCATAGCCAGCGCGGGCAATCGCCTCCAGCTTGCTGTCGAGCGTGCCGCCGACCGATACCGTCGCGATCGATGCCTTCATCCGTGCCTCCAGGGTTCGCTGCCAGCCATGACCGATCAGGCACCCACCGCGCAAGCCCGCGTCACTGGCCAGCGCGCGGCGGTGGCGCGACCAGCACGTCGGCCAGGGTCGTGCCATCGAGATGCGCCATGAAGGCCGATTTCGCGCTGGCGAGGACGCCAGGCAGCGCGCAGTCCTGTACCGAACGGCAACCGGTGCAATCGATCATCGCGCAGCCAGGCTCCATCGTCGCCACCACCTTGCCGATGTTGATCACCGCCTCCGGCCGGGCAAGTCGAATGCCGCCGCCCCGCCCGCGAACCGCTTCGATGAAACCGGCCCGGGCAAGCTGGTTGGCGACTTTCATCAGATGGGTCCGCGAAATCGCCTGGGCCTCGGCCACCTCGGCAATCGATACCCGCGCGCCTTGCTGCCGGGCCAACGCGATCAGCAAGCGCAGCGCATAGTCGGTCTGGCGGGTCAGGTGCATGGCGCAAGGCTAGCTGAATTTTGCGCGCGCGGCGATTGCCTTTGGCCCTCTGCGGAATTCATCCGGGTGAATTGATTCATCTCAAATGAATCTTTTGGTGACCCGATAAGTGGAATGGGAAAATCAGCTTATCGAGAGGACACGTCCCATGTATTGCGTACAGTGCGAACAATCGAACAAGGGCGGCTGCGCCGTCAAGGTCGGCTCCTGCGGCAAGACCGAATCGGTCGCCAACAAGCAGGACGTGCTGCTGCGCGTGATGCTGGGCGTTTCGGTTTACGCCCACCGCGCCGCGCTGAAGGGCGCGCGCGATGCCGAGGTCGATGCCTTCACCCCGCACGCCTGGTTCACCACGCTGACCAACGTCAATTTCGACCGATCACGCTTCACCGCCTTGATCCACCGCGCGCTGGAGATGCGGTCCAAGGCCCATGCCCTGGCCGAGCGCGCCGGGGCCGACCTGGCCGACCTGCCCGAACCGGCAACCTGGAACCCCGGCATCACCGCCGATGAATTCGCCGCCGCCGCGCCCTTCGCCGCGATCCAGCGCTTCATGGACCGCGATGGGCCTTCGGTGACCGGGCTGCGCAACCTGGTGCTTTATGGCCTCAAAGGCACCGCCGCCTACAGCGAACATGCCCGCGTACTGGGCACCGAAGAAGCGGCGGTCAGCGCGGAATTTCACCGCATCAGCGCGTTCCTGGCGACCGACCCGACCGACATCGACGCGCTGGTGGCCGAATCGCTGGCAGTGGGCGCGCTCAACCTCAAGGTCATGGAAATGCTCGATGCGGCCAACACCGGGCGCTTCGGCCATCCCGAAGTAACCCACGTGCGCATGTCGCCCAAGGCGGGCAAGGCGATCCTCGTCTCGGGCCACGATCTGGGTGACCTCAGTGCGCTGCTGCACCAGACCGCGGGCAAGGGCATCAATGTCTATACCCACGGCGAACTGCTGCCGGCCAACACCTATCCCGCCCTCAAGCAGTACCCGCACCTTGCCGGCAACTACGGCGGTGCCTGGCAGGACCAGCAGCGCGATTTCGATGCCTTCCCCGGCGCGATCGTCATGACTTCCAACTGCCTGATCAACCCCGAGATCAAGGGCTATGCGGATCGCATCTTCACTGCCGGCCCGGTTGGCTGGCACGGCATACCCCATGTCAAACACGACGATTTCTCCGCCGTGATAGAATGCGCGCTGGCCCAGCCCGGCTTTGCCGCCGATGCACCGGAGGAAACCATCGTCGCCGGCTTCGCCCGCAACACCGTGATGGGCGTGGCCGACACCCTGCTGGACATGATCGGCAAAGGCGAGGTGAAGAACCTGTTCCTGATCGGCGGCTGCGACGGTGCCCGACCGGGGCGCAACTACTTCCATGACCTGGCCATGGCGACGCCGAAGGACAGCCTTGTCCTGACGCTGGGCTGCGGCAAGTTCCGCTTCAATCGTGAGGACATGGGCAACATCAACGGCGTGCCGCGCGTGCTCGATGTCGGCCAGTGCAACGATGCCTATTCGGCGATCCAGATCGCCGTCGCCGTGGCTGGCGCGCTGGGTGTGGGGGTCAACGACCTGCCGCTGCACTACGCGATCAGCTGGTTCGAGCAGAAGGCGACTGCCGTACTGCTGTCCATGCTGCACCTGGGCCTGCGCCGCATCCACCTTGGCCCGACGCTGCCACAATTCCTCACCCCCGAAGTGCTGGGCGTGCTGGTCGACAAGTTCGATATCCGCCCCACCGGCGACGTGCAGGAAGACCTGGCAAGGATGCTGCAGGCGGCCTGACCGGCCTGGTACTCCGCTGCTGCGCTGCATTCATCGGCAGCGCAGCAGCAGGCAGGCTTACCCTGGGGCATGGTAACGTCGTGGCGCCGTATCGTGGGGGCGGAAAGTGGCCCGGCTTGACCCCGATCATGGCCTTGACGCTTGCCGCGCCCAGCATGTTCCCAGCGCACCGGGCGAGTCGTTTTCCATTCTTTCCCCGGACCTTGGCGCAAGCCCGGCGGCGGGCACAGCCGCATGCCTCGGATAGAGAACACGGAGGATGACATGGCCAAAATCGTTCAGACTGTCGTTGCCAAGCTCAACAACAACCACGATCATACGGCAGCGCTCGAAGCCACCCGCAAGCTCAAGGCGGCACTGGCCGAACACGGCATCGGGGTGAACGCCCACCTGTCGATCGAAGCCGGCCCGGCCTCGGGTTACGTGACGACCAGCTTTAC
Organism: Sphingomonadales bacterium; assembly: GCA_028869175.1. Taxonomy (GTDB): domain Bacteria; phylum Pseudomonadota; class Alphaproteobacteria; order Sphingomonadales; family Sphingomonadaceae; genus Novosphingobium. The sequence continues at coordinate 19,021 of JAGWTB010000017.1, forward strand.
CTTCCCCTCGGCGGTCAAGTGGGCCGAACTGGTCGACAGCGAAAAGGATACGCTGCAGAAGATGCGTTCGATCATGGTCGAACACAGCGGCGAGATCATCAGTTCCTCGCTGCTGCAGGAAATCGATCTCTGAAGGCGAGGCGATCCGGCTCGCGGGCCGGATCGCCGCACTCGCCGGGCGGCGCTACCAGCTCCACATGGTGCCATCTTCCAGTCGCGCGACCGGGAGATAGGCGGGTTTGTAGGGGTATCCGGCGGCCAGCTTCTCGTCGATGTCGACGCCGTGGCCCGGGCTCTCGCCGACGAACAGTTCGCCCTTTTCGAAATGATAGTCGTGCGGGAACACCGCGTCGGTTTCCTCGCTGTGGCGCATGTATTCCTGGATGCCGAAGTTGGGCACCCAGGTATCGAAATGCAGCGCGCAGCCCATGGTCACCGGCGAGAGATCGGTGGCGCCGTGGCAGCCGGTGCGGATCTGGTACATGGCCGCCAGATCGGCGATCCGCCGCAAGTGAGTGATGCCGCCCGCGCCGACCACGGTGCAGCGGATATAGTCGATCAGCTGGTTCTGGATCAGGTCCTTGGCGTCCCACACCGTGTTGAAGATTTCGCCCACTGCCAGCGGCGTGGTGGTGTGGTGGCGCACCAGCTTGAACGCTTCCTGGTTCTCCGCCGGGGTGCAATCCTCGAACCAGAACAGCTGGTATGGCTCCAGCATCTTGCCCAGGTTGGCGGCTTCCTGCGGGGTGTAGCGGTGGTGCCCGTCGTGCAGCAGGTGATGGTCGAAGCCGTAGGTCTCGCGCAGCTTCTCGAACAGCTTGGGCACGTAGTTGAGCGCCTTGCGCGTATCCCAGCCGGTGACCGAGGGCAGCGCGGCATCCGCCGGTTCATAATAGAGCTTGCCGCGCCCGACCCCATAGGCGTCCTTGATCCCCGGCACCCCGGTCTGGGCGCGGATCGCCTTGTAGCCCATGTCGATATAGTGACCGACGGCATCGACCGTCTCGGCAATGTCGCTGCCGTTAGCGTGGCCATAGACCATGATCCCGTCGCGGCTGCGCCCGCCGAGCAGCTGGTAAAGCGGCATCCCGGCCATCTTCGCCTTGATGTCCCACAAGGCCATGTCCACCGCCGCGATTGCCCGCATCGTCACCGGCCCGCGCCGCCAGTAGGCACCCTTGTAAAGGTATTGCCACAGATCCTCGATCCGGCGGGGGTCCATGCCGATCAGGCAGGGAACCACGTGCTCCTCAAGATAGGCCACCACCGACAGCTCACGCCCGTTCAGCGTACCGTCGCCGATGCCATAGACGCCCTGATCGGTCTCGATCTTCAGCGTGACGAAGTTGCGCCCCGGGCAAGTGACGATGACGCGGGCGGCGGTGATCTTCATGGGATTCCCTGTTCCTGCAACCAATGGCGCGATGCGCGCACTGGATTGGCCAGAATCCACCCAGCCGTCAAGGGATTGGTAAGGCCAATGTTGCGGATGGTGCCGGCGATGCCGAGTCATTGCGGGCGCAGCGAAGCAATGCAGCACTATTCCGTCTTTGGAGTCCGGATGGCTCTCGGGACTTAACCCCGCAGCGCCTGCATCCGCTGGAGGTACCGCGCCAGCACGTCGATCTCCAGGTTCACCTTGCTGCCCGCTTCGAGCGCGCCGAGCGTGGTAACTTCGCCGGTATGCGGGATCAGGTTGAGCGCAAAATGGCAGGTGCCATCGGGCTGGTCGGCCACTTCGTTCACCGTCAGCGACACGCCATCGACCGTGATCGAGCCTTTGGCCGCAAGGCAGGGCGCGAGTTCGCGCGAGACCGCGATGCCCACGCGGCGGGAATCGCCAGTCGGACACACGCCGAGTACCTCACCCACGCCATCGACGTGACCGGTCACGATGTGGCCGCCCAGTTCGTCCCCCAGCCGCAAGGCCGGCTCGAGGTTGAGCTTGCCGCCGACCGTCCAGCGCCCCGGCACGGTACGCGCCACTGTCTCGCCCGAAATGTCCACCGCGAACCAGGCATCTCCGGCCACGCCGCCCTTGTCCACCACCGTCAGGCAGGTGCCCGAGCAGGCAATCGACGCGCCGATGGCAATGCCCGCCGGGTCCCACGGGCAGGAAATGACGGCCCGCAGGTCTCCGCCCCCCTGCGTTTCGCGAATGGTGCCGATAGCGGTGACAATGCCGGTGAACATCAGGATGCCTCGTAGATTTCGAGCGTGTCGGTACCAAGCTGGCGGCGATCCGCAAGCTGCCATCTGCCATGCGCCTCGGCCAGCGAACCCAGGCCGATGTCACCGACGCCCGGCAAACCGCCGCCGATCAGGATCGGAGCGCGGTAGAGCAGCAGGCGATCAACCAGTCCGGCCTTGAGGAATGACGCTGCCGCGCCCGCGCCGCCTTCGACGAACAGGTACTGCACGTCGGCCATGGTCGAGATGGCCTCGGGCGCGGCGAGCGCGCGCCAGCCATCGGGTGCCGCGCCGCGCGTCAGAACCCAGCGTTCAGGACTGCGATCCTCCAGCCCCGGCAGCCGCACGTCGAGCCGGGGCGCATCGGCGCGCAGGGTGCCGCCGCCGACGATGATCACCTCGGCCTTCGCCCGTTCGGCATGGCAATGTGCCCGGGCAGCCTCGCCAGTGATCCAGCGGCTCTCGCCCGAAGCCGCGGCAATGCAGCCGTCAAGCGACAGCGCGAGCTTGAGCGTAACCTGCGGGCGGCCCCGGCGGCGCAGTGATAGATAGCCGCCCAGGCTTGCCTCAGCGGCAGGGGAGGCCTGCAGCTCCGCCGCAATCCCGGCGGCACGGATGCGCGCCAGACCGCTGCCAGCAGTGCGCGGGTCCGGATCCGTGCAGCCCGCGACTACTCGCGCGAGGCCAGCTTCGACCACCAGATCGGCGCAGGCCGGGCCGCGCGCACTGGCATGGGCACAGGGTTCCAGCGTGACATAGAGCGTGGCCCCGCACGCTGCGGTGCCGGCCTGCGCCAGTGCCTCCGCCTCGGCATGGGGGCGGCCACCGGGCCGGGTCCAGCCGCGACCAAGCACCACGCCCTGCTTGACGATGATCGCGCCGACGGCGGGATTGGGGCGGCTGAGCGGGCGTCCGCGCGCAGCCAGACTGGCCGCCGCCGCCAGCCAGCAGGCGTCCTCAGTTGCCGCCACCTTGCGCCTTTTCCACTTGCGCAGGTGCAGCGGGTTGCGGTGCGCCGGGCGCATCGCCAGCCGCCTTGCCTGCTGCCGCCTGGGCTGCGCGATCAGCAGCAGCCTGCTTTTCGATGGCATCGACATCGATGCCGGTGGCGCGGCCGAGCGATTTGTACATCTGCCGCACGTCTTCGTCGCGCTTGGCCTGTTCGGCGGCAAGCCGTTCCTTGTAACGCTGGTTGGCCAGGTTGCTGGCCTTGATTTCCGCATCGCTGCGGTCGATCGGCCATGAATTGATATAGGTCACCTCGGGCGGGCGCGGCAGGCCGCGGCCTTCCTCGTGCGCCATGACCGAGAATATGCCCACGGTCATGGCCGCCGCCGCAACTGCAAAGCGCCAGCGATTGCGCCCGGCCTGCTGATAGACCGTGACGAGATCGGCAATCGCGCCGCGCGGATTGACCTGTCGCCAGAAGCTGGTGGGGCGGATGAGAGCCATGAACCCCAGATAGGCGCGTTGCCGGACTTGCGCCAGCCCGTCAGTTGTAATCAACGCTGATCGGGATTCGTCCGCGCAGGTTGCCGCCCATGTTGCCGCGCATCCTGAGCCGGCCGCCGAAGGAAAATTCGAGGCTGCCGGTAGCGTCGAGCATCGGCCAGGCGGGCAGGTCGGTGGTCAGGTCGGTCAGTTCCGCCGTTCCGCCCTGGCTGGTGCTCATGCTGACGCTGGCGGGCATTTCCACGCGGACCCGGCGGTTCGGCTCGCCGGTGATGCGGCCATGGCCCTGCACGGTCACCCCGCCCAGTTCGACCATGCCGCCTTCGACGCGCCGGCTGCCAGTCTGCGGATCGATCGAGGCACTGCCTTCGCCCTGCCCGGTCAGAGCCATGCGGCTGAAGGTCAAGTCGCTGGTGATCTCGATCGATAGTGGCCGCGCGCCGGCTTCACCCGGCCCCGAGCCGAAGCACAGGGCGCAGTCCTGCGCAGCCCCCGGAGCGGGGCAGGCCAGCAGCATAAGCGCCAGCAGAAGGGGGGCAGGCCGCACCATGGCGCGATCTTCGTCGCTGCATGGTTAAGGAAGCGTTACGGGTATGTCCGTAGAGGCCTGATACCGGACTTGCGGAGCGATAGTTCCCGCGCCCGCCGATCAGCGCTTGCGCACGAATTCCGCGCGCAGCACCAATCCCTTGATGCCGGGATAACGGCAATCGATTTCCTGCGGATCGCCGGTCAGCCGAATCGACTTGATCAGGGTGCCCTGCTTGAGCGTCTGGCCCGCGCCCTTGACCTCCAGATCCTTGATCAGCGTCACCTGATCGCCATCGGCCAGCAGGTTGCCCACGGCGTCGCGCACTTCCACCGCGCCTTCCGCCGCGCGCTTGGCGGCGAGTTCGGACGCGGGCAGCCATTCGCCGCTGTCTTCGTCGTAGACATAGTCTTCTTCGTCGCCGGCCATCTTGTATCTCCTGTATCGCTGCGGCCATGGCAGGCGCACGAAGGTTTGACCAGAGCCGGCGCTGCGTGGCATTCTGCAATGCTCGCCTGGTCAGAGGAAACCCCGCATGATCCGCAACCCCGGGATCGCGAGTCTGGCGCTGCTTGCCACCGCGCTTGGCACTGCCGTGCCAACCCAAGCGGCACCGCCGTTGCCAGCCGCCGCCGTGCCACCGATCATCGCTGCCATGTGCAATGCCGCCCCGGGCCCGCAGGGCAGTGGGCTGGAGGCCTTGCAGGTGCTCGCCAAGTTCGATTTCGCGGGGGCGGTGACGACCAGTTATGTCTGTATGGCGGGGCCCGTCACTCCGCGGCTAAACCTGAGCGCCGGGGTCACCCTGCTTGACGGAGCCGGTGCGGCGATGGGGGCTGGCGCGGGGGCGCCGACCTGCCTGGCGGCCAATGGCACGCAAGCGGCCCCGGCCTGCACCGCGCCGCGTTTCGTCCTGGTCGCCACCAATCGCCCGCACTGCCCAACGGGGCCGGCGAGTTGCCCGGCACGCGGCGAACGGCCTGCCCGGGCGCAGGTCAGCCTGGCCTGGCAGGACGCCCGGACGGGACCGGTGCGGCGGCTGACCTTCACTGTCCCCGTGCAGGCCATCTGATCGCTGCGAATCGCGGGTACATTTGCCCTGAGTCAAAGACATTTGCGGCATTCCCGGCTCCATTGTGCGGCAAGGCCGTCGGGACGTCTCCCGTCCGGCGGCAGGGTCTGCAACAGGAGGGAAACCATGCGTCTCGCCACCACCATTGCCGCGCTTGCCGCGCTGGCGGTATCCACCCCCGCGCTCGCCGGAACCACGATCACCGCATCAGGCCGCCACAATCGCGGCAACGCTGAGCAAAGTGCCGAACTGTTTGGCCGCTCGGTCACTCTGGCGTCCACCTGCACCGTCGCGCAGGTGACCGGGCAGGACAACGCCGGTTTCTGGATCGAAGGTGATCGCAACCTGAAGTTTCCCGATCCGGCCAAGGCCGTCGGCACGGCGCTGCCCGCCGGGCGCTACTGGGTCTATCCCGAACTCAAGAAGGAAGCGACGACCGCAACCGTTTCGGTGACTTTCGCCTGCGACACCTGACAGGACTTCGTTAAGCCGGCTTCGCTATCCTGCACGGCATGTCCAGCCATGAGACGCCGCAGGAAGCCCTTGCCGCCAGCCTTGCCATGGCCGGCGGCGTGCGCGGCTTGGCGCGCAGTTTCCTGATGCTGATGGCCACCGGCTTCGCGCTGTTCATGCCCTTTGCCGCCACTTACGAGCTCTACCGGGTGCACGAAGTCGCGCGGTGGCAGCAAGTATCCGCCCGGCTCGACCAGGTGGCACTGGAGCAATCCGCTTTCCGCAAGGGCGTTTCGACCTGGCGTTTTCATCTGACCGACCGCGAAACCGGCAGACGCTATGATACCGGCGATGTCGAGCCGGGCGACTTGCCCTTTTCGATCCTCGGCTGGTCGAGCATGGACGGCGTCGCCCGGCGCTATCAGGCGCAGACCGGCGAGACACTTCGCGTGCACCGCTCTCCCGATGGCAGCGAGATCTACCTGCGACCGGGCGATTCCCGCACCATGACCCTGATCCTTGCGCTCTGCACCGGGTTCTGGGCCTGGGTGGTGGTGTTCCGCAAACGCGTCAGTCCGCTGCTGCGCGTAGCCGCCTGACATCCTCCGGGGCGCAGAGGCCGGTGCCCGGCGTCAGCACCGCCGCCGTTCCGGCAGCCATGCCCCAGGCGAAGGCCCCGGCGGCATCCTCTCCGGCAAGGAAGCCGTGGACCATGCCGGCAACGAAGCTGTCGCCCGCGCCGGTCGCGCTCTTGACCGATACACAGGCACCGGGCCGGATCACCACGCCGCCGGCATGGGCCAGCACCGCGCCTTCGTGGCCAAGCGTGACGGCTACATGCCGGGCCTTGCCCCGGCGGACGAAGTCCATTGCCGCATCGCCGATGGCCTGCGGACCGGTCAGCTTGTATCCGATCAGCGCCTCGAACTCGCCCTGGCTTGGTTTGACCAGAAATAGCCCGCCTTCATCCAGCGCGGCGGCCAGCGCCGGGCCGGACGTGTCGAGCACCAGCCGGGTGTGGTGGCTGCCGGCGCAGCGCGCGAGGCGGGCATAGTAATCCACAGGCGCACCGCGCGGCAGCGAACCAGACGCCACCAGCCAGCCGTGATCGAGCCCGGCGCAGAATTCCAGCGCCGCGCCCCATTCGCTCGCCGTCACCAGCGGACCTTCGGGAACGAAGCGGAATTCCTTGCCGGTGTCGTGCTCGAAAACCGCCAGGCTCATGCGGGTATCGCCGGCAATGGCGATGCGGTGCCGCTCCAGCCCGCGCTCGTCCAGCAATTCATCCAGCAGCGCGCCAGTCGGACCACCCGCCAGATAGGCCACTTCCACCTTGCACCCGAGGCGCGCCAGCACGCGCGCTACGTTGATGCCGCCGCCGCCGGGATCGTGCCGCTGGGCGCGCGTGCGCACCTTGTGCGTGGGGAAGACCCGGTCGGCCGTACAGGAGCTGTCGATCGTCGGATTGAGGGTAAGCGTGGCAACGCGGTCCATGGCGACGCTCCTTGCCACAGCCCGGGGCTTGATGGCCAGACGCTGTCGGCTAGGATGGGGGAATGATGATCCTCCCCCTGTTCGCCGCGCTTGCGCTTGCTGCCGAACCTGCGCCCGCTGCCGCGCCCCCCATGATTGTCGGGGGGTGGTCGGTGGTTGCCGAACCATCTGGCGATGCCGAAGTGGGCCGCGCCGCCGCTTTCGCCACCAGCCGGATCAAGCGCCACCACCCCCGCCTCGCGCGCGTCGAACGCGCGGAGCGGCAAGTGGTGGCGGGCACGAATTTTCGCATGACCATCGTGTTGACGGACCACACGCGCTGGCAGGTTACGGTGTGGAAGCAGTTGGACGGCACCTACGCCCTGACCGCTTCGGAACGTGTGCGACAGGCCCGGCCGTGATCGCCATGCCCGTGCCGCGCATGAACCGGCTCGGCATCGAAATGCTGACCCTGCTGGGGATGCCGCCGGTGGACTATGTCCGGCTGGCGGGCGAACTGGGCTGTGCCTCGGTTTCCACCGGGCTGACCGGCCTGCCGTTGGCGATGTTCGGCATTACCGATTTCGCGCCATGGCCGATGTGGTCCCTGATCGACGATGCGGCGCTGCGGCGCGACTTCCGGGCAGCACTGACCGATAGCGGCGTGCAGATCGGGCTGGCCGAGGGCTTCCGGGCACGCAGCGATGCCGAAGCCGCCGCCAGCGCCCCGGCGATGGACCTGTTCGCCGATCTGGGCGCGGGGCGGCTCAATGCGTCCTGCACCGAGGAGGACCGCGCCCGCGCCTTTGACCAATTGGGCGAGCTGGCTGAAATGGCCGCCGCGCGGGGCATGACCTTCACCGTCGAATTCGTGCCCGGCAGCCAGATCGGCTCGCTGGGCGATGTGCTGGAGCTGATCGCGCATATCGGTGAGGGCAAATGCTTCGCCCTGATCGATTCGATGCATTTCTTCCGCTCGGGCGGGACACTGGCGCAGCTTCGCGCGCTCGACCCGGCGGTGATCGGCTATGTCCAGCTGTGCGACGCCCCGCACACGGGTGAAGGCCCCTATTTCATGGAGGCCATGTTCGCCCGCCGTGTGCCGGGCACGGGCGACCTGCCACTGGCCGAATTTGTCGCCGCGCTGCCCGCCGCCGTGCCGATCAGCGTCGAGGTGCCGATCCTGGCCGACTTGCGCGCTGGCCTGCCGCCGCGCGACCATGCCGCGCGAGTCGTTGCGGCGGCCCGAGCGATTGGCGCATAAATCGGGCGAGCTATTGAATTGATAGAATAAAGTTTTTCCCATTACTGTTGACTGACAGTTTACCATGCAATGACACGGCGACATCACTCGCCTTTGCTTGCCAGCCTTTGCCAATCAGGATAGAATTCGGCAAAGCTGGGGAGAAACACGATGAAGCGGCTTCTTCATGCCGGCGCGCTGGCGCTGGCCGGTGCTTCGCTGTCGCTCGCAGGGTGCGCATCCTCGCTCGAAGTCGGGGCCGAAGCGCCGCCGCCCGAGCCCGCCCCACCACCTCCTCCACCCCCGCCGCCGCCGCCACCACCGCCGCCCGTGACGGCGGCGATCCAGAAAGAGATGAACGTCGCCGTGCGCACGCCGGTGGCCAATGGCGGCGCGGCGCAGTTCTATTACCTGCCCGGCTGGCTGCTGACCCAGCAGGGCCCGAACGAGGCAGCGCGGCTGGCAAAGGTGGAATCGAGCGGCTTCTACGGTCCCTATCCCACCGGGGTGGCCTATGACCTGCTGGTGGGCACCATCTACTATTTCTATCCGCGCTGTGCCGGCCATCTCAGTGCACCGGGCTTCAAGCCGCTGCGCCTGCTCGGCCCCGACGATCATCAGACGGTGACCATGTCATGCCCACACTGAACGACCAGATCACCGGAGCCGAAAAGGTCATCCAGGGGCTTGGCGCGCTGATCGGCGCGGTGCCGCTGATCGCGCTGCTGATGAACCTCGTCACCCTGCCGCCCAGCCTGTCGGACATCGTCAAGCTGGTCAGTTTCTTCATCACCGCCGTGGTCATCCTTTCGGTGATGATGCTGCGCCGCCAGATCACCCAGATGAAACCGGGCCTGGCCGCCGCGCTGGTCGGGGCTCTGGTGATTGCCGGAGCCGTTTCGGCAGTAGCCTTCTGGCGGTTTGCCGACGCCCATGTCGTCAGGATCGAGCGCGACGGCACGACCACGACCTATGTCGCCCCGCTCGATCCCGAACCGCGCCTGCGCGAGGCTGTCGCAGCCTTCGGCGGTTATCCCGAAGCCATCGTCTCGCCAGTTGGCCCGCAGGTGGTTCGGCAGATGAAAGCTGGCGAAGGGTCCGCCGTGCTGACCATGTTCATGCTGCTGGTCGCGGCCAACGTGCTGCTGGTCAGTTCGGTGGTTAGTGGTGCGTGGAAGGTTGCCGGCTCGGTCGGCGCGGCGCGCGGCGCGAAGCCGGGACCAGCCCCGGCCCCTGCCCCGCCGCCGCCTGCGACCAAGAGCCCGCCTGCCTGATCCTTTCGGGAAAGCGCGATCTCGACCCGCCCGAACTGGTGCGCCGCTACGAACGGGCGCACCCCGGTGAGATGATCCATATCGACATCAAGAAGCTCGGCCGCTTCGACCGTACAGGCCATCGCACTACCGGTGATCGCACCAAGCAAAGCACGCGGCGTTCGCGATGGAAAATGGCGTATTTTTGGATACGCCCGGAGGGCCAAAAATCATTCCCACTCGATCGTGCCGGGCGGCTTGGAGGTGTAGTCGTAGACCACGCGGTTGATGCCCTTTACCTCGTTGATGATCCGGGTGGCCACCCGGCTGAGGAAGGCGGCATCGAAGGGGTAGATATCGGCGGTCATGCCGTCGGTGCTGGTCACCGCGCGCAGGGCGCAGACATTGTCGTAGGTACGCCCGTCGCCCATCACGCCAACGGTTTTGACCGGCAGCAGCACGGCGAAGGCCTGCCAGATCGCATCATAGAGCCCGGCGCTGCGGATTTCCTCCAGATAGATCGCATCGGCCTTGCGCAGCACGTCGCAGCGCTCGCGCGTGACTTCGCCGGGGATGCGGATGGCAAGGCCCGGTCCGGGGAACGGATGGCGGCCAACGAAGATTTCGGGCAGCCCCAGTTCGCGGCCCAGCTCGCGCACCTCGTCCTTGAACAGTTCGCGCAAGGGCTCGACCAGCTGCATGTTCATGCGTTCGGGCAGGCCGCCGACGTTGTGGTGGCTCTTGATCGTCACCGAAGGGCCGCCGGTGAACGAGACGCTCTCGATCACGTCGGGATAGAGCGTGCCCTGCGCAAGGAAATCGGCCCCGCCGATCTTCTTCGCCTCACCCTCGAACACGTCGATGAAGGTCTTGCCGATGAACTTGCGCTTGGCCTCGGGATCGGTGACGCCTTCCAGCCCCTTGAGGAACAGCGTCGAGGCATCGACGTGGACCAGCGGGATGTTGTGGTGCCCGCGGAACAGGCTGACGACCTGCTCGCTCTCGCCCATCCGCATCAGGCCGTGATCGACGAAGACGCAGGTGAGCTGATCGCCGATCGCCTCGTGGATCAGCACCGCCGCCACCGCGGAATCGACCCCGCCGGAAAGCCCGCAGATCACCCGGGCCGAGCCGACCTGCGCGCGGATTTCCTCCACCTTGGTCTTGCGGAATTCGGCCATGGTCCAGTCACCGGCCAGGCCGCAGACGTGGCGAACGAAGTTTTTGTAGAGCTTGCCGCCATCGGGCGTGTGCACCACCTCCGGGTGGAACTGCATCGCGTAGATGCGCTTCTCGTCGTTGGCGATCACCGCGAAGGGCGCGCCGGCGCTGGCGGCGACCGGGCGGAAGCCGGGTGCGAGCCTGGTCACCTTGTCGCCGTGGCTCATCCAGACCTGGTGCTTCTCGCCCTCGGCCCAGAGCCCGTCGAACAGCACGCAATTGTCCGAAATCTCGATGAAGGCGCGGCCGAATTCGCCCGAATCGCCGGGCAGAACCTCGCCGCCAAGCTGGTGCATCAGCGCTTGCTGGCCATAACAGATCGCCATGATCGGCAGGCCGCTTTCCAGAATTTCCGCCGGGATGCGCGGCCCGTCGGCATCGAGTACCGAGGCGGGTGAGCCCGAAAGGATGATGCCCCTGGGCTTCATCCGGGCAAAGGCAGCGGCGGCCGTGCTGAAGGGGGCGATTTCGGAGTAGACCCCCGCCTCGCGCACGCGGCGCGCGATCAGCTGGGTTACCTGGCTGCCGAAATCGACGATGAGGATCGAGTCTGAAGGCTGGACGGTCATGGCCGGGCACTAGGCAAGCCGCGCGGCGCTGTCCAGTCCACGCATGACCGGCCCGGCGAGGTTAAGAAAGCGTCATGCTGCAGTTGCAAATTGCGCAAGTGCCCTGAAAACCTTTGCACGTGCAAAGTCTACCGAAAAACTTATGTTGCAACTGCGAACACTGCTTCGCAAGCAAATGACTGGAGACCTACCATGCGCAGCCTGACCAACATGGTGCTGCCGTTCATCGCCGCCGCTGGTATCAGCGGCCTGATGTTCACCGCCGCGCTCATCTGAGCCGCCGGACAGCACAATCCCCCGGAGCGGCCGTCCTGCCAAAAGCAGGGCGGCCGTTTCCTTGTCCGGCAGCGGCGGTGCCCGGCAGTTGTGGAAAATCCACCGCGCGCAGCCGGTTTTGCTTGGGTTGGGGCCGCGCATTGCCTATGGCCGTTCCATGTCCGAAACACACGAAAATCCGCCGCACAACACGCCGAACCAGAACGCCTATGGTGCCGATTCGATCAAGGTGCTCAAGGGTCTTGACGCCGTGCGCAAACGTCCCGGCATGTATATCGGTGATACCGACGACGGTTCAGGCCTGCACCACATGGTGTTCGAAGTTTCGGATAACGCCATTGACGAGGCGCTGGCCGGGCACTGCGACCTGGTTCTGATCGAGCTGAACCCCGATGGTTCGGTTTCGGTGGAAGACAACGGGCGCGGCATTCCCACCGGCATCCATGCCGAGGAAGGCGTGTCCGCCGCCGAAGTGATCATGACCCAGCTTCACGCGGGCGGAAAGTTCGAGAACACCAGCGATGACAACGCCTACAAGGTTTCGGGCGGGCTCCATGGCGTCGGTGTCTCGGTGGTCAACGCGCTGTCCGAATGGCTGGAACTGACGATCTGGCGCGACGGCGAAGAGCACTGGATGAAGTTCGCGCATGGCGATGCGGTTGAATCGCTGCGCGTCGTCGGCCCGGCCCCCGCCGGCAAGAAGGGCACCCGCGTGACCTTCCTCGCCAGCACCGATACCTTCAAGAACGTCACCGAGTTCGATTTCGAGAAGCTGGAGCACCGCTACCGCGAGCTCGCCTTCCTCAATTCGGGCGTGCGCATCCTGCTGCGCGACCGGCGGCATGAGGAGATCAAGGAACACGATCTCTATTACGAAGGCGGGATCGCCGCTTTCGTCGGCTATCTGGACCGCAACAAGACGCCGCTGCTGCCCGATCCGATCGCCATTTCCTCCGAACGTGACGGCATCGGCATCGACGTCGCGCTGGAATGGAACGATTCGTATTACGAAAACGTCCTGTGCTTCACCAACAACATCCCGCAGCGCGATGGCGGCACCCACCTCGCGGCGTTCCGCGCAGCGCTGACCCGCACGCTGAACAACTATGCCGAAAAGTCGGGCATGTTGAAGAAGGAGAAGGTCAACCTCACCGGGGAGGACATGCGCGAGGGGCTGACGGCGATCGTTTCGGTCAAACTGCCCGATCCCAAGTTCTCCAGCCAGACCAAGGACAAGCTGGTCTCCTCCGAAGTGCGCCAGCCGCTGGAAAGCCTGATGGCTGACCGGCTGAGCGAATGGCTTGAGGAAAACCCTGCCAATGCCAAGCAGGTGGTCGGCAAGATCATCGATGCTGCCGCTGCACGCGAGGCGGCGAAGAAGGCGCGCGAGCTGACCCGGCGCAAGGGGGCAATGGACATCGCCTCGCTGCCCGGCAAGCTGGCCGACTGCCAGGAGCGTGATCCCAGCAAGTGCGAACTGTTCCTGGTCGAAGGCGATTCGGCGGGCGGTTCGGCGAAGCAGGGACGCGATCGCAAGACCCAGGCGATCCTGCCGCTCAAGGGCAAGATCCTCAACGTGGAGCGCGCGCGGTTTGACCGGATCATCAGTTCCAAGGAAGTCGGCACGCTGATCCAGGCAATGGGCACCGGCATCCGCGACGAGTTCAATCTGGAAAAGCTGCGCTACCACAAGATCGTCATCATGACCGACGCCGACGTCGACGGCGCGCACATCCGCACGCTGCTGCTGACGTTCTTCCACCGCCAGATGCCCGACATCATCCGGGCCGGGCACCTGTTCATCGCGCAGCCGCCGCTGTACAAGGTCGCCAAGGGCCGCAGCGAGGTCTACCTCAAGGACAACGCCGCGCTTGACCGCTATCTGGTCGAGGCCGGGCTTGCCGGGCGGGTGCTTGAAACCGTCAGCGGCGCACGCGGCGGCAAGGAGCTTGAGGAACTGGTCGAACATGCGCTGCGCATGCGCAGCCTGATGGGCTTCGTGCCGCGTCGCTACGATCCGGCGATTGTCGAGGCGCTGGCCATGGCCGGCGTGTTCAACCCGGATATCGACAGCACGGCGCGCGAAGCCGCCCTTGCCCGTGCGGCGATCTGGCTCGACGCCGGTGACCGCGATGCACGGTGGAGCGCCGAACTGACCGCCGAGGGTTCGCTGCTGGTCAAGCGCCTGTGGCGCGGGGTGACCGACGCCTATCCGATCGAAGCGAGCTTCCTGACCAGCGCCGAGGCGCGCAAACTGGCCCGGCTGGCGGCGGAAAACGTCGAAATCTACGCCAGCCCGGCACGGCTGGTGCGCGCGGGCGCGGTGGTCGAGGAAGCGGCGGAGCCGGATGCCGTGCTCGACGAGAACGATCAGGTTCCGCCGGTGGTCCGCTCGGTTTCGAACAAGAATCAGGTCACCCGCCCCTCGGAACTGCTCGACGCCGTGCTCGCCGCCGGCCGCAAGGGCCTGTCGATCGCGCGCTACAAGGGCCTGGGCGAAATGAACGCCGACCAGCTCTGGGAAACCACTCTCGATCCAGACAACCGCGCGCTGCTGCAGGTCAAGGTTGAGGATGCCGACGTGACCGACGAGATCTTCACCCGCCTGATGGGCGACGTGGTCGAACCGCGCCGCGAATTTATCCAGGAAAACGCACTTAACGTCGCCAATCTGGACGTCTGACCGCGTTCATTCAGGTGGTGCAAAGCATCGGGAGCGCCGCAATCAGCGCGGAGTAGTGCGATTTGCCGGGCAGGCGGTGCATGGCCTGAACCCGGGGAAAGGCACCTGCCAGCCACGTTGCCATGGCGACAGGGGCCCAGTTGTCTGCCTCGCCATGCCATAGCGTTACCGGCGCGGTGAGGCTGGCGATGCGGTCATGCCACGGTTCGACATAGGCACGCATTTCGCGGCGGTAGCCCGCGGTGCCTTGGCCAAACCCGCTGCGCAGGATGGCGGCAATGCGGTGCATGAATTCGGCATCGCGGGCGAGCACGGCGTCTTCACCCTGCGCACCTGCGAACAGCATCCGCGCCAGCAGCATCGGGGCCCGCCTGGCCAACACGGCCTGCACGCTCGCCAGCGCAGCAAAACGCCGGGGCGCATCGCGGGCCAGCCGGAACACGGCTCCGCCCGCCATATCGCGCAGATCAACCCCGCACGTCAGCGGCGCGGCGGGCGCGATGAGATCGATTGCCTCGACCCGCTGCCCCAAGCGCAGGCCCGTTTCGACCGCCATGCGCGCACCGAGCGAAAAGGCCGCAATACGGACCGGTCCGGCAGGAAAGGCTGTGACGACCCGCGCCGCAAGATCGTCGCAATAGGTGGCAAAATCGCGTTGCGGGGCATCGGCCATGCGATCAGGCGCAAACAGGCGGACACCCGGGCCGGGGAAGCCCGGCACCAGCGCGAGTTCGGCGGCGCTACCGGGAATCCCGTGAAGATAGACGAACTGGCGATCAGTCACGCCCGCCTGTCTCCACGCTCAGGTCAGTGCGGTCAATCGTCCTTGCCGCCACCCCCGCCGAAGGTGTGTTCGCCGCGTTCGTGAATGATGTTGGCCCGGCCAACGATCAGGTCATCGACCATGCCGATCCGCTTGGCGTCCTTGTCCTTGTAGGGCAGTGAGTGGAGAACATAGCGCATGGCGTTCAGGCGGGCGCGCTTCTTGTCGTCGCTCTTGACCACGGTCCAGGGGCTGTCCGCCGTATCGGTGGCGAAGAACATGGCTTCCTTGGCGCGGGTATAGCTGTCCCACTTGTCGAGACTGGCGAGATCGACCGGCGAGAGCTTCCACTGCTTCAGCGGATGGACCTTGCGTTCCTTGAAGCGGCGGCGCTGCTCGGCCTGGCTGACCGAGAACCAGAACTTGATCAGGTGGATGCCGCTGCGCACCAGGTTGCGTTCGAATTCGGGGGCCTGGCGCAGGAATTCCTTGTATTCGTCCTCCGAACAGAAGCCCATCACCCGTTCCACCCCGGCGCGGTTGTACCACGAACGATCGAACAGGACGATTTCGCCCTTTGTCGGCAGGTGCTCGACATAGCGCTGGAAGTACCACTGGCCGCGTTCGACCTCGCTGGGCTTTTCCAGCGCGACCACGCGCGCGCCGCGCGGGTTGAGGTGTTCCATCATCCGCTTGATCGTGCCGCCCTTGCCTGCCGCGTCACGCCCTTCGAACAGGATCACCACCCGCTGGCCATTTTCCTTGGCCCATTGCTGCAGCTTGAGCAGCTCGGTCTGCAGCACGAATTTCTCGCGCTCGTAATCCTTGCGCAGCATCTTGAACTTGTAGGGATAGCCGCCCTTGCGCCAGTCGTCGGCCAGCTCGTCGCTGGTCCGGCGCGGCTTGCCGGCGGGCTTGGGCAGGCCGAGCGATTCGCGCAGCCGCGCCGCATCATCGGGCGAGGCACCGGCGATAATCGCCTCCACTCCTTCCGCCGATTCCGCCGAATTGGCGGCGGCAATGTCGCGGATCGCCTCGATCTCGGCTTCCTGCGCGGCGGCGACGCGTTCTTCGGAAAGACCCGTCTCCATCATCGAAGCCGCAGTGCCCTTCTTCGCCGCCGTGCGGCGTCGCGGGGTGGCGCTGCGGCTGCGGCGCGCTGCGGTTTCGACCTTTCCCGTCATGTCATTCATGCGTTTCACACCCTTTCGCGCGGCACCCATGCCTCGCGCAGCTGCAGGTTAGAGCGACTTGCGATTAATCTGCAACATACCCGGATTCCTTGAGGTAGTTCGAGCATTCATCGGGCGAGTAGAGTTCGCAGATTGATCCGACGGCTTGCCAGAGGGCATCGATGGTCCGTGGTTTGGCCTTTCTCAG
>JAGWTB010000105.1 GCA_028869175.1 Sphingomonadales bacterium
TCTCGACTGCGCTCGACACGAACGGACGGGGCCGTTTCGATCAACGTCAGGGGCACAACGGTGAACCTGCTCGACACCTTCCACGCGCGCTGTGCCGAGCATCCGGGGCGGATCGCGCTGATCGACCCCAAGGGCCGGGCGACGACCTATGCCGCGCTGTCGCAACGCGCGGCGGGGCTGGCAGCGCGCTGGCGGGCAATGGGGCTGGGCGAGGGAGACCGGGTGCTGCTGGCGCTGGGTTTCAGTGCCGACCTCTACGCCGCGCTCGCCGCGCTGTGGCGGTTGGGGGCGGTGGCGGTGTTGCCCGAGCCGGCGCTGGGGCTGAAGGGAGTGACGGTGGCAATGGAGGCCGCCCGCCCGCGCGCGGTGCTGGTCGATGGCATCTATCGCCTGTTGCCCTGGCTGATCCCCGCGCTGCGCCATGTCGATCTACGCCTGCCGCTGCGGGAAGGCGCTGGCGGGGCGCCCGTTGTTGCCGATCTGCCGGACGATGCCCCCGCGCTGATCAGCTTCACTACCGGTTCCACCGGCACGCCCAAGGGCATTGTTCGCAGCCATCGCTTCATGGCGATGCAGGAGGCGGCGGTTGCCCCGCTGATCGGCACCGCCGGGCGCTGCGAGGTGGACCTTGTCGGCTTCCCGGTCTTCGTTGTCGCCAATCTCGGGCAAGGGATCACCTCGGTGCTGCCCGACTGGCCGGTGCGGCGGATCGACAAGGCGAGCGGCAAGTGCATGGCGCGCCTGATTGCGCAGCGCGGGGTGACCCGGCTGCTGCTCAATCCCGCGCTGGTCGAACGACTCGCCGAAGCTGGCGTGCCGCCCACCGTCCATGCGGTGTTCACCGGCGGCGGGCCGGTGTTCCCCGACCTGCTGCGCCGCCTGCGGCAGGATCGGCCCGATCTGCGCGTAGTTGCGGTCTACGGTTCGACCGAGGCGGAGCCCATAGCCGAGATCGATGCGGCGCAGATCACCGAGGCAGATTTCGCCGCGATGGAGGCCGGGGATGGCCTGCTTGCCGGGCTACCGGTCCATGGGGCGCGGGTACGGGTGGTGGACGACGAGATCCAGGTCGCCGGAGGGCACGTTGTGCAAGGCTACCTTGATCCGGCGCGTGATGCCGAAACGAAGCTGCACGGCGATGACGGAACCGTGTGGCACCGCACGGGCGACGCCGGGTTCCTTGATGCCGCCGGGCGGCTGTGGCTGCTCGGCCGGCTGGGCGGCAAGGTCGGCGGCCTGTGGCCCTTTGCCATCGAAGTCGCCGCGCGCGCCTGGCCCGGTGTGCGCCGCGCGGCCCTGGCGGAGCGCGATGGGGCTCCGTGGCTGGCGATTGAGGGGGACAAGGCGCACCTTGCCGACTGGCGCGCACGGGCCGGGGCCATAGGGATCGCGGGTGTCATGCCGCTTGACCGTCTGCCGATGGACAAGCGGCACGGATCAAAGGTGGACATGGCGCGGTTGCAGGCGATGCTTGTCTGATATCCGCCCCATCGCGAGTCGAAGGCAGGAAACTCAGGGCAGCATGTTGCCCGTATCTATGAACCGCTGGTGCCATGACAGCGCCTCGCCCGGCAGCGAGGGCGAATGCTTGCCATAGGCATCGCGGCAGGCGCGGTCGAAATAGTCCTGCAGCGCCGGGCGGAACTGCGGGTGCGCGCAAGTGGCGATGATCTTCGCGGCGCGCTGCTTCGGGGCCAGCCCGCGCAGGTCGGCAAGGCCTTGCTCGGTGACCAGTACCTGCACGTCCTGATCGATGTGATCGACATGGGAGGCTTGCGGCACCACGGTGGAAATGGCCCCGCCCTTGGCGCGCGACGGGCTCATGAAGATCGAGATATAGCCGTTGCGCGCGAAATCGCCTGAGCCGCCGATCCCGTTCTGCACACGCGATCCCATGACGTGGGTGGAATTGACGTTGCCGTAGATGTCCGCCTCGATCAGCCCGTTCATCGCGATGCAGCCGAGCCGGCGGATCAGTTCGGGATGGTTGGAAATATCTTCGTTGCGCAACACGATCTTGCCGCGATAGCGCTCGATTTCGCGGTGCAGCCGTTCGCCATAGGCGGGACTGAGCGACAGCGCGGTGGCTGAGGCGACATCGAGTTTTCCGGCGTCGATCAGATCGATCATGCCGTCCTGGATCACTTCGGTGAAGGCGGTCATGTCGCTGAACGGCCCCTTGGCCAGTCCGGTCAGCACGGCATTGGCAATGTTGCCGACCCCCGATTGCAGCGGCAGCAGCGAAGGCGGCAGACGCCCGCGCTTCACTTCGTGGCCGAGGAATTCAAGGATGTGCCCGGCGATGGTCAGGCAATCGCCCTCGGCGGGCTTGAACGGGGTGTTGCGGTCCGGCGCGTTGGTTTCCACCACGGCGATGACCTTGGCAGGATCAAGGGTCAGCAGCGGCGAGCCGATACGCTGATCGGTGCGGACGAGCGGGATGGGCACGCGGCTGGGCGGCAGGGCATCGTCGCACCAGATGTCATGAAACCCTTCCAGCGCCGGATTTTGCCAGGAGTTGACCTCAAGGATCACCTGTTTTGCCAGATGCAACCAGGTCTGGTTGTTGCCCACCGAGGTGGAGGGAACCAGCGCGCCATCGGGCTTGATCGCGGTCACTTCCACCACCGCCACGTCGAGCGGGCCAAAAAAACCCTCGGCGGCCATCGGTGCCACTTCGCTGAGGTGGGTATCGCAGTAGTCGATCAGTCCGGCGTTGATCTGGTCCCGCGCGACGGGATCGGAATTGTAGGGCCAGCGGAACGACATGGCCTTGGCCCGGGCGAGCGCGCCGTCGAGCTCGGGGCCGGTCGAAGCGCCTGACCACACCTTGATTGCGAAAGGTTCACCGCGCGCGTGCGCCGCCTCGATCCGGGTCACCAGCGCCTGAGATACCGCCTTGGGATAGCCCGCACCGGTAAAGCCGCTGAACCCCACGGCCTGATCGTGGCGGATGAAGGCGGCGGCCTGCGCGGCGGACATGATGCGGGAAGCGAAGCCGGGGTGGCCGATGCGTGGCGTGGTCATGGCCGATTGCCTGCCCGAGCCGCGCATGACTTGCAATTGATCCGGCGCAAGGCCGTGCGATCATGCGGCGGCGTTCAGGGTCCCGCCCAGGCCATTGGCATTGGCGATGCGGCCGAGTTCGGCGAACAGGGTGTCTATCGCCCCGCCCGACAGCACGAAGTTGTGGCGGAAATCGGCCAGTTGCCCGCTGTCCAGAATGGTTTCCAGCATGGACCGCGCGCGGCAGATGCGGCTTTTGACCGTGCCGACGGCAATCCCGCAGATGTCGGCGATTTCTTCATAGGGCATGTCGCCGGCGGCGGCGAGGATCAGCGCTTCGCGGTGGGTAGCTGGCAGCATTGCCATGGCGCGCAGAACGTCGGTGAGGTCTGACGAATCTTCCTGCGCAGCAGGGGTGCACAGCGTGCGTTCGGCGTGGTCCTGATCGTAGTC
Organism: Sphingomonadales bacterium; assembly: GCA_028869175.1. Classification (GTDB taxonomy): domain Bacteria; phylum Pseudomonadota; class Alphaproteobacteria; order Sphingomonadales; family Sphingomonadaceae; genus Novosphingobium. Next base: position 3,460 of record JAGWTB010000105.1, read on the forward strand.
ACCGTGGAAGCGGTTGCGCCGGCTTTCGCTGTAGTAGTGGTTGCGCAGGATGGTGAAGGTCCAGGCCTTGAAGCTGGTTCCGGCAACGAAGCGGTCACGCGCAGCCCATGCCTTCAGCAGGGTTTCCTGCGCCAGATCGTCGGCGCGTTCGCGGCAGCCGCACAGCGAGCGGGCGAAGGCGCGCAGGTGCGGGATCGTTGCCGTCATCACCCGCTTGAACTCCGCATCACTCAACCGCTCGGGAGCAATTTCGGTCGCTGCTTGTGCCTGCATGTTTCTTCGCCCTTCCCGTGTCGTCATGAATGGTTTCACGGGTGTTAACTGGCGGGCGCCAATCCGGTTCCCGATGAAACCGGATTTTTTGGCAGGTCACGGTGATCGGTCGCGCGATGATCGCTTTCCCATCGCGCCATCGCCTGCAGCACTTCTTCCAGACTGCGCCCCAGCGCGGTCAGCGCATAGTCTACACGCGGCGGATTCTCGCCATGGTCGGTGCGCTGAACCAGCCCGTCGGCCTCCATCTCGCGCAGCGTGCGGGTAAGGGTGCGGTGGGTTACCTGGCCCAGTCGCCGCTGCAACTCGTTGAACCGCATCGGGCCCTGCATCAGCCACCAGATCGTCATCGGCCGCCACTTGCCGGCGAGAAAGGTCAGGGTGACTTCGGCGGGGCAGCCCCCGGCGTGTTGCGGGTCCATCGGCGGTATCCTTGGCGACCGTACTTGCAAGCCGCTCGCAGCTACCCGATCTTCGCTGCAAAGCCAAACTTCGCCCCGGAGGCAGGGCGAACCCGATGCCTCCCGTGAAAGGTATGACAATGAAGAACGTGGTCGAAGTGCTCGGCAACAACCAGGGCCACTGGGTGGGCGACGGGTTTCCCGTGCGTTCGCTGTTCAGCTACCATCGCCACGCGCAGGAGGTCAGCCCGTTCCTGCTGCTCGACTATGCCGGGCCGCGGAATTTCGAACCCAACGACGCCGCGCCGCGCGGGGTCGGATCGCACCCGCATCGCGGCTTCGAGACGGTGACCATCGTCTATGATGGCGAGGTGAGCCACGCCGATTCGGCTGGTGGCGGCGGCACCATCGGGCGCGGCGAGGTTCAGTGGATGACCGCCGGTGCCGGCGTGGTGCACGAGGAATTTCACTCGCGCGGGTTCTCGAAGGCGGGCGGACCGTTTCGCATGGTGCAACTGTGGGTCAACCTGCCGGCGAAGGACAAGCTGTCGTCGCCCGCCTATCAGGCGATCACGGCGCAAAGCATCCCCGAAGTCGCCTTCGCTGGCGGCAGCGCCCGGGTTATCGCCGGTTCCTTCCGGGGAACCCAGGGGCCCGCCCGCACGTTCACCCCGGTGAACCTGTGGGATATGACGCTGGAGGCCGATGCCGATGTCACGCTTGATCTGCCATCGGGTCACACCGTGCTGGTCGCGGTGCTGAGCGGGCACGTCACCATCGCCGGCGAGGGTCTGGGCGATGCGCAGGTGGCGCGGCTGTCGCTTGATGGCGCAAGCGTTGCCCTGCACGCCGATGGCGAGGCGAAGGTACTGGTGCTGACTGGCGAGCCGATTGACGAGCCGGTGGTTGGCCACGGCCCCTTCGTGATGAACAGCGAGGCGGAGATCCATCAGGCGATCGACGACTTCAACGCTGGGCGCTTCGGCGCGATTGCAGCCTGAGCAAAGGGGACCGACCATGATTGAACGCATCATCGACAAGCGCGCGCACGACCTTGGCGGCGGCTTCGAAGTCGGGCGGGTGCTGCCGTTTCCCGCGCGGCGCATGGTCGGTCCTTTTGCCTTCTTCGACCACATGGGGCCGGTGACCCTTGCGCCCGGCATCCCGCGCTCGCTCGATGTGCGGCCACATCCGCACATCGGCCTGTCGACCGTTACCTACCTTTACGACGGCGCAATGACCCACCGCGACAGCGTGGGTTGCCAGCAGGAAATTCGTCCGGGCGAAGTCAACTGGATGGTGGCGGGGAGCGGCATCACCCACTCCGAGCGATTCGAATATGCCCGAGCCCATGGGGCGCTGATGCACGGGATTCAGGCATGGGTGGCACTGCCGACCGAGTTCGAGGAGGTCGCGCCGTCATTCCACCACCACGAAGGCGCGGACTTGCCGACCTGGCAGGAGCCCGGTCTCAAGGGCCGGCTGATTGCCGGATCGGCAGAAGGCATGACCGCGGCGGTGCCCACCCATTCGCCGCTGTTCTACATGCATCGGGAGATGGAGCCGGGCGCCACCCGGCTGCTGCCTGCCGAGCATGAAGAGCGCGCCATCTACGTCGCGGCGGGTGAAGTCGACATCGACGGGCAACGGCTCACGGCAGGCCAGATGGCGGTGCTGTCGCGCGGGTTCGACGTCGCCATCACCGCGCACCTCAGCTCTGTCGTCATGGCGCTAGGCGGCGCGCCGCTGGGCGAGCGTTACCTGTTCTGGAATTTCGTCAGTTCCTCGAAGGACCGGCTGGAACAGGCCAAGGAAGACTGGCGGCAGCAACGAATGAAGCTGCCCGACGGTGATGATCAGGAATTTACCCCGCTGCCCGAGGGGAAGTAGGGCGCTTCAAGTTCCTCCCTATCGAATTGCGATGGGGAGCGGGACCATCCGCAGGATGGTGGAGGGGGCGGCGCTGAAAGTGCCGCTGGCGCGGCAGCCCCTCCGTCAGCGCTTCGCGCTGCCACCTCCCCATCGCAAGTCGATAGGGAGGACCGCATTCGTCAACCCGTCCCCGCAAACACCGCTGGTTGGCACAACAGCGAGCCGGGTGCCGGATAGCCTTCCTTCTCGATTTCGGTGAACCAGATCGTCCGGCCCTGTGCCTGCTCGCCAGTAATGGCGAAGCGGCTGGCGGGATCGCCGGTCAGCGCCAGTCCTTTGCCGCGCAGGTAATCCGCTGCCGCGCGGGCGGAACGAACCTTGAAAGTCAGGCAGCAGATGCCCTGCACCTCGCGGGCATGGCGGGCGAGGGGCGAGCCATCGTCGCGCGCTGCCAGCGCCTCGATCACGGTATCGCCCAGCAGGAAGGCGGCACAATCGGCGTCGGCGCGGGCAAAGGCAGCGATCTCCGGCCAGCCGAGCCGCTTGCCGAACACCGCGCGCGCTTCATCCAGCGACGCGGTTGAAACGCCAATCGATTGCAAGCCTTCGATCCCCAGCGGGTGCTCGTCGCGCCAGCGTTGGGGCCGCCAGCCTGGCTTGAGGCGCGGATCGTTCGGCAATTCGCCCTGCATCACCTCGATCCGTACCCCCAGCGCCTGTTTGCGGCTGATGAGGAAGTAGTGATCCTCCATGCCCGGATCGAAATGCAGCTGGAAGCCGCGAGCCGCATACCAGGCGGCGGCGTCCTTCAGGTTCGCCGCCCGCAGCGAGACGCCCAGCCAGCGGTCGGGCGCGGCGGAGCGGCGGAGCATGCCGCCGATGGGCGAATCCGGCGCGGCCCCGCGCCCGGCGGCGGCGATGGGGATCAGCATGGTATCGCCCACCACCATGAGCCGCTCCTCGCGGTCGAGCCCCATGGCCTCCGCTTCGGGCGTGACCAGCATCTCGTACGCGGTTTCGGCGCCGAACACGTCGATGAAGAAGGCGTCGCAGGCCGGGCGCAGGGCATTGTCGGCCAGTGCCCACGAGACATGGGCGAGCGGCAGCAGCGGCGAGTGGTCCATCGGCTCAGCCCAGCCGGGCAACGATTTGCGGCAGGTCGGTGGTGGTGCGGATGCCGGGCGCAGCTTCGCAGACATAGGGTACGGCATTGACCGGGCGATGCGCGGTGAGTCCCGGGGTCATCTCGGGATAGTCCGCCTCGGCGACGGGGAACCCGATGGTGACATCGAGCGGGCAATCGCCGTCAACCCTCACATGCCAGCCCGAATCGCGGAAATTCCACGCCTCGCCATCGCTGGTTTCGACGTCGCTGGAGATATACCAGATCGAGGTGAAGCTCATCACGACCTTGCCGTTCCGGATGCCGTTCAGCGTGGTTCTGGTGGCGGCTACGGTGCCTTTGGGAACCACGCCGGCGGCAATATGCACGTCGTTGCGGGCAAGGCCCTGCGATCCGGAGACTTCAAAGTGCTCGATCGGCAGCCCGAACGCGGTCGCAACCAACTGGAGCGACGGCCCGAACGAGGTTTCGGTATGATGGAGCTGCCCGGCACTCGCAGGCCCCGGCTGCGCGCCGAAGCCCATCATCTGGAACAGCATTTCGGGCGAATTGCGCGACGAGCAATCGGCGAATTCGGTGATTGCCAGCTTGTCCAGCCGCCGCTGGATCGAGGCGAGGACAATCGGCATGGCCTCGGTGATGAAACCGGGGCTGGAACCGCTGGCGTGGACCGAGCTTTGCCCCTTCTGGCAGGCCGCCTCGATCCGGTCGGCCATCGCCGGGTCAAACGCGCGCGGGTTTTGCAGTTCCATGCGGGTGGAGACGACATTGGCCCCGGATTCGAGGATCGCGCAAACCTCGTCCGCATTGAACACGTGCGGCATGTAGAGCACGCAGTCAGGTTTCAGCGCGAGGACATCGGCCATCGCATTGGTCGCCTTGACGCCGATGGGGGCGAGGCCGGCCAGCTCACCGACATCCTTGCCCGCCTTGTCCGCGCTGTGCACCCAGCAGCCGACGACTTCCATGTCGGGATGTTCGATAGCCCGGCGCAGCGCGCGCGAGCCGACGTTGCCGGTGGCCCACTGGACCACGCGATAGGGCTTGCCGGAGGGGGTATTGGCCATGGTCGATTCTCCCGGAGTGCAG
>JAGWTB010000018.1 GCA_028869175.1 Sphingomonadales bacterium
AAATGCGTCCAGCCCCCGATGGATGCCACCATACGGCAGGCTTGCCGCCTGCTCGACGAGCAGATCAGCATGAGCAAGCCGTGCCACTTCTGCTGCTTCACCGGCCATGACGGCAGCGGAGAAGGCGTGGATCACCGCAAGATTGTCAGCCATCTGCCCTACCCTGCAATGGTATAGCCGCCGTCGACAGCGATGACCTGTCCGGTCAGCCACGCGGCGGCCGAGCTGGACAGGAACAGCGCCGCGCCGGCAATGTCGCCCGGTTCGCCGTGCCGGCCCAGCGGCGTGCGGGCGAGCATTGCCTGGTTGACCGCATCGATATCCATCACCGGCCCGGTGAAGCCGCTGCGCACGAAGCCGGCGGCCAGAGCGTTCACCCGGATGCGCTTTGCCGCCCAGTGGACCGCCAGCACGCGCGTCAGGCCGAGCAGCCCGGTCTTCCCCGCGCCATAGCCCGGAACCGCCTCTACCCCGAAAAAGCTGCTGCCCGAAGCGAGGCTGATCACCGATCCACCGCCCGCCAGCGTGGACGCCGCGAGCAACGGTTCGCAGCGCGAGGCAAGGCGGTGAACGCCGGTGAGATGCATCGAAACCGCCCGGTCAAAGACATCGGGATCGTATTCGTCCAGCCCCAGCGCGAACATCGCCAGGCCCGCCGAATTGACCAGCACGTCGAGCCGGTCCAACCCGCTGGCCAGCGCATCGATCGCCGCCTTGTCCTCGATATCGAGCCGGGCATAGGCGAAGCCGGACAGATCGGCATCATAGTCCGCCGCCGATCCGCGCGTGCCGGTGATGGTCACCGCCGCGCCGGCATCGCGGAACGCCTCGGCAATCGCCCCGCCAATGCCGCCGGTGCCGCCTGTCACCAGTACCGCAGCCCCGGTGAAGTCGAAGGAAATGTCGTTCCAGCGCATCATTCGGGCTCCTGCGGCGGGACCATTTCCGGCGGGATCAGGTCTAGCGCATTGCGTTCCGGCTCGCTCCCATCCCAGCTGGCGGCAATCCGTTCCATCTCGGCGAAGAACGGCTCCATCGGGCCGTGGACCATGAGCTGCGCCAGCAGCGGCTCAGCGCTGCCCGCCGGCTCGACATAGATCTCGTAGGCAAAGCCGCTGACCGGCTCGATGAATTCCTGCACCATTGTGAAGGGCTGCCCCTTGGCCGCCGCACTGGCGAGCGCGCCATCGAAGCTGTCGCAGAAATAGGCGGAATGATGCAGGCCGCCGCCGGGGTTGCGAAGGATAAATTCGCGGTAGGCGGATGGCGTTTCGTCATGCTGGCACAGCAATTCGATCTGCTGGCTACCCGAATAGGCGAAGGCGGCGGAAAACAGCGGATCATGCCGTTCGCCGCGATAGCGCGCGGCGACCCGGATGCGGCGCATGGTGAAGACCGGGCCGATGCCGGCTTCGACCAGCCGCTGCACTGCCGCGTTGAAATCGGGAACGACGAAGGCCAGGTGTTCGGCCTTGCCAAAATAGCGGCTCATGACGTTTTCCATCCTCTCGGAGCAAAGCGACCGGCTCGATCACCGATTCTCCGGGAGAGGGTAGTACGCTTGCGTCCTAAATCAACCTGTTTCGTTACCGCCGAACTTCGGCTTGCGCCTCTCGTTGAAGGCACTGACCCCTTCGCGGTAGTCTGCGGTGTGCTTGCACAGGCCTTCATAGGCGATCATCGCCTCGTAAACCGTGGCGGCCATCTGCCGCAGCGGAATATTGGCGGTGATCTTGCTGTAGCGAATCGCGGTCTGGGCACCGGCGGCCAGCCGGGCGGCATAGCGTTCGACGAATGCGGCGAACTCCGCCTCGGGCTTGACGAAGGTGATCAGGCCGATCCGCTCGGCTTCCGTGGCATCCAGCGCATCGCCGGTCAGCAGATAGTGCTTGGCCTTGGCATAGCCGATCAATTGCGGCCAGATCAGCGAGCCGCCGTCGCCGGTGGACAGGCCCACCTTGCAATGCGGATCGGCAAAGCGGGCCGCCTCGGTGGCGATGACGACATCACACAGCAGGGCGATCGAAGCGCCGAAGCCCATGGCATCGCCGTTGACCGCCGCGATCACCGGCTTGGGGCATTCGAGCAAGCTGCCGACGATCCGCCGCATTACCTGCGCTTCGCAGACGAAGGACGGCAGGCCGTGCTCCAGCTCGTCGGCCAGCCAGGTTAGATCGCCGCCGGCGCAGAACACCTTGCCTGCCCCGGTCAGCACGATCACATCGCTGTCCGGGTCGTCGGCGGCGTCGACAAACACGCGGCCCATCTCGGCATGGAGCCGTTCGGTGACGACGTTGAGCCGCTCCGGCAGGTTGATGCGGATGGTCAGCACCCGGTCGGCGCGTTCGAAGGCCAGGGTTTCGTAGCGCGCAGCATCCAGCATGTCAGGAAATCACCACATTGATGGCACCCGCTGCCGGGTGAACGGTTGAAGGCCCTGCGGGGTAAAGATCGAACACCGAATTATCGCAGGCCATGCCGCGCAGCAATTGCAGTTCCATCGGCGCGGAACACTGTTCGAGCAGTTGCTTCACCACAGATTGGAACACGTCCGATTCGCGCAGTGCAGCCAGGGCGTTCTCGTCCTTGTAGGATTCGATGGTGAAGAAGGTGCCGTCGCTCCGGTCCCAGCCGTAGAACACCAGGTTGCACTGGTCTTCCAGCATGTCTTTCGCGCCGTTCCACAAGGCATGGAAGATCGCCTCGAACGCCTCGCGCCGGGCGGGATCGACGTGAAACCGGGCGATGAAGCAGCTCGATTCGATGGTGACGATACCTGGCATCGGAGCCCCTTCCGGCTGGCTTGACTGAATTTGCAGTAAAGCGCATTGCCATGACGTTCGCAAGCGAACTATATTCGCGATCAGGACAAGGCGAGAGAGGAACCAGCGGCCCGTGACCCTCAACATCGATGCCATAGCGCGGCTGGATCTGCGCCCCGCCGTCCAGGAAATGACCGCGCGCGACACCATCGTCTATGCTCTCGGCCTGGGATACGGCGAGGACCCGATGGACCGGTGCGAACTGCCCTTCGTCTATGAAAAGGGCCTGCACGCCATGCCGTCGATGGCCAACATCCTGTGCCATCCGGGGTTCTGGGCGCAGGATCCGCAATACGGCATTGACTGGGTGAAGGTGCTGCACGCCGAACAGGAATTCCGCATCCATTCGCCGCTTCCCGCCGAAGGCCGCATCCGCGGTGAAGTGCGGGTGACCGGAGTGGAAGACAAGGGCGAAGGCAAGGGCGCGCTGATCCACCAGGTCAAGGAACTCTTCGCCGAGGAGAGCGGCACGCATCTCGCGTCGGTGCGCCAGACGCTCATGTTGCGCGGCAATGGCGGGCAGGGCTCTTTCGGACAGCCCGAAGCGCAGCCCGAGGCCCTGCCGGACGCATCGCCCGATACCACGGCCGAGATTGCCACCCGGCCCGGGCTGGCCCTGCTCTACCGGCTCAGCGGCGACAGGAACCCGCTCCACGCCGATCCTGCCGTCGCCGCCAAGGCGGGATTCGACCGGCCGATCCTGCACGGCCTGTGCACCATGGGCATCGCCGCCCGCGCGCTGATCCAGCATTGCTGCGATTATGACCCTACGCGGCTGGCCGGCATGTTCGTGCGCTTTTCGCGCCCGGTCGTGCCGGGTGACACGCTGCGCTTCGAACTGTTCGGCAACGGCGCCAATCTGCGCTTCCGGGCCCGCGCCGTAGAGCGCGACGTGGTGGTGCTCGATCGCTGCCACGCGACGATCAGGCCATGACCGCGCCGAGCTTCGACCCGGCAGGAACCGGCCTGCTGCTGGCGCTCGACGGCTGCCACAACTTTCGCCGGGTAGCCGGTTGGCGCACCCGCGACGGACGCACCGTGCGCGCAGGCCGCCTGTTTCGCGCAGATGGTCTGGGGGCGCTGAGTGACGCCGATCACCGTAGCCTGGCAGCGCTCGGCCTCGGCCACGTGTTCGATCTGCGGGCCAGCGGCGAGATTGCCCATGCTCCGTCGCGCTGGCCGGGCGACTGGCAGCTTGCCACATGGCAAGGCGCGGAATCGGCGGCAGAGGCCGACATCACCCGGATGATGGCGCGCGAAGGCCTGACCGCCGCCGACTTTCGCGCCGCGATGTGCGGCGTCTATGCCCGCTTCCATGACGATCTTGCCGCAGCGACCGCCGCCGCCGCGCGCGCCTTGGCGGAAGGTGACGGCAGCGTGCTGATCCACTGCACCGCCGGCAAGGATCGTACCGGCTTCGTCACCGCCATGGTGCTGAACGCGGCCGGCGTGACCGAAGACGACGTGCTCGCCGACTACCTGCTGTCCAACGCCAGCCTGCCGTCGGCCCGGATCAGGTTCAACGTGGACGGGCGGCTCGATGGCGTGGAAGCCCGCGCGCCCGGTGCCCTCGATGCGCTGGTGGGTGTTCATGCAGAATATCTGCAAGCCGCCGTGGCCCCGATGATCGCGGGATTCGGCTCGGTCGATGGCTGGCTGGCCGCCCGCGCCGGAATCGACACGCCACTGCGCGAGCGCCTGCGGAAACGATTGTTGACTTGAGGGAGAGCCTGACATGAGCAGCACCACCGACTGGAACGCCAATCTCTCCCGCGCCTTCGGCGAGGCGAGGCCGGAGGACGAATACTTCCACGGCTGGGGACCCGAAGGCGATTCGCTGACCGAGACCTGGTACTGGGGTTTCAACATCCCGGAAGCTGCAATCAACTGCTTCATCTATTGCTGGACGCATCCCAACCTCGATGTCGTGACCGCCGGGCTGATCATCTACAAGGGCATCAAGCGCCACCACCTCGCCTCAGAAGTGTTCGACATGCCCGCCTACCTCAAGCTTGGCCCGGTGGTGGGCGACGGCAGCGCCATCCGCGTGCCCAACGGCCTATCCGTGGACGTGATCGAGCCGCTGCAGCACATGAAGCTGAACTTTGAGGACAAGGGCCGCGACAGCGCCTTTGCCATCGACCTGCGCGCGGTCGGCCGTCCGGTCATGCGCGGCAACAACCTGCACTTCGAACAGGTGATGCACGCCACCGGCCACCTGCGCCTGCGCGGGGAGGACCATGCGGTCGATGGCTATACCGTGCGCGACCGCTCGTGGGGCGAACACCGGCCCGAAGGCCACAACCCCGGCCCGCCCTATAACTGGGTGACCGGTAGCTTCGACCGGGGCCGCGTCGCCTTCAACATCGGTTCCTGCGACGATCCGGCCGGCAATCCCGAATGGCTGGGCAAGATTGCCTGCAACCCGGATTCGATCTTCAAGGACGGCTGGATCGCCCGTGGCGACGAACAACGCCGCATCGTCCGCGCCAGCAAGAAGTGCTGGCGACACCGCGAAATGCTGATGCCCGAACGCTTCGAGATCGAAATGGAGGACGAGGACGGGCAGTTGGAGCGCATGACCGGCACGGTCATCGCTTCGGTCCCCGGCTTCCACTGGCCCAACATCGCCACCCACCTCGCACTGGTGGAATGGCAGTGGAGCGGGCTGACGGGTTACGGCGAGAGCCAGGACGTTCACTGGAACGATTACGTCTATCACTGCGGGCAGATCGCCTGAGACCACATTTGAGGAGACGGCGATGCTGACGCCCTATGACGAGTTCCCGGTTCACCAGGCGTCCCGCCCGTTCAGCTATATCCCGTCGACCGACTACAACTGGGATGATGGCTACTACTTCGGCGTCTTTTCGCCCGCCGAGGGCGTGCATCTCTCCACCGGCGCGCGGATCAATGCCAACAGCGACATGATCGGCGGCTATGCGCTGCTGAACGTGCGCGGCCACCAGACGACCTTGCGGTTCAACCGCTGCTGGCGGCGCAACTTCAACGTCGAGGTCGGTCCATGGAAGGTCGAATTCGTCGAACCGATGAAGCGCATCCGCCTGACGCTTGGCCCCAACGACAGCGGGATGCAGTTCGACCTGATGTGGGAGGGCACCTCGCCGCCGTTCCTTGAGGAACACCATGTCGCAACCAATCGCGGGCGGCGCACCACCGATCAGTCGCGCTATTCGCAGCCCGGCACCGCGCGCGGCTGGATCGCGCTGGGCAGCAAGCGCTGGCAGGTGGAGCCGCAGGGCTGGCACGGCGCGCGCGACCATTCGTGGGGCCTCTATGCCGAACGCCCGCCACTTTCCCCCGTCGCCTCGCTGCTGCCCCCGCGCGAGACGGATGCCGGGCCGAAGCGCGCGCTGCGCTTCTGGACCTGCTTTCGCAGCGAACCGTTCAGCGGCTTTTGGCACGTCCACGAAACACCGGACGGCGAACAGGTGAAAATGAACGACGTGTTCGGCACCCCGTTCGGCGGCACGCTCTATCGCGGCTGGGATGCGGGGCCAGTGGCGCTGTCAGCCGTGCGCCACGACATTGCCATCGATCGCGCCACGCTGATGCTGCGCCGGGCCGACATCGAATTGACCGACTGCGCCGGCGGCATCTGGCAGCAGACCTTCGAACCCGCCGCCCCGCCATGGGTGGTGCAGACCATGGGCTATCACCCCGGCAGCTGGAAGGACGGCGGCACCTTCTTCACCTTCCATGGCAGCGAGGAACTGGCAATCGAGTGGGATCACTTCGATTTCTCGAACCAGCCCTGCCCTTACGAACCCTACCGGGTCAGCGGCGAAGCGGCGGCCACCACTTTTGGCGAAGGGGCCACGCGCGGGGCCACGGTCCAGGGGCCTGAATACCTGTGCAAGGTCACCACCCGGGCACCCGACGGCACCATCGGCGAAGGCGCCGGCCAGGTGGAATTCTTCCTCAACGGCAGGCACGGGCGCTACAACCCCGACGGGTCATAGCGCCCGCCGGCTCGCTATTCGATGTAGCCGAGCACCGTCCCGACCTCGACCGGATCGCCGCCTGCGGCGACGACGATCCTGAGCGTGCCGCTGCCCGGCGCCTCGACCTCGTTGGTCGACTTGTCGCTTTCTAGCGAGAACAGCGGCTGGCCTTCGGCAACGCTCCCGCCATCGGCCACCAGCCATTCAGCGACAGTGCCCTCGTTCATCGAGAAGCCGATCTTGGGGAGCAGGATTTCAACAGCCATGGGTAGTATCCTCGATTAGTGCCTGATGGCGTTCAGGCCAGCAGAGCCCGCGCGGCTGCGCCGATGCTGGCCGGATTGGGCACGAAGGCGGTTTCCAGCGGCTTGCTGAACGGCACCGCACAGAACGCCGCGCCGAGCCGGTCAATCGGGGCCTTGAGCTTGCCGAATAGTTCCTTGCCGACTACCGCCGCGATTTCCGCGCCGACGCCGTGTTCCTTGACCGCTTCATGTACCACGAGCAACCGACCGGTCTTGGCGACGCTGGCGAGAACGGTCTCCCGGTCCCACGGTGCGATCGTGCGCAGATCGATCACTTCGACCGACAGGCCGTCCTTTTCCAGTTCGGCGGCGACGGCCAGCGCATGATGGACCATCAGCGCATAAGCGACGATGGTCAGGTCGCTGCCTTCGCGCACGACCTTGGCCTTGCCCAGCGGCACCTTTTCCAGCGTGGTTTCCATCGGCCCGAACAGCAGCGGAATCGTCTCGACGAAGATCACCGGATCGTCGTCCTCGATCGCCGAACGCATCAGCCCGTAGGCGTCGCTGGAGTTGGATGGGATCACCACCTTCATCCCCGCCGTGTGGGCGAACCACGCCTCCAGGAAGTCGCAGTGCTGCCCGCCGGTGCCCAGCCCCGCGCCGGTGGCGGTGCGCACCACCATCGGCACGTTGGTCTGGCCGCCGGACATGAAGCGCAGCTTGGCGGCGTGGTTGACCAGCATGTCCATGGCGACGGTCGAGAAGTTCATCAGCATCAGTTCGGCTACCGGGCGGAAACCACCGATAGCGGCACCCACAGCGGAACCGATGATCGCCTGTTCGGAGATCGGCGTGGACAGCACGCGATCCTCGCCGAAGCGTTCGGACAGGCCCTTGGTGACGCCAACGATGCCGCCACCTTCGGGATCGGCCACTTCCTCGCCCAGGGCGAGCACGGTGTCATCGGCTTCCATCGCATCGTGCAGCGCGCGATTGATCGCCTGGATCATGTTCATCTTTTCCATGTCGGTGCTCCCGCTCAGGCGATTTCGTGGGCGAAGACGTCGCGCTTCAGTTCGGCGACATCGGGATAGTCGGCGGCATAGGCGGCCTGGACAGCGGCATCGATGGTGACAAGGATGCCCGCCTCCATCGTGTCGAGCGCGGCCCCGTCGGCGATGCCGCTGTCGATCAGCCGCTGGCGCAGCGCGGGCACCGGATCGGCGGCCTTGGCGGCGGCCATTTCCTCCGCCGGAATGTAGTGCCCCGGATCGCCCAGCAGGTGGCCGTTGAAGCGGAAGGTCATCGCCTCGATCAGGGTCGGCCCCTCACCATTGCGTGCCCGGTTGATCGCCCACTTGGCGGCTCCGTACATCTCGTCGGGATCGTTGCCATTCACCGTTACGCCTTCCATGCCGTAACCGGCGGCGCGCTTCGAATATTGCTCGACGCGCGACGACTTCTTCATGCTGGTGTGTTCGGCATAGCGGTTGTTCTGGCACAGGAAGATCACCGGCAGGTTGAACACCGCGGCGAAGTTCAGGCTTTCATGGAACGCGCCGATATTGCAGGCGCCGTCGCCGAAACAGGCCAGCGCCACCTGCCGCTTGTTCTTCAGCTTCGCCGCCCAGCCGAGGCCCGTGGCGATCGGCATCGACGAGCCGACGATGCCGGTGGTGACCATCGATCCGGTCGGCGGATGGGTCAGGTGCATGGTGCCGCCCTTGCCCTTGCACGATCCAGTGACGCGGCCCGCCAGTTCGGCCCACATCAGGTCAAGCGGAAAGCCCTTGGCGACCATGTCATGCGTGCCGCGATAGATGGTGCAGAGGTAGTCGTCGTCGTTCATGTTGGGCATGACCGACGAAGGAATGATCTCCTGCCCCCGCGCGCTGTAATAGGGCGTCACCAGCCGGCCGCTCATCATTTCCTTGATGATGCGCTCGTCGTTGAGCTTGATCGTGATGGCCCGGCGATAGATGTCGAGCAACTGCTCGTTGGTCGGCTTGGGATAGTTGGACATTGGCCCCTCTCCTCTCGGGTGTTCGGTCCGGGTTGAGCCCGGAGCAGGTCAGGTTCTAAACAGGTCTCTGGCGATAATCTGGCGCATGACTTCGTTGGCCCCGCCCGCGATCCGCGAAATGCGCGCATCGACGTAGGCCTGCGAAATCGGATATTCGGTCATGTAGCCATAGCCGCCGAAGTACTGCAGGCACTGGTCAACCACGCGCCCGTTCAGCTCAGTGATCAGCAGCTTGATCTTCGAGGCATCGACAGCCGAAAGCTTGCCCGCAAGGAAGCGGCGGATGCCCCAGTCGACCAGCACGCGACCCTGGCTGACTTCGGCAGCGAGCTGGGCAAGGTTGAACCGGGTGTTCTGCATGTCGCCCAGTTTCTGGCCGAACAGCTCGCGCTCCTGCACGTAGTCCACCGTCCAGCGGATCGCCGCCTCGCAGGCCGCCATGCCCTTGACGCCGATGGTCAGCCGTTCCTGCGCCAACTTGGTCATCAGCATGGCGAAGCCCTTGCCTTCTTCGCCCAGCCGGTTGTTCAGCGGCGCGCGGACGTCGGCGAAGAACAGCTCCGAGGTGTCCTGGGCCTTGAGGCCGATCTTGTCGAGATTGCGCCCGCGCCCGAAGCCGGGCTGGTCGGCCTCGACCGCGATCAGGCTGACGCCTTTCGCCCCGGCGGCGGGATCGGTCTTGCAGGCCAGTACCAGCACGTCGCAGTGCTGGCCGTTGGAGATATAGGTCTTCTGGCCGTTGATGACGTATTCGCCGTCCTGCAATTCCGCCCGCGTGCGGATCGCCTTGGCGTCGCTGCCGGCCCCCGGCTCGGTCATGCCGAGCGCGCCGATCGCCTCGCCGGTGACCATCCGGGGCAGCCACTGGTGCTTCAGCTCCTCGCTGCCCCAGGCGAGGATATAGGGCGCGACCATTTCCGAGTGGACCATGAAGCCCGGCCCGGTAACGTTGGCGCGGGTGATCTCCTCGATCATCACCACGCTGTAGAGATAGTCCGCGCCGATGCCGCCGTATTCCTCGGGCACCGAAGGGCACAGCATGCCCATCGCCCCGGCCTTCAGCCAGACCTCGCGCGGGACGATGCCGTCCTTTTCCCACTGTTGATGGTGCGGCTGCAGTTCCGCCTCGACGAAGCGGCGCACCGAATCGCGATAGGCATCGTGTTCGGGCTCGAACAGGTCGCGCTCGACCAGGCTGCCGCTTTCGTGCGCGAGGTTAATCGGCATGGGCATCTCCCGCTATAGCTAGCGTCTTGCGCGCGGCCTTGAGGTGCGGGATGTCGTACATCTTGCCGTCGATCCCGACCGTTCCGGCATTGGGCTCGGCGGCAAAGGCGGCGATCACCCGGCGGGCGAAGGCGACTTCCTCGTCGCTCGGCGAAAAGCTCTCGTTGATCCCGGCGACCTGCGCCGGGTGAATGGCGATGCGCCCGCTCCACCCCTCGGCGCGGGCGGCCCGGCACGAGGCCCGCAGGCCCTCGTCGTCGCGAAAATCGACGTAGAGCGTTTCGTAGGCCGGGACGCCGGAGGCATGGGCCGCCATCAGCGTCAGCGAGCGGACCATCTGATAGGTGAAGGCCCACTTGCCGTCTGCGCCGAGGTTGGTGCTGGCCCCCACCGCCGAGGACAGGTCTTCCGCCCCCCAGGTCAGCCCGGCCAGACGCGTCAGCCCCGCCTTGGCGAAATCGCCCAGTCGGAAGGGGGCAAGCGGGGTTTCGGTCGCAACCGGGAGGATGCGGATCGCACCGGCGGCAAGCCCGGCCTCAGCCTCAAGCTTGTCGAGCATCGTGGACAGCGCACGCACGCAGTCCGGGCCATCGATCTTGGGCTGCATGATCCCGTCCGGCGCGCCCGGAACGATGGCCGCCACGTCGTCCGCCGTCAGCCCGGTATCGAACGGATTGACCCGCACCCAGAGCTGCGTCGTGCGCCCCTCCTTCGGCCGCGCCTTGAGGAAATCGGCGACCATCTGGCGTGCCAGCGCCTTGTTGGCTGGGGCGACCGCATCCTCCAGATCAAGGATCACCGCATCCGCGCCGCAGCCATCGACCTTGCCCAGCTTCTTCTCGCTGTCGCCCGGAATGAACAGGAATGAGCGCAGCGGTTTCATGGCCTCGGTGGTCATTCGGCGGGCTTCTTCATCTGCAGGCCGGTGCGCTTGCACGAACCGACCAATGCGCCGCTCTGGTTGTAGGCGCGGTGGATGAAGGTGACGATCCCGGCGTTGGGCCGCGATTTGGATTCGCGCAGTTCGAACACCTCGGTCTCGACGTTGAGCGTGTCGCCGACGAACACCGGCGCTGGAAAGCGGACCTCGTCCCAGCCCAGGTTGGCCACCGCCGTACCCAGCGTGGTATCGCCGATCGATACGCCGACCATCAGCCCCAGGGTGAAGGTGGAGTTGACGATGATCCGGCCGAATTCGTGGGTCTTCATGTATTCGGCATCAAGGTGCAGCAGCGCCGGGTTGTGCGTCAGGGTCGAGAACAACAGGTTGTCGGTCTCGGTCACCGTGCGGCGAATGTCGTGGTGAAAGGTCTGACCCACCACAAGGTCATCGAACCAGATACCAGCCATCAGAGCAGCCCCAGGATGGAGATGGCCGCGATCCCTTGATAGGGCACGCCGCCAAGGTTGTGCGCCAAGCCCAGGCTCGGGCTGACGAGTTGCCGCTCGCCGCAGCGGCCGAGCAGTTGCGAATAGATTTCGTAGGCCATGCGCAGACCGGATGCCGCAACCGGGTGGCCGAAGCATTTCAGGCCGCCGTCGATCTGGCACGGAATCGCCCCGTCGCGGTCATAGCGGCCATCGAGGAAATCGCGCACCGCCCGCCCATCGTCGGACAGGAACAGGTCCTCCATGGTCACCAGTTCGGTGATCGAGAAGCAGTCATGTACCTCGGTCAGGCTGAGCTGCGCGCGCGGATCGCTGATCCCGGCCTCTTCATAAGCCCGGCGCGCGGCGTTGCGGGTGTTCGGGACGTAGGACCCGTCCCAATCGCCCATTTGCACCTCGCGGCCCGAACTGGTCGAGATCTGCAGGGCCTTGATCGAAACGATGTCGGTCTTGCCGAGCGCGCGGGCGATTTCGGGGGTGGTGACGATGGCGCAGGCCGCGCCATCCGATACGCCGGAGCAATCGAACAGGCCCAGCGGATCAGCGATCATCGGCGCGTTCAGGATCGTTTCCATCGGCACCGCCTTGCGGAAGTGCGCCTTGGGGCTGAACACTCCGTTCTGGTGGCTCTTCCAGCTGACATGGCCGATGGCGCGCTTCAGGTCTTCCTTCGAAATCTGGTACTTGGTGCGATAACCGTCGGCCAGCTGGGCGAAGCCCGATGGGGCCGAACCCATCGGCATCCACAGGTCGTTGAACGTGCCCTTGAAGGCCGGCGGCAAGCCGCCATAGCCGGTGTCCTTGAGCTTTTCCGCCCCGATGGCCAGCGCGATGTCCACCGCGCCCGAGGCAACGGCATAGGTCGCCCCGCGCAGTGCTTCGGTGCCGGTGGCGCACATGTTCTCCATGCGGCTGACCGGGATGCCGTCCAGCCGGAGCGCGGTGGCCGCCGGAATCGAGCTGTTGCCGACGTTGTGACTGTCGGCATAGCAGCCATACCACGCCGCCTCGATGTCCTTGCGCTCGATCCCGGCATCGGCCAGCGCCTCTTCAAAGGCCTCGACCATCAGGTCGCCGGCACCGGCATCCCAGCGCTCACCGAACTTCGAGCAGCCCGCGCCGAGGACGGCGACCTTGTCCTTGATACCCGTTGCCATCGTTCAGGCCTTCTTGTTCGCGTTGCCGGATACCGTGGGTGCCGCTTTCCAGAAATAGCGGCTGTAGCCGCGCTGGCGGTCCTTCTCCTTGACGCGGAAGACCATCTCCAGTTCGGTCCCCGGCTCGATGCCGTCCGGGCCGATATCGACCATTTCCATCTGCACGCGCGCGCCATTGGCGAACTGGACGAAGCCGACGTAGAGCGGCGGCGAAGGGTGGTAGGACAGCGAATCGGCCGTCTGGGTCATCACCTTCGCAGGCGCATCGCGCAGCGAAACCGGCGCAAAGCCCGAACCGGGAGCATGACAGTTGACGCAGTATTGCAACTGCGGGAACTGGATCGTGCCGCAGGTGCCGCACTGCCCGGCATGGAACGGTTCGATCTGCCCGCCGGACCGCCAGACTTCCGACATAGCCGTCTTGGCCGATTTCTCCGAGCGCATGCCCCATTCCAGTTCGACCTGGTCGGTAAAGGACAGATAGCGCAGGTAGCTGTCAGTCATCAGCGCCTGGGCCAGCGAACCGGAAACGCCGCGCGCGGGCCGGGCCTTGACGATGGCATCGGTCACTTCCAGCACCAGCGCATCGGCGCCCTGCCCGAACGACAGCACGAGAATGCGGTCGCCCGGCCCGGCGCTTTCCAGCGCCCGCGCCAGCATAAGCGGCGCGGCGGCAGCCCCGGCATAGCCGCAATCGGCCTGGAGATCATCGACGACATTCCCTGCAAAGCCCAGCTTCCTGACCACGTCGCCCGCCGCAACCCTGAGCATGGCCGGCATGACAAGGTGCTGGATATCGCCGATGGCCAGTCCCGCTTCGGCGAGCGCCGCCCTTGCGGCTTCGGGCACCAGCTTGCCATACCCCTCGTCGCGCACCCAACGCTCTTCCCAATGGTAATCGTAGGCCGCGCCTTCCTGCCGGTAATGGTCGACGAAGTTGTCGATCACCGAGCCCGCGCCAATCAGCCGGGCCGCGACATTTTCCGAACCCAGCACAAAGGCGGCAGCGCCCGCGCCGAAGGTCATCTCCTGGGTGCTGGCAGGCTTGCCCAGTGGCGCATCCGAAGCGACGAACAGCCCCGCCTCACCGCCCTTGAGCATGGCAAGCAGCCCCGACATCCCCGCACGCTGCGAATAGCCGCTATCGACTGAACGTAGGCCGCGCGGCAGGTCGAGCGCGCCGGCAACCAGCGCCGTCGCCGGCAAATCGGCATAGACCGGCCGGGTCGTCGCCATGCCGATCACCTTGAGGCCAGCGGCACCGCGCCCGCCCAGCGCATCGCGCGCGGCTTCCACAGCCATGGTCACGCTGTCTTCGTCCCAGGCGCAGAACGCCCGCGCACCCTTGGCAAGCCCGCGCAGCGATGGCGCCATCCACTTGTGCGCAGCGGCAATCGCCTGCCGGTCCAGCCGGTAGCGCGGCACATAGGCGCCGAAGGATACAATGCCGAAATCGCTCATCCGTCTGGTCCTGTCGGTTCAGTAGGTTTTGGGAAGGCCGAGCACCTTCTCGCCGATGAAATTGCAGATCATCTGTTCGGTGATCGGCGCGATGCGCAGCAGGATCGATTCGCGGAACAGCCGCTCGACCTGATATTCGGTGGAATAGCCCATGCCGCCGTGCGTCATCACCGCGCGGGTACAGGCCTCGAAGGCGGCGCGCGCCGCCAGGAACTTGCCCGCATTGGCTTCCGCCCCGCACGATTGCCCGCTGTCATAGAGATAGGCAGCGCGCATCAGCATCCAGAAGGCCGATTCAAGGTACATCCAGTTCTCCGCCAGCGGATGCTGGATGCCCTGGTTCGATCCGATCAGCCGGCCGAACACTTCGCGCTCGCCGGCATAGCTCACCGCGCGCGCCAGCGCCCCCTGCCCCAGCCCGACGGCTTCGATCCCCACCAGGATGCGCTCGGGGTTGAGGCTGTGCAGGATGTAGTGAAATCCCTTGCCTTCCTCGCCGATGCGGTCGGCATCGGGGATGAAGTAATCGTCGATGAAGGTGGCGTTGGAATCGACCGCATTGCGGCCCATCTTGGCGATGCGGCGCACCTCGATCTTGCTGTGATCAAGGTTAGTGTAGAACAGCGTCATGCCATCGGTCGGCTTCTTGCACTGATCCTTGGGCGTCGTGCGGGTGAGCAGGACGATCTTGTTTGCCACCTGGCCTGATGATGTCCAGATCTTGCGCCCCGAAACGCGGTAGCCGCCATCGACCTTGGTCGCGAACGTCTTGATACTGGTGGTATCCAGGCCCGCATCGGGTTCCGTCACGCCGAAGCAGGCCTTGTCGGTCCCGGCGATCAGGGGTTTGAGCATCCGCTCGTGCTGTTCCGGATTGCCGAAGACAACGACAGCGTGCGGACCGAACAGGTTGAGGTGGATCGTCGATGCGGCGGAATAGCCGCCAGCGCTCGCCGTCACGGTGTGCATCATCAGCGCCGCTTCGGTAACCCCCAGCCCCGCACCGCCCAGGCTTTCCGGCATGGTGATGCCCAACCAGCCGCCCTCGGCCATGGCGCGGTGAAACTCGTGCGGGAATTCCTTCCGCTCGTCCTTGCCCGACCAGTAGTCATCGCCGAACCGGTCGCACACCTTCTTCACGCCATCGCGGATGGCTTCCTGTTCGTCGGTCAGGGCGATCTGCACGCATAGACTCCGCAAAATGGTTATATAGCGAACGTTCTATGTGCCAGGGGCCATGCGATTGCAACCGTTCCTGATCCGCGCGGCGCAAAAACCGGCTATCCGGCACTGGGAAACCGGGCGCGGCGCTTCTCCATGAAGGCGGTTACCCCTTCCTCGAAATCCGGTGCGGCGACGTGTTCGGCCACCTTGTCGCGCTCGAGATCGAGCTGGCCGGCCAGCGTGGCGGCGGGTGCCGCCGCGATCATCCGCTTGGCATCGCGCAGCACCTGCGCCGGTCCGCGCGCCAGCGCCCGCGCCAGCTTTTCGGCTTGCGCCTCGACCGCTTCGGGTGCGACGATTCGCGACAGCAGGCCCATCGCCATAGCCTCCTCCGCGCCGACCTTGCGGCCCGACAGGAACATGTCGGTCGCCCGCTTGACCCCAATCGCGCGGACCAGCATCCAGCTGAGGCCGCTGTCCGGCGTCAGCCCGATAAGGGTATGGGCACAAAGGAAATAGGTGGAGGCGTCGCCAAACGCCACGTCCGCCCCCAGAGTGTACATCATCGCCGCCCCGGCCACCGAGCCGCGCGCCGCCGTGACGATCGGCTGGGGAATGGCGCACCAGTTGCGCACCATCGCGCTGGCATTGTCGAGCCGCTGGACATAGCTTTTCGAGCGGGCGTCCCGGTCCAGTTCGAGCGACGCCTTCATCCCCGCCACATCGCCGCCGCCGCCGAAATGGTCGCCCATGGCCTTGACCAGCACGACCCGGGCATCGGGATCGGCGGCAATCCGCGCGAACAGGTCGGCCAGCGGCAGCACTGCCAGGGTGGGAATCGCATTGCGCGCTTCGGGGCGATTGAAGGTGATCGTCACCACGCCGTCGGCGTGTTCGACCAGATAGGGTCCGTCTACAACCGCAGGAATCACGGGGCATTCTCCATTGACGGCAACTTGGCACGTTCGGGCTTGCTTCCCACAGCCAGCCTAATAGTATGCTAGCGTATCTAAGCGCAGGGTGGCAACTGCGCCATAGCCAATTCGGATAGCACCTGCCCGCCCGCCCGGCCAACCGCGACGCCGAACATCAAGGACGCCCGACATGCTCTTGCCGATCGATGTGCTGACCCGGGCCCTGCGCCGCGAATATGCCGGCCTGCTGCCGCTTCTGACCGATGCCGGGACCCAGGCTTCCGGGGGCGTGGCCGCCGCCAACGCCATCGACTTGCTGGCCTGCCGGGCGGAACGCGGCGCACAGGGACTTGCCGACCAGGCACGGGCGCTGCGCGATGCAGCCAGCAGGGTTGCCGGATCGCTGGCCGAGAGCGAAGGACGCCATGCGCTGACCGCGCTGGCGGGGGACGCGGGCGCAATCGCGGCGAGCAACCTCGAAGCCGGCGAGGCCGCGCTGCGCGGTGCCATGGCGCGGTTCGAGGCCATTGTCGCCCGCGAAGCCGCGCGCGGCGCATTCGCTTCTGGCGAAGCGGCGGTTGCCCTGGCCGACTGGGAAGCGGCCGTCTTGCTGGCGGACCTGCCGCCCGCCGAAACAACACTTGCCGATCCCTACGCCATCACCGGCGAAAGCCTCGCGGCCTACCTGCGCGATCGCTTTGCCGAACCGGGCATGGCGGTCACCGCCTTCCGTCCGCTGCCCGGCGGTTTCGGCAAGGAGACGACACTGTTCTCGGTGGCCGGCGCGGCGCTGTCAGGCGATTTCGTCATGCGCCGCGATCCGGGTGACAACCAGTCGCTGACCAACGATTGCCACGAGGTGGCGCGCGAATACCCGGTGATCCGGGCTGCCTTTGATCGCGGTTTTCCCGCGCCCGACGCGCTGTGGCTTGATACCGATCATCCGCTGTTGCCCGGCGGCCATTTCATTGTCATGCGCAAGTCGCCCGGAGAACTGGGCGGCAGTTTCTTCGGCGCAACCACCCAGGTCGCGCCGGAACTGGGCGATGCGCTGGCTGAGATCGCCGCCCGCTTGCACACGCTGGAACCGCTGACGGAGCTTGGCGATCTGGCCAGCTTCATCAAACCGGACCTGTGGAGCCTGTCGCGCGGCGAGGCCGCCCGGCGCTATATCGCCGGCTGGCGCGACTATTACCTGGCCGAATCGCACACCCCGTCCCCGGCCTTGCTGGCGATCTACGGCTGGCTGCTGGAAAACGTGCCCGACCGCGCCGAACCCGCATCGCTGGTCCATGGCGATGTCGGCTTTAACAACTTCCTGTTCGATGAAGGGAAGCTGTCGGCCGTGCTCGACTGGGAATTTGCCCATATTGGCGACCCGGCAGAGGAACTGGGCTATATCGCGGTCACCACCGGCGCGGCGCTCGACTGGCCGCGCTTCATGGCCCATTATGTCGAGGCCGGCGGCGATCCGGTCGATGCTCAGACGCTGCATTACTTCAAGGTCTGGGCCTATGCCCGCAACGCCAGCGCCGCCAATATCCTGTGGACGCGCTTTTCCGACGGGCTGATCGGCGATCTGAAGGTCGCGATCCTGCCCTATCACCATTACCCGCATTTCATTCGCGGTGCCGCCGGGCTGATCGCGCAAGGCCCGCAGGTGGCGGGTTGATCGCGCCGGTCAGGCCTGGCGGAAATGCCAGTGCGAGAACGTGTCCATCAGGTCGCCGTGGCCGGGCACGCCGTCCCAGTCGAGATCGACCATGTGCATCCAGGTGAGCATGGTCTGCCAGTACATCTTGGGATAGCTTTGCCGCACGGTGCCGCGGATCACGTGGATATCGCCCGTCTCGTCGGTCACCCGCAGGACGATGGCCCGCGTCAGGTGCGGGTCCGCCGGATCGCCTTCGCAATCGATCCGGGCCGATCGGACCGCGCGGACCTGGCCGCCGCGTGAAATCCAGCCGCTGCGCAGGGTAACCCCCGGCGTCGTCCCGCCGTGCTCCCACTTGTTCGCCGCCCGCTCGCCGCTTGTCTCGGCGCGCCAATCGGCAAAGCTGTCGCCCAGCATCTCGGTATCCAGCCAGGCGATGACCATGCCGTCACCTTCCGCGTTCCACCCGGTGATCCAGCGATAGGGCGGCGCGGCCTCCGCGCCTTCGGGCCGTTCATAGCCCCACGAACGGTCGCGCATGTAGAAGCTGTCGATGGCAAAGCCCTCGCCCGCCAGGGTCAGCGTGCCGCGATTGCGCATGAGCTGGGTGAAGTGCTTGCCCCCGGGCCGACCGACGGGCGGCAATGCGGCTTCGCTGGTGACATCAAGGCGAAAGTCGCGCTCCGGATCGGCAAAGCGGATCGCCACCTTGCGCAGCGGCTCCACCACGTCGATGCTGGCCTTGCAGGTGCCGAGCTGGAGGCTGAACCGCCCCGGCCCTTCGGCCGCGGGCAGGTACTGGTGCTCGTTGAAATAGGGCGCTTCAAGCTGGTGGCGATAGGTCACCGCGCCATGCGTGACGAAGATGTGGGCAGACATGCAGCCCAGCACCGGGTGCCACAGCAGGTAGATATTGCAGTTGATCGCCTGCTCGGGAATGTTGAAGCCCAGCAGGTAGGTTTCGATGCGGGTATGCGGCGCGCCTGGCTCTGCCGGATGTAGCAGGTCGTCGGCCTCATCAATGGGTGTGAAGGGCACCACTGCCCCGCTGTAGTCCGCGCCATAGGCCTGCCCGGTCATCGCCGTGGCCCCCTGCCCTGGAAGGCGGGCGCGATCAGGCGGGCCTCATCGGCGAGCTGCGCGGCGATGTAGTCGCGGATGCCGGCGCGCAGGTCTGTGTACCCGGCTTCGCTCCCGTGGCCGGCCGCCGCCTCTTGCAGCCGTTCCTGCGCAGCGACCAGCGCCGCGCGCAGCGCCAGTGCCCGTTCGCCGATCAGCGTCAGGCTGGGATAGCGCCCCGCCGGCAGCGCCGGTACCAGCGCCGCTCGGAGCGGCTGGGCGTCGGCCGCACGCGTTTCGTCGAACCAGTCGGCGATCCTGCCCAGCAGCGCTTCCAGCCGGGCAATGTCGTCGCTCAGGATCTGGCCTTCCTGTTCGATCCGCAGCGCGACGTGCCGCAGCAGGTGGCCGATGGTGGCAGCCGCGCTGCGCGCCTCGCTGTCGGCAAGGTGCGGCACGACCTGCTCGTCAAAGGCGGTCTGGACCGTGGCCAGCACTTCGGTGCAAGTGGGATGGATCATCGCCGCCTCACCCCGCTTCCATGTCGACGGTCATGTTCAGTTCCTCGAAGATGGCCGGATCGACGCCCTCGCCGATACCCAGCGCGCCCGCCAGCGCGCGGCGCACCCAGTGCTGCACCTCGGTCGCCGTCCAGCTCTGCCGTACCGTGGCGCGCGGACTGCGCTGCACCACCGTGGTGGTATAGGCGAACATCACCATGCGCCCGAACATGCGGGCAAGCTGGTAGAATCGCAGGTTGCCCAACGAAACCGGCACGCGGGCGTGGGCATTGTAGAATTCCAGCGCGCGCTCAAGGTCCCACACGGTTTCACCGCCGCGAACAATCGGCTCGGCAAACCCCTGCACCATGGCGAGATCGCTGGCCGGATCGCCGACGAGCACTTCTTCCCAGTCGCTCATGGCGACGATGCGGCCCCGGCGGAAGACTTCCTCGCCCAGCCCGTTGGTGCCCTTGCACAGGCTGATGCGCGCAGCCTCCGGGGCATTACCCAGCAGGAATTCCGCCACCTCGCACAGCAGCGGCTGCGGTTCGCCGCCGAACTGCGCCAGCCGGCCAAGCTGGAGGCGGACATAGTGCCCCACGGCATCGTCCAGTCCGGCAGGCGCGCCCAGCAGGTCACCAAAGCCAGCCGCCTGCCAATCGGCGTCGTGCACCCGGGCGAGGGCGCGCATATGCTCCTGCGCGGCGGCGAGCCGGGCTCCGGCTCCGACCTCGTCCTGCCGGGTATAGCCGGGAACCTGCCACGCCCCCGCCACCCGCTCGCGCAGGTAGAACGGCCTGGGCGCGGCGGCGGCATCGTTTTCGAACCACAAGGTGCGGGCATGGGGAATGTCGGTGCGGCCGAGGCGTTCATAGACCGCATATTCCTGATCGAGACTGGTCGGATCGCCGGCCCCCGCCGGATGGTCGGCGCGCAGGACAACCTCGTGCGTCTTCCCATCCCCGTCACGCCAGGTGGCAAACCAGGTCTGGCGCGAGGTGCCGCGCGTGAATTTCGCGAACTCGGTGACTTGCACCGGCTGCCCGGCCCGCTTGCGCAGATAATCGGCAAACCAGTCCGCCGAAAAGTCGTCCGCCGCGCTCACGCCCGGAGCCCGTTCAGGGATCGAGCCATTCGTCACGGTTGATGTTGGCGTTCGGCCGGGCGAAGCGGCAGATCTTGCGCATGCCGTCGCCGATGGTCGTCGGATCGAGCGAGGCATCCATGCGCGGACCGTGCTGCCAGCTTTCCATCACCGCATAGCCATAGCCCCAGGCCTCGAACACGCGGCCGCTGACTTCCTTCGCGTCCTCGCTGGCGAGCCAGGCGACAAGGGTGGAAATCCAGTCCGGGCGGCGGCGTTCGAGCTGTTCGGGCGTCCAGTCGCGCAGGCCCTCGGTCATCCGGGTCTCGGCGCGCGGCGCCAGCGCGTTCACCCGCACGCCATAGCGCTGCAATTCGCGGGCCGCGACGATCGACATGGTGGCGATGCCAGCCTTGGCCGCCGCATAATTGGTCTGCCCGACATTTGCGAACAGCGCGCTGTGCGACGTGGTGTTGATCACGCTGGCATCGAACGTCTCGCCGCCCTTCGAGCGCATGCGCCAGTAGTTGCCGGCGTGGTGCAGCGGGGCGAACGTTCCCTTGAGGTGAACCTTGACCACAAGGTCCCACTCTTCCTCGCTCATGTTGATCAGCATGCGGTCGCGCAGGATGCCGGCATTGTTGACGAGAATTTCCAGGCCGCCGAAGGTATCGATCGCCTGCTCGACCATTTGCTGCGACGCCTTCCAGTCGGAAACGTCGCTGGTGTTGATCGCCGCCTTGCCGCCAAGCTTTTCAATTTCCGCGACAACTTCCTGCGCGGGGGTCTGATCGGTCCCTTCGCCCGAGGCGCTTGAGCCGAGATCGTTCACAAGCACATTTGCGCCATGCCGGGCCAGCATGAGCGCGTGCGCGCGGCCCAGACCGCGTCCCGCTCCGGTGACAATGGCGGTGCGGCCAGCAAGCAGAGACATCGCAAAACCCCCAGTTTCAGCGCTCTTCCCGGAAATCCGGAACGTCGCAAAGGCATATTCTTCATCCGGGCTAATCGCGCCCTTGCCTTCGGTCAAGGAGAAAGTAGTCTAGCGAACGGTATTCAATAAACGGACGATTCCGCGAGGGAGAAAGCGATGCTCGGCGATCTGAACGGCAAGACTGCCGTGGTACTGGGGGCTTCGGCGGAAGGCGGAACGGGTTTCGCGATTGCCCGGGCGCTGGCACGAGCGGGCGCGAAGGTCACCATCGCCGCGCGCAGCGCCAACAAGCTGGAAGCGCTGGCGGCCGGCATCGGCGCGCGTTGGCGGGCCTGCGATGCCGGAGACGCGCAGCAGATCGCCGAAATGGTGCGCTTCGCCGCTGGCGACAGCGGGCTGGACATCGCTGTGAACGCGGCCGCGCTGCCGGTCATCGGCAGCATCGCCGACCTCGATTTTGCCGAAGTCGAGCAGGCCACCCGCGTCAATTACTACGGCATGTTGCACTTCATGCGCGAAACCGCGGCGCGGATGAACGACAACGGCTCGATCGTGCTGATCAGTTCGTACAGCGCCGTCCAGCCGATCCACCCGCACTTTGCCTATGCCTGCGCCAAGGCGGCGACGGACTGCCTCGTGCGCTATGCCGCGCTGGAATATGGCCCGCGCGGCATCCGGGTGAATTCGGTCCAGCCCGGCCCGATAAAGTCCGATCTGGCCAGGGACCTCTTTGCCATCCCGGGCGTGGAGGATATCTTCGCCCGCGAGGTTCCGCTGGGGCGGATCGGCCTGCCGGACGACTATGCCAACGCGGTGCTGTGGCTGGCCAGCGGGGCCTTCGTCACCGGGCTCAACCTGCCGGTCAACGGCGGTAACCAGCTGACCCGCATGCCCCGCGCCGACGAGCTGCCGATGGGCGAATCGAGCTATGAGGGCGACTACGACTGAACCGCGCGCCGCGCCTCAGGCCCCGGCGGCGTACCATAGGCCCAGTATCCCCCCGGCCAGGGCCACCACCCACAGCTCCAGCGCCAGCCTGAGGGCCAGCGGCGCACGGCGGACTTCCATGAAATCGAGGATGACCAATCGGACCTTGATCAGCGCCACGCCGATCACGATGGCGATCGCCACCACCGGATTGCGCATCCAGCCCAGCCCCCACGCGCTTTCGAACGAAGCGAAGGTCAGCGACACGAGGAATGCCCAGCGGACCAGCAGTCGACGGTCCGTCCTATCCATGGCCGCCCGCCAGATAGAACAGCGCGAACAGGATGATCCACAACAGGTCGACCAGGTGCCAGAAGATCGCCGCGCACTCGACGATCATCGTCCGCTCCGCCGAAGCCTGCTGGCGCGAGGCACCAATGGCGAAGACCAGCGCGCCCGAACCGATCACCACATGCAGCAGGTGTACGCCGGTGAAGGCGAAGTAATACATGAAGAAGTCATTCGTCAGCGGCGTGATCCCCGCCGACAGCTTCTGCGCATATTCCACCGCCTTGAGCACCGCGAAGGCGCCGCCGCAGGCCAGCGCCAGCCGCAGCCAGATCGCCGCCCCCTCGCGTCCGCTGCGCACCCGCTGCACGGCCAGCGCCACGAACAGGCTGCTGGTCAGCAGGATCAGCGTGTTCGCCAGGCCAATGCCATGGTCAAGCTGGCGGTGACTGGCCGCGAAGAGCGCCGGATCGAAGCCGCGATAATAGGCAAAGACCAGGAAGAAGGCGGAGAACGCGGAGAGATCTCCGCCGATCAGCACCCAGATTCCGGCTTCCCCGGGGATACGCCTTGCGTCGGCAGGTTCAGCCGGCACCGTTCGCCTGCATCGCTTCCTGCTGGCGGATCGCCTTCAGCATGACAATCATGGTGATCGTCATCCACACGCCGAAAATGCAGAACGGGAACCAGAACACGAACAGCCCGTTCCAGGCGAAAGGGCCGCTGCGCGGGATGAAGGCGAAGGCCCCCAGTTCGAACATAAGCGCCCCCCAGATGACGAAATAGCCATACCAGCGCGGAAACGGATTGAGCGGATGATCGCGCCGCGACAGCGCGAGGTAGGCGATCGGCACCATGTTGAAGATGAAGTACTGGTCGGTGGTGGTCAGCGTGAGGTTGGCCAGTTCGTGCATGATCAGCGTGATTTCCGGCGCGCGGTCCGGTGAAAAGGCGGCCACGCCCCAGAACAAGGGTGGCAGGACGAG
Source organism: Sphingomonadales bacterium (assembly GCA_028869175.1). Lineage (GTDB taxonomy): Bacteria > Pseudomonadota > Alphaproteobacteria > Sphingomonadales > Sphingomonadaceae > Novosphingobium. Next base: position 23,806 of record JAGWTB010000018.1, read on the forward strand.
GAAGATCGTCATCATCATGCCCCCGCCGAACTGGAGCATCGACCAGACCGGAACCCCCTTTTCCAGACGGGAACACTGGGCAGCCAGCACGACGTAGATCGGCAGGGCAAAGGCCGCGACCCACGAACAGATCACCGCGCCGATGCGGATCGAAGCCGCATTCTCCCGATAGAATGCAGCGACCTGCAGAGCCGTGTCAGTGGCCGGATTGAGCGGGATCAGCTTGATCAGGAAGCCGTAGGACAGCCCGAAGACCACCATCAGGCTATAACCCCACCACAACATGAAACGCTGCGCCCGGGCGCTGATCTGAGGGTATTGCATTCTCACTCCCCGATATTGGCCTGTCGCAGACTCGTCGATCAAATGTCTATCTCTCTACAAAATGATATGCAAGCGAACGTTCTTCCGCGAGATTCAAGGCCTGATCGTTGCAGTGCTGGATGCACGGCACGGATCATTGGTATCTGGAATGATCTCACCCGAGCGCTTCAGGAGGATATTGAAGAGCTTATTCAGTCTGAGGAGTATGTGGTGGGTGTTGATCCTGCGCCTTCGATTGTTAACGATGTGCAGCGGCTCATGCTTCATGAGTTGGAAGAGCAACGAAATGACGACAATGGCTTTCTGATTGACCAAGTTATCGCGGAAGAACGAGGCCAACTTCCCCGATGGGCCAATTTCGGGCTTGGTGCCGCAGATGTCTGGATCTCAGAATCGAAGACCCCGAGGCTTCTTGCTGAAAGTGGGGCGCTCGGCTGCCACCCGGCCCATCGCTAACGAAACGCCAGCTTCTGGGCGACATTTTAGAGGTCTTGAAAGGGTGAAATGAGGGCGCGTAGCTGCCATCAGCGCAAACGGATAGGAATGCTGGATTACCGTGACTTCGGCCCCACGACCGGATGTTCCGGTCTGTCCGACGAAGCGGTCGCCGGAAACTAAGCTGATTTCCCGAGGTAAGAGCATTTTCGGAGTAGAGCGCAGCCATTAAGAAGAGTCATCGCCGCCTCAAGCCTTGCGGGTATGGGCGGTTAGAGATGCTTGCTGGCGTTACCCCCAAAATACCCCCGAACACCGCCACCGAGCAGCCTAGGTCCGCAAAGGAGAAATCCCAAAAATCTGAAATTTCAATAACTAAATCATTGATCTCTAAGTGAGAAACCGCTTCGTTCGAGTCCCACTCTCATTCAGAATTTCGGCCTATTTTCAGAACGTTACGAATGTTGGTAGCGGAGGAGGGACTCGAACCCCCGACACGCGGATTATGATTCCGCTGCTCTAACCGGCTGAGCTACTCCGCCCCACATCTGGCTGCGCCTTCGCGCGGGCAGGCCGGGCACATAGGGTGTGGTTTGCATCGGGTCAACCGTCGATTTTGCCCCGGAATGACCATTTTCCCGCCGCCTCCCAGATGCCGCCACGTTAGATGTGCAGGCCCAGTCCGGCGAAGCGGAATTGCCGCGGTTCGAGGGTCTCGGCAAGGGTCGCCTGAAGCTCACGCGCCTCCCTTGGCGTCACCTTGTTCTGCACAGTGATATGCGGGCGCAGGGCGTGCGAATCCTGCACGGTGAGCGCGCCGTGGAAGTGTTCGGCGATGGCGGCATGGATGGCGATCAGCGCCGGACTCTCGAGCGCGATAGCGGTGCCTCCACCAAGGTTCATCAGGCCCGAAACCCTTGCCCGGGGCGGCGCGAAGTCAGCCGCGAAGCGTACCAGCACGCGGCGCAGTTCCTCGTAAAGCGAGGGCGCGAAGGCGTGGAACAGGGTGACGTGCGCTGACAGCTTGTTGCGTTCGGGCGGAAAATGCGCGCGGCGCAGGGCATCGGCCCAGGCGAAAAGGTCCGGCGGCATCTCGGCGGTGACGATATAGGGATCGGCCAAGCGTCAGCCCTCCCCCTGCCCGTTGCGGCTCAGATTTCACCCTTGGCGCGGCGGATGGCGAACCACTTTTCGACGTTGGCGTTGTGCTGCTCCAGCGTCGCGGCGAAGGCGTGGCCGCCGGTGCCGTCTGCCACCATGTAGAGCGCATCAGTCTGCGCCGGATTGAGCACGGCGGCAATCGCCGAGCGCCCCGGATTGGTAATCGGTCCCTTGGGCAGACCCAGCATCGAATAGGTATTGTAGCCGTTGATCGCCTGGATTTCCGACTGCCTGATCCGCCGTCCCAGCGGCTTGCCCTGGGTGATCGGGTAGATGATCGTCGGATCGGCCTGAAGCATGATCCCCTGCCGCAGCCGGTTGGAATAGAGCCCGGCGACGGTTGGCCGTTCGGAAGGCTTGCCGGTTTCCTTCTCGACGATCGAGGCGAGCACCACGGCTTCCTGCGGGGTCTTGACCACGGTGTTGGGCCCGCGCTTTTCCCACAGTTCGGCAAGCGTGCGCTGCATCGCCGCCTGCATCCGCAGCAGCACCGCCTGGCGGCTTTCCTTGCGCTCGAAATCGTAGGTATCGGGCAGGATCGAGCCTTCAGCCGGGATCTCGATCGAGCCGGTGAGGTTAGGGTTCTGCATCAGCCGCTCATAGACCAGCACCGAGGGCATGCCCTCCGGCACGGTGACGAAGCGGCGGATCACGTCATCGCCCTGCAGGATCGCGAGGATCTTCGCGGCGCTGGCCCCCTTGGGCAGCATGAATTCGCCAGCCTTGATCGGCGTGCCGCCGCCGAACACCCGCGCGCGCAACTTGAAGCTGGATGCCGAGGATATCGCCCGCTCCTTCTCCAGCCGCGCGGCGATGGCCGACAGGCTGGAGCCGTCCGTCACGATGAACGGCGTGTCCTTCGCCAGCGGACCGCCCCAGTACCAGCCCACCGTGAGCCACAGGACGGCGACCAGCGCGAGCGCCAGCAGCGCCTTGACGATGCCGCCGCCCCTGATCATCAGTCTTCCAGCGCCCGCACGACTAGGCTGGCGTTGGTGCCGCCGAAGCCGAACGAATTGTTCAGCGCCGCGCGCACCTTGCGGGGGCGGGCCGTGTGCGGGACGAGATCGACGCCTTCCGTGCCCTCGTCCGGATTGTCCAGGTTCAGCGTTGGCGGCACGATCTGGTCACGGATGGCAAGGATGCAGAAGATCGTCTCCACCGCGCCGGCACCGCCCAGCAGGTGGCCGATGGCCGATTTGGTGCTGCTCATCGAAGCGCCGGACAGGTCATCCCCCAGCACGCGCTTCACCGCGGCGAGTTCGATCGTATCGGCCATGGTCGAAGTGCCGTGGGCGTTGACGTAATCGATATCGCCCGCGCCAAGTCCGGCCTTCTTCAGGGCCATGCGCATGGAATTTTCCGCGCCCTTGCCTTCCGGGTGCGGCGCGGTGACGTGATAGGCATCGCCCGACAGGCCATAACCAACCACCTCGGCATAGATCTTCGCGCCGCGCGCCTTGGCGTGCTCGTATTCCTCAAGCACCACGACGCCCGCGCCTTCGCCCATGACGAAACCGTCGCGGTCCTTGTCGTAAGGGCGGCTGGCCTGTTCGGGGCGATCATTATAGCTGCAGTTGAGCGCTCGCGCCTGCGCAAAGCCGGCAATCCCGATGGGGCAGACCGTTCCCTCGGCACCGCCAGCCAGCATGATGTCGGCATCGTCATCGCGGATCATCCGCGCCGCGTCGCCAATCGAGTGCGCGCCGGTGGAGCAGGCGGTGACCACGGCGTGGTTCGGCCCCATCAGACCATACTTGATCGAGACCTGGCCCGAGATCAGGTTGATCAGGCGGCCATGGACGAAGTGCGGCGAAACCCGGCTCGGGCCCTTTTCCGCCAGAACCAGCGATTCGCTTTCGATCCCCGGCAGGCCGCCGATGCCCGAACCGATCGAGCAGCCGGCGCGCAGCCGGGTCGCCTCGTCCATCTCGGTCAGGCCCGCATCTTCGATCGCCTGGCCCGCGGCATCGATGCCGTAAATGATGAAGGGATCGACCTGCCGCTGCACCTTGTGATCGACGCGCTTGTTCGGATCAAAGCCATATTCATGGTCCGCCGGCTTCACTTCGCAGGCGATATGGCATTTCTGGTCCGAGGCATCGAAGCGGGTGATCTTCCCCGCACCGGACTTGCCGGCGAGGATGTTCTTCCAGGCGGTTTCGACATCGGCACCCAGGGGGGTGACCAGGCCCAGTCCGGTTACGACGACACGACGCATGTAATTCTCCGAAAATGCAACAGGCCCAGACCCTTGGGGGCTGAGCCTGCCGAGCTTTCTTCCCGGATTCCCTGCCGCAGTCCCGCCTTCACGGCAAGCGCTGCGACGGGGAAGCCCGGGCCTGGCGGACCGAGATCAGCCCTTGTTGTCGTTGATGTACTTGATCGCGTCCGAGACGGTGCTGATCTTTTCGGCAGCATCGTCGGGAATCTCGACACCGAATTCCTCTTCAAAGGCCATGACCAGCTCGACGATGTCGAGCGAATCTGCGCCCAGATCGTCAATGAAGCTGGCGTCTTCGGTAACCTTGTCGGCCTCGACGCCGAGGTGCTCGACGACAATCTTCTTAACGCGGTCGGCAGTGTCGCTCATTTACGTGCCCCTTCTGGAACGGAGGATGGAATATCGCCTGCCGCCCTAGAGAACGGCGAAGCGGCTGGCAAGAGGGGGACGAACAGGGGAGCACGGAAACCCGCGCCCCCTCACTCAGCCCTTCGGCGGTTCGACCACCCGGATATGCAGCTCCCGCAATTGCTTCATCTCGGCGGGGCTTGGCGCGCCCATCAGGAGGTCTTCGGCGCGCTGGTTCATCGGGAACAGGGTGATCTCGCGCAGGTTCTGCACGCCGCAGAGCAGCATGACCATGCGGTCCACCCCTGCCGCCATGCCGCCATGCGGCGGGGCGCCGAACTGGAAGGCGCGGTACATGCCGCCGAAGCGGTCTTCCACGTCCTGCTTCGACAGCCCGACCAGTTCGAAGGCCTTGACCATCAGGTCCGGATGCTGGTTGCGGATCGAACCCGAGGCGAGTTCATAGCCGTTGCAGACCATGTCGTACTGGTAGGCCTTGATCGTCTGCGGGTCCTGGCTTTCCAGCGCTTCCAGCCCGCCCTGCGGCATCGAGAAGGGGTTGTGCGCGAAGTCCAGCTTCTTGTCCTCGTCGCTCCATTCGTAGAACGGGAAGTCGATGATCCAGCAGAAGCGGAAGGCGTCCAGCTCGACCAGATCGAGCTGCTCGCCAACGCGCACGCGCGCCTGCCCGGCGAGCTTCGCCGCCTGATCGGCCTTGCCGGCGGCAAAGAACGCGCCGTCATCGGGGCCAAGGCCAAGGCTGTCCCACAGCGCGGCCATCTTGTCATCGCCGTGGTTCTTGGCGATGGGGCCGCCGAACACGCCGCCCTTGCGGGTAGCATAGCCGAGCCCGGCATGGCCTTCGGCGCGCGCCCAGTCGTTCATCTCGTCAAAGAACTTGCGGCTCTTTTCCGCGGTGCCCGGCGCAGGGATCAGCCGGACGACGCCGCCCGAGCCGACGATCTTCTCGAACAAGCCGAAGCCTGAGGCGGTGAATTCGCTCGTCACGTCGCGGATCACCAGCGGGTTGCGCAGGTCGGGCTTGTCGGTGCCGTAGTCGAGCATCGCCTGGGCATAGGGGATGCGCGGGAACTGGCCCGCCGGGGTAACCTTGCGGCCTTCGGCGAAGGTTTCGAAGATGCCGGCCATCACCGGCTCCATCGTCTCCCAGATTTCCTCCTGGGTGACGAAGCTCATCTCCAGATCGAGCTGGTAGAATTCGCCCGGCAGCCGGTCGGCACGCGGGTCTTCGTCGCGGAAGCAGGGGGCGATCTGGAAATAGCGGTCAAACCCCGCCACCATCAGCAGCTGCTTGTACTGCTGCGGCGCCTGCGGCAGCGCGAAGAACTTGCCCGGATGGATGCGGCTGGGCACGAGGAAATCGCGCGCGCCTTCGGGGCTGGAGGCGGTGAGGATCGGGGTGGAATATTCGGTAAAGCCGATGTCTTCCATCCGGCGGCGGGTTTCGCGGACGATTGCCGTGCGCTTGACGATGTTGGCATGCAGCGTCTCGCGCCGCAGATCGAGGAAGCGGTAGCGCAGACGTATATCCTCGGGATATTCCTGCTCGCCCGCCACCGGCAGCGGCAGTTCCTCAGCCCGGCTGAGCACTTCGGCCTTGCGCGCGAAGACTTCGATCGCGCCGGTGGAGAGGTTCGGGTTCACCGTGCCCGCGCTGCGCGCCTTGACCTCGCCATCGATGGTGACGACCGATTCAATCCGGGCGGCTTCCAGCAGCGGCAGCGCCGGGCTGTCCACGTCGGCGACGATCTGGGTCATGCCGTAATGGTCGCGCAGGTCGATGAACAGGACGCCGCCGTGGTCGCGCTTGCGATGGACCCAGCCCGACAGGCGGACCGACTGGCCGACAGATTCCGCGCCGAGCGCGCCGCAGGTGTGCGAACGATAGGGATGCATGGGTGAGTCTATACCGATCGATGATGGGGAAATGAAGCTGATCGCGCGCCCTAGGTCAAAGCGCCGCCACTTTCCAGAGGGTAGCGCAGCGAGGCCGCGCGGTGAACGCCCTGCCGCGATTGTGGATAAGGCTTGTTAACCCTCTGCTGCTACTCCGGTCGAGTATTGGGGCAATCCACGAGGCCGTTACGTGGCAGTATTTGCAAGTGCGCTGTTCGAATCCGAGCAGCAGGTTCACGAAATCCGCAACGCGCTGCAAACGCTGTTGCGCGAAGGCGATGCCGATGTCGCCGCCGAACGCCTGTTCATGGCGATCGAGGCGCTGGCCGAGCTGGGCCACCCGGTTGCGGACCTGTGCCGCGAAGCCACGCTCGATTCCATGATCGTCCACGGCTGGGATGAACTTGCCTATGAAGTGGCGCGCGCCGACAGCCACGGCCGCACGATTACCGCCATCGGCGTCGATCTCAGCTCTGCCGGTGATGATACGCCGGGCGAGGACGGCACCTGCGAGCCCTGCCTGGAAACCAGCTTCTATTCGGATCACGCCTTCGCCTTCTCCACCGCCACGCGCGGCGAAATCGTTGCCGGTTATTCGGCCAGCAGTTCGGAATGGGCCGGGGCCTTCGAGACCATCGACGGGACCATCCGCATCGAGGGACTGGGCGAACTCCACGCCGCCGCGCTGCGTCTGCAAGCCGAATGCCGGATGGGCGACAACCTCGACGGCGCCGATCATGACGCCATGCTCGTCGCGGCGGCGCTGATCGCCGTGCGGGTCCATCAGGCGATGCGCGAAATGGTGCTGGCCTATGGTCTGCCGCGCCCGATGGCGATGCTGGTGGGCAGCAACGAGAGCTATCCGTTCTTCGATGCCCCCGTGGTGGCAACTCCGGAATATGTCGAACATTGCCTTGGCGACTGGGACGAGCCGGCGGAAGCCGATGTTGACGAAGCAGCCTACGGCTCGCTGACCGACCCGCGCGCCCATGCGCATCTGGAGCTGCCTGAAGCCCTTGAAGACGACGCGAACGAGCCGGCTGCCGAAGTGGTCGCCTTCCCTGCCACTTCGCCGGATTACCCGGTAGCGACCGAGCATGACGACGAAACCGACGGCTCGGACAATAGCGAAGCGCCGGTGTCCACCGGTGCCCTGCTGCGCCGCAACCTGCGCGAAATGGCGGCGGAAGCGCCCGCCGAAGCGCCTGCAGAACCCGAGGCCAAACGCAGCGGCATGTTTTCCCGGTTCATGCGCCGGGCGGGCTGAACGCCGCCGTCAGCCGCCGATCAGGCCGCAGCGCAGCATTCGATTGAATGCGGCGGCGGATGGTCGTATCGGCGGGCCGATGAAGATTCACCCGCTGATAACGACGACCGATGAACTCGCCTCCCTGTGCGAACGGCTGGCCAAGGCCGATTTCATCACGGTTGACACCGAATTCATGCGCGAGAGCACCTATTGGCCGGAGCTCTGCCTGATCCAGGTCGCCGATACCGAGGAAGCCGCGGCGATCGACCCGATGGCCAGCGGGATCGACATGTCGCCGCTGCTCGATCTGCTGGTGGACAATGAGGACGTGCTCAAGGTGTTCCACGCCGGCGGGCAGGACGTGGAAATCATCTACAACCTCACCGGCAAGACCCCGCATCCGATCTTCGACACCCAGATTGCCACCATGGCGATCAGCCAGTCCGAACAGATCGGCTATTCCAACCTCGTCGAATCCTGGCTCGGCTTCACCGTGGACAAGGGCGCGCGCTTTACCGACTGGTCGCGTCGCCCGCTGGATGCGCGGCAGATCGAATATGCCATCGGCGATGTTACCCACCTTTCGAAGATCTTCCCCAAGATCCTGAACCGCCTGCGCAAGACCGGGCGCGGCGAGTGGCTCGATGCCGAGATGGAGAAGCTGGCCGATCCGGCGAATTACCGCAACGACCCGGCCCTGGCCTGGCAGCGGATCAAGGCGGCGGGGCGCAACCCGGCGATGCTCGGGCGGCTCAAGGCCATCGCCGCCTGGCGCGAATATGAAGCGCAGGACAAGAATATCCCGCGCGGCCGGATCGCCCGCGATGAAACTCTGGCCGACATTGCCAGCCACCCGCCCCGCGCGCAGGCCGATCTGGCCAAGGTGCGCGGGCTTTCCGCCGGGTGGAAGGACAACGAGATTGGCCGCCGCCTGATGGCGACGCTGGAGGCTGCCAAGCCGCTGACCGACGATGAATTGCCGCCGCGCACACCGCGCGGCGCGCCGCTGGGCAAGGAAGGCGCGCTGGTGGCGGACCTGCTCAAGCTGCTGCTCAAGATCCGCAGCCGCGAAATCGACGTTGCCTCGCGCCTGCTGGCGCGCAGCGAAGATCTGGAACTGCTCGCCGCCGGGGTGCGCGAACTGCCCTTGCTGCAGGGCTGGCGCTATGAAGTGTTCGGCAAGGACGCGCTCGACCTGGTCGAAGGCAAGACCGCCTTCGCCGTGGTCAAGAACAAGCTGAAGATGGCCCACATCGACGAAATCGGCGGGAGCGATCCGGAAGCGGCGGAGTAATCAACGCGCTCCAATCCATTCCTTCAGCGCTGCATCAACCCTGGCCTGCCAGCCGGTTCCGGTTGCGCGGAAGTGGTCAATAACGTCACGCGACAAGCGAATGGTTGTGCTGACTTTTGTCGGAGCCTTTTGCTGACCACGCCCGCGCCGCATTTTGGCTGCAAGCTCGGGAAAGGCCTGATCGAACGGCACTGCATTGGCAATATCCTCCGCAGTCCATTCGGGATTGTCCGAAACCGCTTCCAGATCGCTCTTGGTATATTTTGCCTTGGTCATTGCAGCAGCTGCCTTTCCTTGCGGCTGGCGGGTCTGGCCGAGACAATCGAGATTCCCTCGTTGCCAAGAACCGCAAAAATCACCGCGATAACTCCATCAAGCCTGCCAATTGCCGCGAACCGTCCTTGCCGGGCCGGCCTGACAATCGCGGAAAGGAAAAATTCCTCATCGATATCGACAAAATCGATGCCGTGCTTGGCGATATTGGCCAGTCGCTTTGGCTCATCCCAAACGATTATCACCGTTACCCCCTGACAGGAATCGCTCGCGGAGTCAATTAAATTGTTACTACGATTTAATTGCACTTTCCGCAACTTGGCATATTCCCGATTTTCATGCGATAGCCGCAGCCAATGACCACCTACCTCCCCACCCTCAAGCAACTCCAGTACCTCGTCTCGCTGCACGAACACGGCCATTTTGGCCGCGCGGCGGATGCCTGTTTCGTGTCGCAATCGACGCTCTCCGCAGGTCTGCGTGATCTGGAGACCCTGCTCGGCGTCATTCTGGTTGAACGGACCAAGCGCGCGGTGCGGTTTACCCCGCTGGGCAACGCGGTGGTGGCCAAGGCGCACCGGCTGCTGCGCGAGGCGGAGGAGCTGAGCGACATGGTGCAAAGCGCCGGTCAGCCGCTCTCGGGCGAGATGCGGATGAGTGTGATTCCCACGATCGCCCCGTTCCTGCTGCCCCGGATGCTGCCGCGCCTGCGCCGCGAACGCCCGCAGCTGAAGCTCTACCTGCGCGAGGAAACCAGCGCGGCGGCGATCGAAAGCCTGCACCACGGGCGCAGCGACTGTGTGCTGCTGGCCCTGCCCTATCCGACCGGCGAGGTGGAAAAGGAGACGATCGAGCTCGACGCCTTCTTCGTCGCCTTCCCGTTCGACGACCCGCGCAACCCGCCCGAGGAAATCCTGCCGTCGCTGATCGACGAGAACCGGCTCCTCCTGCTCGAGGACGGGCACTGCCTCAAGGACCATGCGCTGGCCGCCTGCAACCGGCCCGAGCTGCGCGCCAGTGCCACGATGATCGGCACCTCGCTGCATACGCTGGTGCAGATGGTCGACAATGGCCTGGGCCTGACCATGCTGCCCGAAATGGCGCTCGACGCGGGGATCCTCAATGGCACCGACGTGGTCGCCCGCCCGCTCAAGAGCGACAAGGCCAACCGCGAGATTGCGCTCGTCTGGCGCAAGAACTCGCCGCGCAGCGACGAGTTCAGGTTGCTGGCGGAGGAGCTGCGGGCGGGGTAGACCTTGTCCTTGTGTCAACGGAACGGCCTGCAATGACGGACAAGCCCATCGCCTTCCCTGCCCAATCGGTGTTGCCAGCTGCGTTGCGCATCACGGTTCCGTGGAAGAACGGCGGCGGGGTAACCAGCGAGATCGCAGCCTTTCCCGCAGGGTCGGGCTTGCACGATTTCGGATGGCGGATCAGTACGGCGCTTGTCGAGAAACCTGGACCGTTCTCCTGCTTTGAAGGAATTGACCGCATCCTGACCGTGCTCGAAGGCAGGCTGCGCCTCGATTTTGTCGATGAAGGCCGCACGGTCGTGCTCGGCATCGGCGAGAGTCTGGCCTTTCCCGGTGACGTAGCGGTTGAAGGTACACCGCTGGATGGCCCGGTTCGTGATCTCAATGTCATGACCCGGCGTGGGGCCTGGCAGGCCAGCATGCACGAGGACCGCCCGCAGCCAAACGGCGCGGACGTCACGCTTGCAGTGGCAACGCGG